>DASPUZ010000238.1:0-18631 GCA_035622635.1 bacterium | reverse complement strand
CCCGTTGCCAGGCTCCCGTGCCTCCGTAGCTACCGAGGCGTCCCGACGATTCCTCGGACGGGATCTTCCCCCGTTAGAGAACTCGCGCCTTTCACGGCGCTCCCCAACTTCCGCAGTTTGAGGCTCGCTGAAGAAATTTCTGGCCCTTTCCGCAAGACGCATCCGCGGGGAAGGGCCGTTTTTTCTGATGTTGTGCGCATGGCCGGTCGTGGGATGGGTCGATATTACGATGTAGTGAAGAGTTACCCTCTATACAACTGTCGGATGCTGCGGGTATGATCGAACGAAGATGTACTTGCGGCGCTGCTACCGACAGTGGCAGGGGAAGCGTCACGGTTACTGGGCGCTGGTGGAATCCTATCGCACCGCCCGTGGACCTCGGCAGCGCGTCGTCGCGTATCTGGGCGAGCTCGATGCGCAGGGGCGCGTCGCGCTGGAGCCCCACGCGGACGGGCAGGCCCGCGTTCAGCAACAGGAGTTGTATGCGCCGGGTGAATCGCCGGAGCCTCAATGGGTCGAAGTTGATCTGACCCGCGTCCGCATCGAACGGACGCGCGAGTTCGGCGGCCCGTGGCTGGGGGTACTGCTGCTACAGCGCCTGGAGGTCTTGCAATTCCTGCAGACCGCCCTTCCGATCGACCGCGCGGAGATTCCGTGGGCGGCAATGGCGGCGATCCTCGTGCTCGGTCGCCTCTGCGAGCCGAGCAGTGAGTTGCGGGTGGCCGAGCACTGGTATGAGACGAGCGCGCTGCCGGATTTATTGGGCGTGCCGGCGGCGAAAGTCAATGATGATCGGCTCTACCGTGCGCTCGACCATCTTCTCCCCCACAAGGAGGCGTTGGCGCAGCATCTCCAAGACCGCCTGGGGCGCTTGTTTGCGGTGCAGTATGATCTGCTGCTCTACGATGTCACGTCCACCTATTTTGAAGGCGAGGCCGCGGGCAATCCCCAGGCACAGCGTGGCTATTCCCGTGATCACCGGTCAGACTGCAAACAAATCAATCTCGCGCTGGTCGTCACCCGCGAGGGACTACCGCTCGGGTATGAAGTGTTTGCCGGCAATCGCAACGACGTGACCACGCTCGAAGAGATCGTCGAGACGATGGAGTGCCGCTATGGCGTCGCCGACCGGATCTGGGTCCTGGATCGTGGCTTGGTCAGCGACGACCATGTGAGTTGGCTCAAGGCGCACGGGCGCCGCTACATCGTCGGCACGCCCAAGAGCTGGCTGCGCCGGTTCGAGCGCGACCTCGCGGCCGCGCCGTGGCAGCAGGTGCGCGACGGCGTGGAGGCTCAGTTATGTGCCGCCCCCGATGGCGATGAGGTCTTCGTCTTGTGCCGGAGTGCGGAGCGCCGGGTCAAAGAACGCGCCATGCATGCCCGCTTCGAACAGCGGATCGTGACGGGTCTCGAGGCGATCGCAAAGAGTTGCCAGAAACGGGCGCAGTCCCCCGTCACCATCGCCCAGCGGGTCGGGCGGCTGCTGGGCCGCAACTCGCGGGCGGCGAAGCTGTTTCAAGTAGAGGTCGACGCTGACACGCGCGGCGCGGCGACGATCTCCTGGACCATGTCCACCACGTGGCGCGACTGGGCGAACCTCAGCGAAGGCTGCTATCTGTTACGCAGTAATCTCATTGACTGGCGGGCCGAAGATCTCTGGACTGCGTACATCCATCTTACGGACGCTGAGACCGCGTTTCGCATTCAGAAGACCGATCTCCAGCTCCGCCCGATTTGGCATCACACCGAGGAGCGCGTCCAGGCGCACATCCTCGTCTGCTTCCTCGCCTACGTGCTCTGGAAGACCTTGGGGCAATGGTGTCACGCTGCCGGACTGGGCGAGGAGCCGCGCCAGGTCTTCGCCGAGCTCCGCCAGATTCGGCTCGTCGACGTCGTGCTTCCCACTCGCACCGGGATCGAACTGCGCAAACGGTGCGTCGGCCGTCCTACGGTCCACCAAGCGATCCTCCTCCAGCGCCTCGGGCTGAGCCTGCCGGCGCACCTGGAGACGGTCGGGGTGTAGTGAAGAGTCGGCCCCGATTCCCTTGAAAACTGGGGGGTTTTGCCCCTAAACTGCGGAAGTTGGGGAGCGCCGTGAAAGGCGCGAGTTCTCTAACGGGGGAAGATCCCGTCCGAGGAATCGTCGGGACGCCTCGGTAGCTACGGAGGCACGGGAGCCTGGCAACGGGCTATCGTGAAGCCCTCCGGAAAGGAGTCTGGGAGAGCCAGATTCTGCGACCCTGCGGGCTGCAGCGTGCAGCGAGACTCCGAGCAGGCCTCGAAAGGCAGGATGCGAGAGCCGACCCGCCCCTAACTCGGGGAAGGCCGTTGCGCTCAGGAGATAACCCGACGGTGCCCTGAGCGTCTCGCCGGGGTAGTGGAGGTGGCACGCAGGGAGAGAGAGGGCCGCGCAACACGGGAAGCCTCTGCTCAGGCGATCCTGGAGCTTCGGGCTCCACGTGAGCAGAGGTGACGGAGAGGCGTGTAGTACCGATGAAGCCCGCGAAAGCGGAGGGAGGGAAGGCGCCTCTGTTCTGAGGTGTCGTCAACGGAGGCGAGATGATGGGGGATTGGCGATGAGCCTAGCAACTCCGGAGCGGATTCGGACCCTCCAGCGGCGGCTGTACGTCAAGGCGAAGAAGGAACCACAGTACCGCTTCTACACCCTGTACGACAAGGTCTATCGTTGGGACATTCTCGAGCATGCCTACCGGCTCGTGCGGGCGAATGCCGGCGCACCGGGGGCGGACGGAGTGACCTTCGAGCAGATCGAGGCGGCAGGGGTCGAGGCATTCCTGCGGGAGATCCAGCGAGCGCTTCAGGTAGGCACGTATCGCGCAGATCCAGTGCGGCGAGTGGAGATCGCAAAGCCGGACGGGCGGAGCACGCGGCCGCTCGGTATTCCTTCTATCCGGACGAGGGTGATCCAAGAAGCCGCACTCCTCGTGCTGGTACCGATCTTCGAAGCCGACCTACCGGCCAACGCGTGGGGGTATCGCCCCAAGCGGTCAGCGGTGGGAGCCGTGAAGGAGGTGCATGAGTATTTGAAGCGCGGGTACACGGATGTAGTGGATGCCGATCTTCGGCAGTACTTCGAGACGATCCCACACGCGGAGCTCATGCGCTGTGTGGCTCGGCGGATCAGCGACCGGAAAATGCTGGCGTTGATCAAGGCATGGTTACAGGCGCCGATTGTGGAGCATGACGACCGCGAGCGGATACGCCGGCGTGGAGGGAGGCATCGCCACCGCGGGACACCCCAAGGGGGTGTGGTTAGCCCGCTACTTGCGCTGCTGTACATGCGCCGGTTTCTTCTGGCCTGGCGACGATGGGAGGAACAGCTTCAAGCGTACGTCTGCTCGTATGCCGACGATCTGGTGATCTTGTGTCGCGGCACGGCCAAAGAGGCTCTGGCGGTGATGCAGGATCTGATGCGGCGGATCAAATTGGAAGTGAATGAGGAGAAGACCCGGATCGTCAATGCGCGAAACGCGTCGTTCGATTTCCTGGGCTATACGTTTGGGCCACGGCATTACCCGCAGAATGGGGCTTGGTACCTGGGAGCGGCTCCCTCCAAGGCGCGTACTCGGCGGCTACGCAAGAAAGTCCACAGCATTCTGCGTCGTGGCAATCAGGATCCGATCGATGAGGTGATCGCTGACCTCAATCGGCTGCTGATCGGTTGGTCGAACTACTTCTGTTACGGTACGGTCAGCAAGGCGTACCGAGTGGTCGACCAGTATGTGGCGGATCGGCTCCGATGGTTTCTGACGCGACGGCATAAGCGCACGAATCAAGGTACGCAGCAGTTTCCGGATGCGCGGCTGTACCAGGAGTACGGGCTTCACCGGCTCCAGGGGACTCGGGTGTGGTGACTTCGTGAGCCTGACGTGAACTCAGTCCGAGAGCCGTATGCGGTAGCACCGCACGTACGGTTCGATGAGAAGGAGTTGGAAACGCAGGTGCACGCTGCCATGGGCTGGAGGCTGCAAGCCGCCGATGGAGGCGGACAGGCCGCTCCCCCCCGGAACTGGCGGGTCACATGGCGCGCCAACTCCTTACTCTACCACGTACCGCCGCGCGCACATCGACTGGTGGGGCAACTTCACGCTCGCCGCGGGGCTGGTCCTGCTCATCGTGGGGCTGACGTACGGGATCGAGCCGCAACAAGGTCGGCTCATGGGCTGGGAGAGCCCCGCGGTCATCGGCGAACTTGTCGCCGGCTGCGTGCTGCTCGTCCTGTTCGTGTGGGTCGAGCGGCACGGCCGTGAGCCGATGCTGCGGGTGGACCTGTTCCGGATCCGCGCGTTCGCCGCAGGCAATATCGCGCTGCTGCTGGCGACGATTGGCCGCGGCGGCCTGCAGTTCGTGCTGATCCTCTGGTTGCAGGGCATCTGGCTGCCGCTGCGCGGCTACTCCTTCAGCGAGACGCCGTTCTGGGCGGGTATCTACATGCTGCCGCTTACCATTGGCTTCCTGGTCGCCGGGCCGATCTCCGGCTACCTGTCGGATCGGTACGGAGCGCGGGCGTTCGCGACGGCGGGCATGCTCGCCGCGGCATCGATCTTCGGGGCGTTCTTGTTCATGCCGGGGAACTTCGCCTACCCGGTGTTCGCGATGCTGCTGCTCGGGAGCGGGCTCGCGCAGGGGCTGTTCTCGTCTCCCAATACCGCGGCAATCATGAACAGCGTGCCGCCACACGAACGCGGTGCCGCGTCGGGCACGCGCGCAACGTGCTTGAACGCCGGGTTGTTGCTGTCGATGAGCCTGTTCTTCTCGCTGCTGATCGTCGGGATGGCGGGATCATTGCCCGGAGCGCTCGTGCACGGGCTCACCGCGCACGGCGTGCCCGGCGCCGCCGCCACGCACGTCTCGACGATGGCCCCGGTGGCGACCCTGTTCGCAGCGCTGCTGGGATTCAACCCCATCGCGACGCTTCTCGGGCCCGCCCTGCGGGCCGTTGCGCCGAGCGAGGCCGCCTACCTCGCCGGGCGCGCGTTTTTCCCGCAGCTGATCGCGCCGCCTTTCGTGCAGGGTGTACGCGTGGTCTTCGCGTTCTCCGTTATCGTCAGTCTGCTGGGCGCGTGGGCATCTTGGCTGCGGGGCGGCCGATACGTGTACTCGGACGTCGAGGAACGGGAGCACGCGATCGGTCCGGCGTCCGCGGAGGTGTCTGGCCAGCCTGTGGACCGCTGAGGCCCAACACCAATGCCGAAGATGTCGTACTCTCAGCCTCGTACGGAACGGACGGCAGCGTGGCGGCGATGAGCAGCGTGAGGGTGGGCGCCGCGCCGCACGCGGCGGACCCCGCGACAAACACCGCGAGCCCCGTCAGGAAGACCGGTCTCCGGCCGAGCATGTCGGCGTCTCCGCCAGCGTTCTGGAGTGGTGGTGCCTGGCCCTCAGCCTCACTGACGGCCCGAGCTCTGACGTTCCATCCTCTCCGTGGCCGTGGTCTGTCAGCGTGCTTTCCGTGGGGTAACCGTTTCGAGGAGCCCGTCCCCGAACAGGTTGAATCCGAGCGCCACGAGCATGATCGTGAACCCGGGGAACACCGAGACCTGGGGGTTGCTGATGAGGTAAGGGCGCCCATCCGCCAACATTGCTCCCCATTCCGGCGTCGGGGGCTGCGCACCGAGGCCAAGGAAGCTCAGGCCCGAAGCAGTCAGCAACGCTGTGGCAATCCCCAGCGTGGCCTGCACCAGCAGAAAAGCCAAGATGTTGGGCACAATGTGCCTCAAGATAATCGCGAGATCGGGCGCCCCCAGGCTTCGCGCGGCCTCGACAAACCCGGACTCTTTGACCGACAACGTGCTGCCACGTGCCACGCGCGCATAGGGCGGAACGCCCCCTAAGGCGATTGAGATTATTACATTGTCGATACCCACCCCGAGAATGGCGATGATAACGATGGCGAGCAGTAATCCGGGAAGGGCGAGCCAGACATCCAGCAGACGGCTCACAACCGAATCGACCCGGCCTCCGCAGAACCCGGCCAGGAGCCCCAGCGATCCCCCAACGACGAGGGCCAAACCGACTGAGGCGAATGCGATCGCCAGCGAAATCCGGGAGCCGACGATCACCCGACTCAGAATGTCGCGGCCGACCTCGTCCGTGCCTAACGGATGTGCAAACGACGGGGGCTGCAGCCCCTGCGCTAGGTTCTGTGTCAGCGGATCGTACGGCGCGACCCAGGGCGCCACCAGCCCCAGGACGCTGAAAACTACGACGACCGCGGCGCCCAAGAGCGCACCACGGTTGCGCCGGAACCTGATCCACAGTGGCCGGAGAGTCATCGCGCAGGGAAGAGCGCGGCCGCGAAGAGCCCGAATGCTTTACCCATACCGAATTCGCGGGTCAACCACGGCGTAGCCGAGATCTGCGAGCAAATTGATCAGGGTGAAGCCCACCCCCACAACGAGTACACCCGCCTGGATCACCGGGTAGTCTCGGTATCCAATTGAATCCACCATGAGCCGGCCGAGGCCAGGCCAGGCAAACACGGTCTCAGTGATCGCGGCACCGGCTAGCAAGTAGCCGTACTGCAGCCCCAGAACAGTGATCGCGGGGATCATCGCGTTCTTCAGTGCGTGCCGAATCACGACCGCTGTTTCGGTCACGCCCTTCGAACGGGCAGTGCGGACATAATCCTCGGAGAGAGTATCGACCATCCCAGCGCGGGTCATGCGCGCAATGATACCGGAAGAATTGAGCCCGAGGGCAACCGCGGGAAGGATAAAGCTCGCCCAGCCTACATTGCCAGCAGCGGGTAACAGCCGCAAGTCTGCTGAGAAGAGGACAATGAGCATGAGCCCCACCCAGAATACCGGCGCCGATACTCCGAGCGTGGCTGTCATCATGGCTAGGGTGTCGTAAATAGTGTATCGGCGAAGGGCGGCAAAGCAGCCAAGGGACAGCCCGACGAGTGTGGCCAGGACGATGCTCACCGTTGCCAGCTGAAAGGTGTTGGAAAATCCCTGCGCGATTTCCACCCTCACCGGGCGGGTCGTGCGCACCGATCGGCCGAAATCGCCGGCCACGGCGCGCTCCACGAATCTCAGATACTGAACGTGGAGGGGCCGGTCGAGGCCCATCTGGTGGCGCATCACTCCAATATCCACTGGACTGGCGTTGATCCCCGCGAGGACAGCCGCAGGATCTCCTGGGATGAGCTTGATCAGCGTGAACGAGACGAGTGAGAGGACAAAGAGGACCGGAACGATGGCCAGGAGACGCCGCGCGAGGTACCGTCCCAACGTTCGTCACCGGCGGTGGAGCCGAACCGACGAGGCCGAGTTCCCGGCCCCGTGGATTCGGCTCCCCTCGGCGATGATCACTGCCCTATATGCACGCCTTCCAGGTACACGAATTCGTCAGGCAGCGTCTGGAACCCGTGGACCGTGTCGCGAAGGGCGTAGAGTTGATCCTGGTTGTCGAGGAAGATGTAAGGTGCATCCTCCCAAACGCGCCTCTGCGCTTCTGCGTAGAGCTTGGCACGGGTCCCTTCATCGAACTCGATGCGCGCTTCTGCGATGAGCTTCTCGACCTGAGGATCATAAAAGAGACCGATGTTATACAGGTTCCACGCCGTCTTGGAATATTGGCGCGTCATCGTGAAGTCCGTGCCGGGCGTCGCCCGTCCGAGCAAGAGCGCCATACGATCCGGAGCGTTCAACGCCTGCATGTAAGGCGCCCATTCCCACACTCGGTATTTCACCGTGATGCCGACGGCCTGAAGGTAGTTTGCGACCGCTTCGCCGATCTGACTGTCCTGCATGTACCGTCCGTGCGGTGCCCACAGATTCAACGTGAACTTGCTCGCACCGGCTTCGGCGAGCAGCGCCTTCGCCTTCGCTGGGTCGTAGGGATAGGGCGTGAGCGCGACCCGGAACTGCACTCCGAATGGGAGTGGCGAGTCGTTCACCCTCCCGTATCCAAAGAGGAGGTCCTTGACGATGGCTTCCTTATTGATGGCGTAGTTGAGGGCCCGCCGCACCCGGACATCATCAAGAGGTTTCGCTTGGTTGTTCAGCTCAATGTTCACCATGTACATGCTCGACTCTGCCAAGACCTTGATGCCCGGAACCTTCCGCAACGCATTCAAATCCTGGATTGGTGCCTTGGCGATGATATCGGCTTCTCCGCTCTTCACCATCGCCTCGCGCACCGACGCGTCGGGGACGCCCCGCCAGTCAATCTCATCCAAGGCTGGTGGCTTGCCCCAATAGTCAGGGTTCCGAACGAGCACGGTTTGTTGTCCGGGCACCCAGCTTCTTACCTCGAAGGGGCCACTGCCCACAGGATGCTCGCCGAATCGTCGTGGGTCGGCTTCATATGGCTTTGCCGCAGTGGGGCTGACGATTCCCCCCCCGACTTGCCCCAGAGCATCGAGGAGAGAGGGATACGGATCTTTGGTGATTATCTGGACGGTCGTGTCGTTGAGCGATTTCACGCTTGCGACTTCGTCGAACAACGTCCGATACGGAGAAGCGTTCTTGGGATTAGCAACTCGTTCGATGCTGTATACGACGGCGTCGGCGTTCGCCGGCGTCCCATCCGTGAAGCGGACGCCAGAACGTAGCGTGAACGTCCATGTTTTTCGGTCCGCGCCGATCTTCCAAGATGTTGCCAAATCCGGCACCACCTGCATGTCCGGAGCGCGGAACATAACCAGATTGTCGTACACAAGGTGAATGATGGACGAGGTCGGGGTATCGACACAGTACGCCGGGTCAATGGGAGTCACGTCGGTCCCTTCGACGTACCGCAGGACCTGGCGTTGAGCGGAAAAAGCTGTTCCGGTCTGCACCCATGCCCCGGGAAACCCAAGAACTGCGACCACCAGGCTTACGGCTACTACAGTCTTCAAGACCGCATCGAAATTCGAGCGAGATGACATGCTACCACTTCCCCCCCCTTGTCCTGGCGGATACAGTCTCATCGTTCCGGGCATATTTCGTATAGTGTAGGAGGCCTTCTCGACCTGTTCCATAGGGTCTCGACCCGATTTATCCTTTTTTGTGACGGTTGACACGATCATCGAGCCGGGGCAGGAATCGACACGACCATACGTAAAGATACACTCAAAGAAGACGAGGACGGAATTAGGGTGCCTGCCGTTAAGCATGCGCCCTGCTGTACAGTCCACTAACCGCCTTTGGGGCGGGGAAGAGAACCAGCTAATATGACCCACGGACAGAACACCCGTTTAACACGATCCACCCATTCCAGCGTGACCAGCCAAAAGGGGACCCACACGAGACCCGGAAGGGGCCGTAGCAGGAGACTGCGCTGCAATTCCTGGTCCTTTTGGGACGCGAAGGAGACCTGAACGTCGTGAATATGCGGCAACCGGTTGCTGATCTCGTCATTTGCCGATGTGAGGGGATCCGGGCGGGAGAAATCGATCACGCCATCACTCGTATCGGCTGCAAGGACGTCAACGCGATCAAGAAGATCACCCGCGCAGGGATGGGCCCGTGCCAAGGGATCGTGTGTCATCGAGTGGTGGCTCTCGAACTCGCGCGCTTGGTGAATTCGGAATCAGCTTCAGTCCCGCACACGTTTCGCCCGCCGATTCGGCCCGTTCCCCTCGCCCGACTCGGTGCCTGGGCTCAGGACGTTTCCGAGCCTGCAGGGACCGTTGACGCGGACGTAGTTTGGAAAGTAAAAGCCGGGGCCCGGGGGACTATCTCGCTCCCCCCTTCATCGCCACAGGAAGGGGAGCAGGAGTGAGATCGACCGACGTCGCGGTGGTGGGAGCTGGGATCATCGGCGCGAGCATTGCCTACTACTTGGCTCGCGCGGGCGTGAGCGTCGTTCTCATCGACCGGGTCCGCGCTCCGGCAGGAGCGACCGCCTCCGCCACTAGTGCTGGCGGTGTTCGCCAGCAAGGCCGTGTTGGAGCCGAGCTACCGCTCTCCATCGAAAGTATTCGGATGTGGGATTCACTTGCCGACGAACTGGAGATGGACATTCGCTACCGTCGCGGCGGAATGGCGGTCTGCACGAGCGATCCGGCATCGCTTGCAGGTCTACGAGCCCGCGTTGCGCGGGAGCGATCCGCCGGGGTCGACGTCAGGTTTGTCGAAGGCGAGGAACTCCATCGGCTCGTCCGTGGTCTCTCTTCGCGCATCGTAGCTGCCAGCTACTGCCCAACCGACGGCCACGCTGATCCGATGCGAGCCACGCGGGCCTTCTCTCTGGCGGCAGAGCGGCGAGGGGCGCGTGTCCTGTGGGGATGCGAACTGAGGGGTCTCCGGCGCGATGGGGCGCGTGTCATCGGCATCGAGACCTCTCAAGAGCCGATCCCGTGCTCGACAGTGATTGTCGCCGCTGGCGCGTGGACGCCAGCCGTCGCTGAGCATTGCGGAGTGCCCCTTCCGATGGTCCGGCCGGGGTTCATCCAAATGATGGCCACTGCCAGGTACCCGCACATCCTTGATGCGGTGCTAGGGTGGATCGGTCATGGCATCAGTTTGAAACAAGTCTCCACAGGCGGCTTCGTCATCGGCGGCGGGTGGCCGGGGCGAGGAGCGCTTGATCGCTACGAGACTCGCCTGTTGCCAGGATCCATGGCCAAGAGCGCCGCCACCACTGTTGCCCTGTTTCCGGCGCTTGCGGGTGTCCCTATCGTTCGGGCTTGGGTTGGCGCCGAATCTTTCTGTCGTGACGATTTCCCGATCATTTCCGACATCCCGAGCCACCCCGGCCTGATAGTCGCGGCAGGATTTTCCGGGCACGGGTTCGCTCTGGCACCGGGACTCGGTTGGCGGATGGCGGAGTGGGTCACCACGGGACGTCGACCCGAGATCCTCGGCGGATTCGATATTCGCCGGTTCCAGACTGGAGGAGGCGATTCTTGGCAGAACAGCATCGCGTAGCGTACCACCCGGTACTTGGCGCCACGCCGGATGGGCAGCCCATCTCGTTCACTTTCGACGGTCGGGACATCCATGGACGGAAGGGAGATACGATCGCAAGTGCGCTCTGGGCATTGGGCTTGACCGTGCTTGGGCAGGGAGCCGGGGGAGACCCTCGAGGGCTCTACTGTGGGATCGGCCACTGCTTTTCGTGCCGCGTCACGGTGGACGGAGTCCGTGGAGTGCGGGCGTGCCTGGTACTCATCCGCCCGGGAATGCGGGTGGAGCGATGTGTCGAGGACGGCGATGCCAATGCGCGTTGAACACGCTGATCTCGTCGTCGTTGGTGCCGGTCCCGCCGGTCTCAGCGCCGCAACAGAAGCTGCTCGAGCTGGCGTCCGCGTGATCGTCGTGGACGAATCGCCCGTCCCGGGAGGCTGTCTCAGGTTCGAACTACAGGAGTTGTTTGGCCCGGGCGACCACGTTGAGTGGCAAGTGGGCGTTGAAGAGGCGCACCACTTGGCGTGCGCCGCGGAAGCCGCGGGAGTCTGCGTAATTCCCGGGGCTAGCGTGTGGGGCATTTTCCCGGGATGGGAAGTCTACGTCACGCCGGTGGACCCCGCCAGCGCCGTGCCTGACGTGATTCGAGCACCAGCACTGATCGTGGCTACAGGCGCCGCGCAGAACCCGATGGTACTCCCGGGATGGACACTTCCTGGTGTCCTGAACGCGGGGGCCGCTCAGTTCCTCCTCAACGTACATCGCATTCGTCCAGGAACCCGAGCAGTCGTGGTAGGCATCGACCCTCTTGCGCTCGTGGTCGCCCGCCAATTGACCTTCGGTGGCGTCGAGGTGAAGGCGATCCTACCGCCAGTTCCGGGGCCTTACGTCATCGGTTCCTTCCAGCCCGACGCTGTCACTCGATCCCTTGATGGCAGCCTACCTGTTTGGGGCATCCCCCTTCTGTTACGCCGGGCAGTTATGTCCATCGAGGGGAGGGACCGCGTGGAAGGAGTACGCGTAGTGGACCTGGACGCCGACGGGCATATAATCCCGGGTGGCGAAGAGACATGGGAGGTGGACGCCGCCGTTACCGTTGCCGGCTTGTTCCCGCTCGTGAACTTGATCCTGTCCGTCGGATGCCCGGTCGTCCACATTCCCGAGTTGGGCGGGCATGTACCCTTGTATGGGCCCGATCTCGAGACCCCGCTTTCGGGCCTCTTCGTCGCCGGAAGCCTCACGGGCGTCGTCGGCTCACCGATCGCGGCGGCGCAAGGGCGACTAGCCGGTATCACTGCCGCTAGACATCTGGGAAAACTCCAAGCGGGCCGAGCTGCGCAGGAGCAGGAGCGAATCCGTGCATCTCTCTCGGAGGCCCGTGCTCGAGCCTTCGAGTTCTTGCCTGATGCCGACCGTGGGATGGCTCGACTGGCCGGCCTGTGGGATAGGCGCGCCACGTAGATCATGAACCGGCGACCGGGCGGTCAAGGTTCACCCCTGCGATACGGGATTTCTCCGCAGCTGCAGTCCTTACACTCAGCGTCACGACCTGTTTCAACTACGTTCTGCTGGCTGACCGCCAAGCCGACCACTCCTCGGAACAATGCCTAGCGATGTAGGCGACCGGAACTCGCCCGTACACGAAACTCGGTAGAGGCGAAGCTGCTCAGTCCAAGCCGGGTACGGCAGCGCATCGTCAAGCACGGAGGACTCCATGAAACTCGAAGGCAGGAATTCCCTCAGCGCGCCGGTCGAGACCGTGTGGGAAATGGTCAACGATCCGGAGGTGCTACGCTTGTGCATCCCCGGCCTTAAGGAACTCACGGAGACCGGACCCGATGCGTACGCGGCCGTGCTGAACGTCGGGATCGCGGCGGTGAAGGGTACCTACAGGGGTACGCTGTCGATCATGGACAAGCAAGCACCCACGCACTGCAAGATCGTCATCGATGGTACCGGTGCGCCTGGTGCCATAAGGGGCGAGGGTATAGTTGACCTTGAGCCGCAGGGCGAAGGCACGTCTGTCACGTGGGCAGGACAACTACAGGTTGGCGGCCTGGTCGCGGGTTTAGGTCAGCAGATTCTCGGTAGCATCGGGCAGATACTCGTCGGACAGTTCTTCAAGAGTCTTGAACAGCACCTTAAGGATCGTAAAGGAATAGCTTGACTGTGACGACTTCTTATCCTCTATTGCCGCCGATACTGGCGGGCGGACGCTGACGCGGGCTCTGGTTGAACCTGATCACTCGTTCGGGAACATCCTGATCACCGATTCTGGTCGAGCCCGATCACCAATTCCGGAACAATCTGATCGGTCGTTCTGGTAATTCCTGATCGCCCATTCTGGTTGATCCCGATCACTGGGAACCTGCGGGAGCGCCGGACTCCCGGCGCGTCTGCTAATTCACGCCACCTGCACTACAGGGATGGAGCGGTTGATCGCCGTCGTGGGCGGCGAGTGTAGTGGCTGCCATTCCGACATCTGTTGCGACAAAGTCTACCAACTTCTGATCGGCGCGCTCTTCAGCTAAGACCGCTCCCATCACCGTAGCGTGGCCAGGACGGAGCTGATCCGTGCGGCGGGTGCGTCGCTTGCAGACACGCTCGGGGCGGTCGCCGCGCAGTCCGAAGTCGTGCTGTATTCACTGGCGGACGACGGTGCCATGACGGACGTGGTGCGCGGTTCCCTACGGTCTAGTGTCGGGTGCACGGCCCGGAACGGTCTTGGTCGATCTCAGCACGGCCCTCCCGCAGACGTCGCGCGCGATGGCCGACGCCGCCCGGGCTGAGGGCGTCGCGGTGCTCCCGTCGCGGCAAACGTCGCCACCGCCGGTATGGCCCCAGTCCGTCGTCGGTGGACGCCGTTCATGCAGCCACTTGGCGCACGCAAGCTCGAGTTATCTTCGCAGCGATGGTATTGACAGGTCATCCTTGTGGAGCATGGTATGTTGCAACGCCTGCTCTACCCAGCGCGTTCAGCGCCTGTTGCACGGTACTCAAGACAGTCGTCTTTGCGGCCTTTACGTGTCCCGGGGAAACCGCAGCGACCACGATCGCCATGACGGTCGCCTCGTCTGGCGCTTCGATCAAGACCACGCCATCGTATTCGCCAAAGCAATAATGGAGGGATATCAGCTTCGCTCCCATCTTCTCCGCGAGACCACGGAACGTTATCTCTCGATCCTCTGGGTTCCTGGCAAGCGCGTTCCAGGCTTGAGATGTATAAGCAAATTGCACCATGTACATACCCATCCTTGCTCACCTCCGCGCTTGCCATCCCATTATGCTCTTTCACGGAAGCCCGCAGCCGTGTGTGGGGCATGTGAAGGGCCGCGCCCGACATCGACGCGGCCCCTGGTTCGTTGGCTGTCCTTGCGTCGTCAGCCCGTCAACGCCGTCCGTTTCAGCGTGCCCGCCTGCCGGTGCACCGCTGATCTCGCACGTCCCATCGTCCTATCGGGCCGATCCCCACGTGGTCGGATCAGTACCCCGAGACGCCGAGTTCGCGGCACGCGGCAGCGACCTCGGGATGCACATACTTGCCGTTGACCTGCAACGGCTGATCATCCAGGTGAATCGTGGGATTGAGCATCACGCAATCGGTGTGCGCAGAGGCTTTCCAGCCCACGGCCTGCAACTGCGGTCCCTGGGTGCCGATGCCCACGTTGAAGCAGCCGAAGAGCCGTTCGTCTTCCACAATGCGGCCGGTCGGCTTCGTCACGCCGGGGTTGAACCCAAGCGAGTAGTGGGCCACGCGGTACATATTGGGATCGTTCCACGCGGCCAACCACCGCTCGTAGGCCTGCGCCTCGGCGGCACCTTCGACGCGTCGCACAATGCCTTTCTCGATCATCAGAGTCACCGGGGTGCGCACGAGCCCGATCTCCGCCGGCGGCCAGATGCAGGCGTCGATCACGAATCTGCCGTTAATGGTTTCTTCCAGCGGTGCCCAGGAGACTTGGCCGCCCAGCATGATGGGATCCCCACGGGTGTCGGCGAGTTTGCCGGAATGCCGGACGTACCGGCCGGCGTTGTCCGCCACAAGATCGGTGCCGGCACTGCTCGCGACCCGTACCACCCTGGCTTTGCTCAGCAGCGCCTGCAGCAGCTTGCCGAGTTGGAGCATCTTGGGGTAGTTTGCCCGGCCGATCGCGCGCGTCAAGAGATCCACGTCGACGCCCGACAGGCAGATGTAACGCGTTCCTCGTTCCATGGCGTGGCGAAAGGCGTTCGAGTAGAGCGTGTAACCCGCCGCGTACTCGATCCAGATGTCACTGTCCGCGATCGCGGCGGCCACCGGCCGCGGTGGATCCTGGCCGCTCGTGAGATTCGTCGGATACCAGCAGACGACCGGCACCGCACCCGCGGCGAACGTGGCATTGGCCGTCGCTTCCACGACGCGCCGATCGCTGGCGGTATCGGCCGTGATCGTCACCTGCTCGCCGGGCTTGGTCAGCATCACCTGCTCGACGAGCTTGCGCGCGGCAGCCGCAACCTCATACGATAGATACTCTCTCGACGCCTCCGTTCCCAGTGCGAACTCCATGCTGTGTCCCCTCCCGATACGTGCCTCGTGCCTCCGTCGTGCTTTCAACTCTGGGCGGCCGCGACGGCCGGTGCCACCCAGCGACCCTTGGCGATAACGATCTGTCCGTCGAACCAGACGTCGGGCCTCGGCAGGACAAAGTCCTGATGATCATCGGCGACCACGTGCCTCGGGACCTGTTCCCGGGCGATGTCGGCCACCAACCTCCCGAGGTACGTCCTCCGCAACACGACCTCGATGTCGTCAGGCGGAAGCCGCTCTCATTGGTCGCCCGCAGGCGTGTCGCTCCGCCCGTCGCGCCCCCCGAGGTTGGCACGGAGCATACTTGCAACACCGGTCGCAATTGCCGCATGGTCTATCCATCCCATGATCGGTCTCCTTCTCCCCGTCGGCGCACCCACCGTCACCCTCCGCCGAAGTACAGGGACTCGAGCCCGACCAGCTTCTGGGTGATGAGGACAACGACCAGCGCCATCGCGATGCTGATCGTGCCGGCGACCGCGGCCGTGGGGTCGAAGGAGAACCGAAGATAGTCGAACAGCTCGATCGGGAGCGGCGTCGATCCGACCCCGCTGAGGAGCAGGGAGATGTTGAACTCATCGTAGCTTGTCACGAACGCGAATACCGCCCCGGAGATGATCCCGCCCTTGATCAATGGCAGCGTTACCCGCCAGAACGTCTGGAACGGTCCGGCGCCGAGATTCCGCGCGGCCTCCTCCAAAGTGCGGTCGAACCGGATCAGCACTGCAGTCGTGATGAGGAACACGTACGGCACGCAGATCAACATGTGCCCCGCGACGAGACCGCCGAGCCCGGTCTTTTGCCACCCCAACCCGTAAAAGAAGATCAGCAGGGCGATGCCGGTCAGGATGCCCGGGACCGCGAGCGGCGCAATCATGAGCACCCGCAGCGTGGTGCGAAATCGCCCGGCGAACCGCACGACCCACAGGGCCGCCATCGTCCCAACGACCGTCGCGGCCGCGGTCACGATCGTCGCGAGTTCGAGGCTGAACCGCAGTGAATCCGTGAACGTGCGGCTGTTGGCGAACGCCACGAACCAACGGAACGACAGCCCCTGCGGCGGGAACCGAAGGTACGTGCCGGCGTTCAGCGCGGCGAGGACCACCACGACGACGGGGGCGAGCAGGAACGCATAGAGGACGGCCACCGTCAAGTTCATCCACTGGCGTTCGCCGCGGCGGATCATCGCGTGGCCCGGCGTTCCGCCGCCGCGGTGCCTGTCATCCGACGGCCCGCGATGCGCGGCCCATTGCGCGCAAGTACGACCAGATCACGACAAGCGAGACGACGAAGAAGATGATCGCGAACGCGCTGCCGCCCGGCCAGTTGAACAGCTCCGTCACGGTGCGGACGACCAACAGCGGGACCGTCAGCACCGTGAAGCCGCCGAGCAGCGACGGGATGACATAGGAGCTGATCGCAAGCACGAACACCAGGGTGGTCCCCGCCACGACGCCGGGCATGCTGAGCGGGAACACGACCCGCCAGAACGTCCGCCACGCGCCGGCGCCGAGCGAGCGCGAGGCGAACTCGAGCTCCGGGTCGATACTCTGGATCGTCCCGGCGATCGCGAGGACCATGAACGGGATGAACACGTGCACAAGGCCGATCAAGATGCCGGTGGTATTGTACATGAGGGGCAGGCTGCGCAGGCCAAGCGCGTTGACGAACTGGTTCACGAGGCCCGTGTCTTGGAGCAGAATCATCCACCCGTAGGTCCGGATGAGGACGCCGACCAGCAGGGGCGAGATGACCATGATCATCAGCACCCCTCGGAGCCGGTGGGACGCCCGCGCGAGATGGTAGGCCAGCGGATAGGACACCGCGAGGCAGATCACGGTCGTCACCGCGCCAAGCCACAGCGTCCGGCCGATCACTTCCCAGGTGAGCAGGTCTCGCGCCAGGCCGAGGTAGTTCTCGAGCGTGAACACATGCAGATAGGGAGCCTGGTGACTCGGGGTCAACAGGCTGATCATGAACAAGTTCAGGTATGGAAGGACGAACAACACCACCAGCGTGGCGAGCGCCGGCGCGATCAGGAGGTGCCGGCCAGCCGCCCGGTGGCCGCGCTGCAGGCTCGCCACCCCTACGCTCCGTCGCGGGGCACGGCCCAGGCCGTCGCAGCGTCGAACGACACGATCACCGGATCGCCGACCCGTTCCTTGGTGCCCACGTGCCCCTGCACGCGCAGCACGATGTCGTGTCCGACGTCCACGCGGAAGTCGATCAGACTGCCGAGAAACGTCCGCTCCCGCACCGTGCCCCGCAGGCGGTTGCGCCCCGCTGCGGGCGCCGCCGCGTCACCGATCTCCAGATGCTCAGGACGAAGGCTCAGGAGCACCTCGTCGCCCTCGCGCAGCGCCGTGCCGCCGCGGGCTCCGATTGGCCCGGCCGCTGTGTCCAGCACCAGCCTATCCCCGGCGAACGTCCGCACACGGCCGGGGAGCAGATTCGTCAGCCCGATAAACCCGGCCACCGCCGCCGATTTGGGCCGATGGTATACCTCCTCAGGCGGATCGTACTGTTCCAAGGCGCCATGCATGAGAATCGCGACCCGGTCCGCGAGCACGAGCGCCTCCGCCTGATCGTGCGTCACGTACAGCGTGGTAATCGAGAACTCCCGCTGGAGTGATCGGATGTAGAACCGCATCTCCTCCCGGAGCTTTGCGTCCAGGTTCGCGAGTGGCTCGTCGAGGAGCAGCACGGCCGGGTTGATGATGAGCGCGCGCGCGAGCGCGGTCCGTTGCTGCTGGCCCCCCGAGAGCTGGCGCGGATAGCGCTGGCCCAGGCCCCGCAGGCCCACGCGGTCGAGGATCTCCGCAACGCGACGGCGGACATCCGCGCGTCCGAGCCTGCGCATTTCCAGCCCGAACGCGACATTCTGCTCCACGGTCAGGTGCGGGAACAGCGCGTAGTTCTGGAAGACCATGCCGCAGTTGCGCCGCTCGGGGGGCTCATCGGTCACGTCCCGGTCGCCGAGCAGGACGCGTCCCTCGGTGGGCGTCTCGAAGCCCGCGACCATGCGGAGCGTCGTCGTCTTGCCGCAGCCCGAGGGTCCGAGCAGCGCCACCAGTTCGCCGGCTTCGAGCCGGAGCGTCAACTCCTGTACGGCGAGCGTATCGCCAAAGCGCTTCGTGAGTTGCTGAAGGACGATTTCGGCCATTGAGTCGAGGTTTGGGGTCTTGGTCCGCCCGAGGGGGGG
>DASPUZ010000237.1:0-2439 GCA_035622635.1 bacterium | reverse complement strand
TCGACCTCGCGCGGCAATACGGCGGCGGATCGCTCGCCAAGGCGCTGGAAGGCGTCTCGGCGCGGACGCTGCTGATCGCGTTCAGTTCCGACTGGCTGTATCCGCCGTCCGCGTCGGAGGAGATCGCCGGCGCGCTTCGCGGCCTCGGCAAGCCGGTCGAGTTCCAGGTGATCGAGGCGCCGTACGGCCACGACTGCTTCCTGCTCGAGGAAGCGCGGCAGACGCCCATCATCCGCGAGTTTCTGAGGAGGCCTTCGTGACCGATATGCCTTCCCGGGCCGAGGAAGCACGCGCGTTCGGATTTGAGACAAGGCAGCTGCATGCGGGGCAGCGGCCCGACCCGAACACGGGCGCGCGCGCGGTGCCGATCTTCCAGACGACCAGCTACGTATTCGAGGATCCGGAATCGGCGGCGGCCTACTTCAACCTGCAGGAGTACGGGAACACGTACTCGCGCATCATGAACCCGACCGTCGCGGTGTTCGAGGAGCGGGTGGCGAACCTGGAGGGCGGCGCCGGCGCGGTGGCGTTCGCCAGCGGGATCGCCGCGCAGGCCGGCGCGCTGTTTACCCTGCTGCAGCCGGGCGACCATGTCGTCTCGTCCTCGGCGCTGTACGGCGGGACGGTGAACCAGTTCAAGCACTGGCTGCGCAAGATGAACGTCGAGCTGACGTGGGTCGACCCCGACGATGCTGACGCGTGGCGCCGGGCGGTCCGCGCGAACACGAAGGCGTTCTTCGGCGAGACGATCGGCAACCCGGGCGGGAACGTGCTGGACATCGAGACCGTGGCGGCCATCGCGCACGAGCACGAATTCCCGCTGATCGTGGACAACACGTTCGCGACGCCGTACCTGTGCCGCCCGATCGAATGGGGCGCCGACATCATCATCCACTCGGCGACCAAGTTCATCGGCGGCCACGGCACTTCGATCGGTGGCGTGGTCGTGGAGGCCGGCACGTTCGACTGGTCGAACGGGCGGTTCGGGGTCGTCGCGGATCCGTCGCCCGCCTATCACGGCCTGCAGTTCCACGAGACGTTCGGGATGTACGGCTACCTGATGAAGCTCCGCGCCGAGACCCTGCGCGACCTGGGCGCGGCGCTCTCGCCCTTCAACGCCTTCCTGTTCCTGCAGGGGCTCGAGACGCTGTCGCTGCGGATGGAACGCCACGTCGACAACGCGGTGGCCGTCGCGGCGTTCCTCGAATCCCACGAACTGGCGTCGAACGTGACCTACCCCGGCCTGCCCACCAGCAGGTACCGGCCGCTGGTGGAGAAGTACCTGCCGCGCGGGGCCGGCGCGGTGTTCTCCTTCGACTGCGCCGGCGGCCGGGACGGCGGGCAGGACCTCATCAGGGGCCTGACGCTCTGGTCCCACCTGGCGAACGTCGGCGACGCGAAGAGCCTGATCATCCACCCGGCGAGCACGACGCACCGCCAGCTGGGCGACGACGAGCTGAGGGCGGCGGGCGTCGGGCCGGGGACGGTGCGGCTGTCGGTCGGCACCGAGTCCGTCGAGGACCTGATCTGGGATCTGCAGCAGGGTTTCGCGCTCGTCGCCGCGACGGCGGGAAGGAAGGTGGCGACGGCATGACCGATCTGGCTCGGTACCAGGACCCGCTGACGATCCAGCGCGTGCTCCACACCGCCAGGACGATCGCGATCGTGGGCCTGTCGAACAACGAGCTGCGGGCCAGCTACTTCGTCGGCTACTACCTCAGGCGGCACGGCTACCGCGTGATCCCCGTGAATCCCCGCGAGACGGAGATCCTCGGGCAGAAGTGCTACGCGAGCCTGCTTGACGTACCCGAGCCGGTGGACGTCGTGAACGTCTTCCGCGCGCCGGATGCGCTGCCGGGGATCGCGCGGGACGCTGCGGGAATCCAGGCCGGCGCCCTGTGGTGCCAGTTCGGGGTGATCAATGAGGAAGGCGCGCGGATCGCCGAGGACGGCGGCGTGACCGTGATCATGGACCGCTGCCTCAAGGTCGAGCACG
This sequence comes from bacterium, assembly GCA_035622635.1. Classification (GTDB taxonomy): domain Bacteria; phylum Sysuimicrobiota; class Sysuimicrobiia; order Sysuimicrobiales; family Segetimicrobiaceae; genus JAJPIA01. The sequence continues at coordinate 443 of DASPUZ010000237.1, read as the reverse complement.
CGCGCTACGTGGGCCGGATGCACTGGCTCGGGTTCAACACCCAGCGCATCACGTCCGTCCGCGCCGGGCTCCAGTAGCTGGCGGTACCTTCGGGGCCATGGAACTCCACGTCGGATGCGCGATGTGGACGTATGCACCCTGGCAAGGCCGTGAAGGGCGTTCCCCGAACGTCTTCATCCACACCCCCCGACAACGTGGGAGCGCTCGAGCTGGCCCGCCGGTTCCACGACGGCGTGCGGGCGCGGGTGCCCGAGGTCGAGCCGCTCCCGGAGCCGATCCCCTCCGGACCTGAGACCCTGTTCTGAGCCCGGGCGCTCAGGCCCGGGCGAGGATGAGCTGGGCGGCGGTGTCGCGGGCGATCGCGCCCGCGTCGGCCACGGTGGTGATGACGGTGCAGCCGACTTCGCGGTACCGGCGGGCGGTGGCGCCATCCATGGCGTGCA
>DASPUZ010000236.1:0-5097 GCA_035622635.1 bacterium | reverse complement strand
GCCATGGGCCCATCCACCTATCCATCCATCGCCGGGTGGGCCAAGTTTTGAAACCGCCTCTTATTCAGGAAGATTGAGATGACACCGGGGGAGGCCGCCGTGAGAAAGCCCTCCGCGCGCCCGCGGAGCGCTCAACGCCCGCCGCGATCTGTCGATCGACACACTTGCCGACCGCCGTCGAGAGGAGCGCTTCACCGGCGGCTGCATCGACGTGCTGACCTGCCTGTTTTTCGGCGAGATGCGTCAGCACGGCTTCGGGTCGAGGTAGGCTTCCCGTATGCGTGGTTCGGATGCGCTGGGTGGTCATGACCTCTCCGTGAACGTGTCGCAGGTCACGCAAGCAAGTCGCACACCTCCGGTACCGCTCGGATCGCCCGACTTCGTCAACTGCCGCGCAGGCCAGAGCTCCGTTCCGACGCAAGACGTGCATGAAGTCAGGTGCAGGCATGTCGATCGCATGACCCAATCGCCATGAGCCTGCGGACCTGCGAGCACGTTCCGCCCATGCGAAGCGAGGACGCACGCCGTCTTCGAGGGCTACCAAGTTGTTGGGAGGAAGGGATTATCGAGACCACGGTCGACGGCCTCCAGAAGCGAGCCGACGCTCTCGGCCGAGCCTTGGCCGGGCGCGGGCGCAAACGAGAGGCCGACGAGCTCCGGCGGCGGGTCTTGCTCCTTGATCGCGCCGATAAGCTTCACCGCCACGCCGCCGACGTCGAAACGCTGGTAGGACTCTACCGTGCGCTTACCGTTTTCACGAACGAGCGTGAGCCGACGATCACGGACTCGTTCGCGTCGGCGCAGACGGGCGGAGCCGATGCTCCGCCATCGTGCCACGGTCCGGCATTTCGAGAAACCGCCGCGCTCCGCAATCGGGCATTCCGGCTAGTGGCGGCCGCGCTCGCGAAGTACGCACGCGAGCTGAGCTCTTCCCGGTCCCTTCGTTGACGGGATCAACTCGTTGGCGCAAGGTACGGTGAGAACGACAGGCTTGCATTCGCCGTTGCGGCTCGTTTTGCCTCGCGCACGAGTTCAGTCGCCTGTCACCATCGGAACGAACTGAACAGCGCCAAGATCTTCCTGCGAGATGTGGCTGCCGATCTTGCGGTATCGGAGCAGCCTTTGCGTCCAGTCGCTCGAACCCACCGGCGCGACCAGAATCCCGCCATCGCGAAGTTGGTCGAGGAGCGCCTGCGGTACCTCCGCGGGCGCAGCGGTCACGATGACGCGGTCGAACGGCGCGTGCTCGGGCCAGCCCTTGTACCCGTCGCCCGCCCGAACATGCACGTTCAAGTAACCCAGGCGGACCAAACGGGCGCGCGCCTCCTCCGCGAGCTCCTTCACGATCTCGATCGTGTACACGTCGGAGGCGAGAAGCGATAGGACCGCCGCTTGGTAACCGGATCCCGTGCCAATCTCGAGCACGCGCTCATGGCCTCGAAGCTCGAGCGCTTCGGTCATGATGGCAACGACCGTTGGTTGGGAAATCGTCTGCCCGTAACCGATCGGTGCTGGGGCATCCCAATACGCGCGCCTTATGGAAATCCCAGGCACGAAGAGGTGGCGTGAAACGCGTCCCATCGCATCGAGAACGCGCTTGTCCTTGATCTCGCCTGCGAGCTCGCGAACAAGCTCGGCCCGGTATGTGCGCGCCTCCTCGGACTCGCCAGAAATCGACGCGAGCGTCGCCTCCCGGTAGGTGCGCGGCTCCTCAGAGTCGCCAGGAATCGACGCGAGCGTCGCCTCCAGCGGCAGCGGTCTTGAGCCGGTCGTAGGCTGGAAGCGCGGTCGTCGTCGGGCAGCCCAGAAGAACGAGCGGGCCCATAAAGAGTGAGCGCACGTTGTCGTCTCGACAGCAAGGATCGATCCCGCCACTCGGAACGTCCGGTCCCTCGTCTCAAGTGGACGAATTGCTCGACGCGCTGGAAAGCCTATTTTCCCGGCACGGGGGAGCGGGACACCCAAGGTCCGCCTGACTACCGGCGCCCGCCGCCGTGGCCGCCACCGCCCCGAAACGTTCCGTGCCAGGCGCCTCCACCACGAATCGCGGGCATTCGGCCGGAGAAGGCGCCATGCCCGCCGAGGCGGCCGAAGACTCCAGGCCCGGCGACCCAACCGCCATGCCATCCCAGGGGAAGCCACGGATGCAGCACCCAAGCGCCGTAGAAATACGGCCCCCAGCCCCACGGAGAGACGTACCACGTCCATCCGTAAATCGGCGTATACAGGTACACGTAGGGAACCCCGTCGAGGACGGTGGGAACCGCGCCGCCCGGAACCCAGATCCAGCCGTCGCCATCGCTGTAGACCCATTGTCCAGCACAAGGGACGACGACTCCGTCGGCATTGGGATAGCCGCACCCCGCGGGGTAGGAATAAACCCTCTGCGAGACGGGAGGTGCGGCCTCCTGCACGGGTGCAGGAGGCGTCGCGGACGGAGGGGCCGGTTGCGCCTCAGGCGGCGTTTGAGGCACCGGTGCCGTGGGCGTCTCTTGCCCGTAAGCCGGAGCCGTGAAGATGAATGCGAGAAGGCCGATAGGAACACAGTAACGAGTCATGATGATTCTTTCACGCTAGCACGTAGTGTGCCTACAGCGGCTGTCATGGGTCCTCCGATGACGAGTCCTTGCCGTGCTCCTCTCGGCTGGCGTCCGGATTGCGCCCATCGCCGGCTTTGCACCTGCGCGCATGGTTTGCGCAGGCCCTCACGGCCGCTCTCGATCCTCCCCCCGATTAACCTGAATAAGGGGGCAGTGCGGGACGGCATCGCATCGCGGCGCGGGGGCTGCCGGCGCTTGAGCCGATGCTCCATGGCGCTTATGCCGCGAAGGGTGGAGCCGCCCGAGAACGGACCAGTCGTCGCGCTACGGCGCGTCGGCGACGCCACCCACCGGGTATCGCAGGTGCGCTATGCGACGCAGAAGAGGTGCGCGCTCCTTTTTTAAGCCGCGCGTTTGCCGCGACCTTTCCGTCGTAGCCTGCCTTGAAGCCTGGCTCTTTCATCCAGCACTTGGCGACCTTCTTGAGCGCGACCCGGCGCATGGTCCGATCTGGTCACGAGTGATAGGGTCGACACTATGAGGCGAAAGGAGCCAACGGTCCCGGAAGCGGAGTTCAAGGCCAAGTGCCTTGCCCTCTTTGACGAGGTCGAGAAGAACGGACGCACCTTCGTCGTGACCAAGCGCGGTCGGCCGGTCGCGCGAGTCATCCCTCTGACCGTCCGAAAGCCGAGATCTCTCCGTGGCAGCCTCCTTCACGAGTGCGATCTGATGCCCCCCGTCGATGCGCCGTGGGACGGCGAGAAACGATCATCCTCGACACGCATGCCTGGGTGTACTGACGAAGCCCGAGAAGTTGGGGAAGCGAGCGGCGAAGGCCATCGATCGGGCGGATCGAATCGGCATACCCGCCATCAGCGTCTGGGAGGTGGCGATGAAAGCCGAAGCCGGCAAGCTGAAGTTTGATCGTCCGCACGACGTGTGGATCGACGAGGCGTTGATCGAGGACGCAAGGACGGACCTCCTCGGCCTGTCCGCGCGGATCGCGGTCGACACGGTACGCCTCTCGTGGAATCACCTGGACCCCGCCGACCGCTTCATCGTCGCGACGGCGCGTATGCACCAGACGGTTCTGTTGAGCGCCGACGATGCGATCGGGCGCTCGGGGCTCGTAAAGTGCGTGTGGGACTGAGCGGCGGTTCCGATGATCCACCTGACCCTGCGTCACCAGATCGCCTGCGAGGTAGACGAGTTCTGGGCCCTGCAGCTCAACGACGACTTCAACCGCCGGTACTTCCTCGAGGGCTGCAAGTATCAAGATTATCGGCTGATCGAACACTTGGAGATGGAGACCACCGTGCGCCGGCGCTTCTACCTTTCGCCGAAGGCCGCCCAGCTCCCCGCTCCGATCGTGAAGGTGCTCGGCGTCGGTGACCCGTCGGTCGTCGAAGACGGGACGTTCGACAAGACCACGCGCCGCTATACGGCGCGGTGGACACCAGCGTCGCTGCCCGAGCGCCTCACGTTGGCCGGCAGGATCTACTGCGAGCCCGCGGGCGCGGGCCGCCTCGAGCGGATCGCGGAGCTGGACGTGGAGGTGCGGCTCTTTGGCATCGGTTGGCTCATCGAGCGCGAGATCGTCGCCGACTTCCGGCGCGGGTTCAAGACGCTCGTGCGCTTCGTGGAGGACGAGAAGCGGCGCGCGTGACCTCTATCAGTCGGACGTCGACGCGTCGTCGCTTGTCGCAGACGCTCCCGTCAACGGCGCATGCGGCCCCAGTCGTCCCGGCTATGTCAACTTCGAGAAGTCGCGGCGTTATCAATCAAAAACAGACGGCGATGCACCGATTGGGCGGCTTGCGTCCAAGAGCGCGTCATCGCGGTCACCACTGCATAGCTCGCTAGGAACACCAATGTCTGGACCACAATCGAGGCGCCGGGATTGATGGCGATGGTGGAAACTGCTTCTAAGTTCGACCGGCCGCGGCGCGGGCGCTCGCCTAGGGTCCGGCCTTTTTCGCAAGCGCCGCCTTTCGTCGAAGATCTACGCGATCACGCACCAGCAGCTTCGGGGTTCGTCTTGCTACCTGCGCTGCTCGTTCCGCCGGCGTTCCTCGGCCATGTTCTGACGAACCGCTGGCCGGCGCGGACGGGTGCGCCCGTCATTGCGGAGTGCACACCCCGAGCACCGGCACGCAGATGTCCTGGCAGGTGTCCCAGAGCTGGCACGTACTCGAATTGGTGGCGCAAGGCGCACCCTGCGGGATCCAAGGGATGCACGTCCCGGCTTCGGCCGTCACATCGCAATAGCTCGTGCTCGGATCACAGGTATTGATCGGGCCGCCGCTCACGCCCGTGCCCGCGCTCACGACGATGCAGGGTCCGGCCGAAGGTCTGTGGACGCAGGTGGGGTGCCTGTCTCATCGCAGATGATATCGCTGAGGGCGTATTGTGCGCCGCACTGAAATAACGATGTGCATGGGTCCCCCAACTTCGCCGGGACCATGCATGTGTTCGTCCAACCGTCATCGGAAAGAGTGCAGATGAGTCCAGGCGCACAGGATGGGCTCGGCCCCCCGCCGCAGGAGGCGCCCGCATC
>DASPUZ010000235.1:0-32974 GCA_035622635.1 bacterium | reverse complement strand
CGGGGCTAACCTTGTCGACGCGGCAGGCTTCCCGTCATGTTGCGGACTGGTGGGTCGCTCATCCCCCCAATGGGGGACTTTGTCACGGCGCTACGCCGGTCGGCTCTCGCCTGGCGGCGGCCGTCAGCTATCGGGCAGCCTGGTCTTTACCCGAACCGGTCTCTCACCGGCTGGTCGATGTGGACTTGTGCGAGTAAAACCCGTTCTAATCCCTCACCTCCTCTGCGGGTCTCCCGCTATCTGGGTGCACCCGGATTCAGGACCGTCGTCTCCATTGGTCCGATACTCCGATGGTCTTTTCGGTCCACGCGTCTCGGTCCGCGACCAATGCACCCACCGCACCCCGACGCGCGGATCGTTGACGCGTGAGGTGCCTCACTCCTCCTCCAGATTACACTCTTGTCGAGCGTAGGGGGCAGGGGCAGTCGAAACGAATGTTGACTCGCAGACGGTGGATGATGGGAACCGAAACGAGACGCACGTCGCTGAACCCGGACCGTCTCCCGGGAATCCGCACGAGGGACCGTGTTCCAACGAGCACGGGGCAGCGGGCCACACGACCCGATCCACTGCCCCGCGCCGCATCTACGCGTTCTGAGGCTTGAAGACAGCGAACACCGCGCCTTGCGCGTCACGGCAGACCGCAAATCGCCCGGTGTTCGGAACGTCAGCCGGCGGCCTGAGCACCTGGCCCCCGAGCTCCCCGACCCGCTTCGCCGCACCGTCGCAGTCCGCTACCGCGAAGTAGGTAAGCCAGTGCGGCGGGACATCTTTCAGTTGCGGCGGCCGCGCCATCATGCCCCCAACCTGGGTCCCGCCGGCCGTGAAGATCGTATACGTGCTATCCTCGCCGATGTCCAGCAGCTCGGCCGTCCAGCCGAATACCACGGAGTAGAACTCCCGCGCGGCGGTGACGTCGGGCGTCATCAGTTCGTTCCAGCACATCGCACCGGGCTCATTGATGACCCCTGCGCCGGTGTGCTTCTTAGCCTGCCATATCGCGATGCGGGCGCCCGTCGGATCGTGCAATGCGGCACTCCGGCCGGCGCCGAGGACGTCAATTGGACCCATCAGGACCTTGCCGCCGGCCTGCGATGCCTTCTTCGCCACGTCGTCCGCATCCCTGACGTTGATGAAAGAGAGCCAGTGCGACGGCACACCCTGGGACTGCATGTTCTTGTCCAGGACGTAGAGCCCCGCCGCATAGTGGTTCTTCAAGCGGCACATGGTGTACGTCATTTCCGGTCCGGCCGGTATGTCGTCGTATTCCCAGCCGAAGAGGCTCCCGTAAAACCTCTTCGCGGCAGCAGCATCGATCGTACCGAGGTTTGTCCAGGAAAACTCGCCGTGTGCGTACTCGGTTCTGGTCGTCATGTCATCCCTCCCATCTTGGTCTCACTCTATAGTCGCAGGGAGCGGCTCAGAATCGACATCACCGTCCTTGCCACCGCGCCAGGAATCGCTCTGCCCGGGCCGAATGCTAGGCTGCGTGATCATTTCCCGCACACCCCTGCGGATCAGCTTTGTCGGCGGCGGGTCCGACTTGCCAGCCTTCTACCATCGTGAGCCGGGCGCGGTCGTCACGACGGCGATCAACAAGTATATCTACATCACAGTGAACAAGAAGTTCGACGACCGGATCCGTGCGAGCTATTCCATCACCGAGATGGTGGACCGGGTCGAGGATCTCCGGCACGAGCTGATCCGCGAGGCGCTGCGGGTCGTCGGCGTCACCGGAGGAATCGAGATCACGTCGATCTCCGACATCCCTTCGCGGGGAACCGGCCTCGGCTCCAGCAGCACGTACACCGTGGGACTGCTCCACGCGCTGCACGCGTACACCGGACGGCACGCGGGCGCGCAGCGACTCGCCGAGGAAGCATGCGAGATCGAGCTGGACCGGTGCGGAAAGCCGATCGGGAAACAGGATCAGTACATCGCGGCGTACGGAGGCCTGCAGTTTCTGCGGTTCGAAGCGGACGGGGTCCGGGTCGAACCGCTGGTGACGAACGCCGGGTTTCGCGCCCGCCTTCAGAGCTACCTCCTCCTGATGTACACCGGTCTCACGCGCAATGCCGATGTGATCCTCGAGGAGCAGGGGCGCAACCTCCGGGACACCGGGTCGGCCCGGGCGAACACGGCCCGGTTGCGCGACCTCGCCTTCGAGCTGCGTTCCGCCCTCCTCGACCAGCAGCTCGATGCCGTCGGGGAGATCCTGAACGCCGGGTGGCGGCTCAAGCGCGGGCTCGCGCCGGGGATCACGTCGTCCGAGATCAATGAGTGGTATGACCGAGCCCGTGCCGCGGGCGCGACGGGCGGGAAGGTGCTCGGCGCCGGCGGCGGGGGGTTCTTGTTGCTGTTCGCGGCGCCCGACCGTCATGACGTGATCGCGCGGGCGCTTCCGGAGCTGCGCGCAGTACCATTCAAGTTCGAGCCCCAAGGGAGTCGGATCATCTATGTCGAGGAGTGATACCGCACGGCGTAGGGTGCGGACGTACACGGCCCGGCTCCGCGCCTGTCTCGGCGCGGTGTCCGCGCACGAAATCGCGGCGGTCGCGGATCGCCTACATCGTGTCGCCCGGGCCGGAGGCACCGTCTTCCTGGCCGGCAACGGCGGCAGCGCCGCGACGGCCGCCCACGTGGCGCTCGATCTCAGCAAGTCGACGCGCGGTCGCCCGCCGCGGCCCGACGTCAGAGGCGTCCGGACCGTGACGCTGTGCGAACCGGCGACGATGACCGCATGGGGAAACGATCATGGGTATGAGTCCGTCTTCGCCGGGCCGCTGGCCACACTCGCCCAGCCCGGTGACGTCGTCCTGCTGTTCTCCGTGAGCGGCAACTCCCCCAACATCGTTGCCGCGGCGCGAGAGGCGCAAGAGGCGGGCGCCACGGTGATCGCCTTGCTGGGCCATCCCGGCGGCGAAGTCCGCGGTCTCGCGGATCTGACCGTGGTCGTGCCGAACAGCGAATACGAAGTCGTGGAGGATGTGCACCTCACGATCGGGCACATTCTGGCGATCCACCTGCGGGATGCGTTGCGCGACGCGGCCGGGCGGCGTACCCCTCCACGCCGCGGGCGAACACGCACGCGCCGGCGAGGCTAGGACGTTCGATGTACATCTTGGGCATCAACGCATACCACGGTGGCGCATCCGCCTGCCTGATCCGCGACGGTGAGCTCATCGCGGCAGCCGAGGAAGAACGCTTTCGCCGGATCAAGTATTGGGCGGGATTCCCGAAGCTCGCGATCGCGTACTGTCTCCACGCTGCGGGCATCACCCCGTACGACCTCGATCACGTCGGCGTCTCGCGGGATCCGAACGCCAATCTCCTGAAGAAGGTCGTGTTTGCCCTCCGGCGGCGCCCGAGCGCCGCGATGATCCGGGCGCGGCTCGCGAACGCCGCGCAGGTGCGGCGACTCGACGCGGCGCTGTGCGAGGCGTTTGAGCTCGACCCCAAGCGGCTGCGCGCCCAGTTTCACAACGTCGAGCACCACCGCGCCCACATGGCGAGCGCATTCTTCGTCTCTCCGTTTGCGCGGTCGGCCGTGCTCTCCGTGGACGGGATGGGCGACTTCGTCAGCACGATGTGGGGCACCGGCCGGGACACGCACATCGACGTGCTCGGCGAGATCAATTTCCCCCACTCACTCGGATACCTGTACACCGCCGTGTCTCAGTGGCTCGGCTTCCCGAAGTACGGCGACGAGGGCAAGGTTATGGGCCTCGCACCGTACGGGCGTCCGCTGCACCTGGACGCCTTTCGAAAGATCGTACGCGTCCAGCGCGACGGGACGTTCGAGCTGGACCTCGACTACTTCGTGAACCATGCCGCCGGCGTCTCTATGACGTTCGACGAGGGATCGCCCGAGATCGGCACGATGTACTCCGAGAAGTTCGTGGAGACGTTCGGTCCCCCGCGCGAGCCGCGCGGGCCGATTACGGAACACCACCAGGACATCGCCGCCTCGCTGCAGGCGATGCTGGAAGAAGCGGAGTTTGCCATCGTGCGGCGGCTCCAGCACGACACCGAGGAAACGGCGTTGTGTCTTGCGGGCGGCGTCGCGCTGAACAGCGCGTTCAACGGCAAGGTCCTGCCTCACACGCCGTTTACTGACATCTACATCCAACCCGCCGCGAACGACGCGGGGACGGCGCTCGGGGTCTGCTACTACATCTACCACCACGTGCTCGGCCGGCCCCGGCAGTACGTGATGAACGCCGCGTATACGGGGCCCGCGTTCGACGGTGACCGCATCGCTCGGGTCCTCGACCGCCACGGCCTCGTCCCAGAGCGCGTGGACGGCGACGAGGTTGCGCAGCGCGCGGCACACCTGGTCGCCGACGGCAACGTCGTGGGCTGGTTTCAGGGCCGGATGGAATGGGGGCCGCGGGCGCTGGGGAACCGCAGCATCATCGCCGACCCCCGCCGCGCCGACATGAAGGACATCCTGAACGCCCGCATCAAGCACCGGGAGCCGTTCCGCCCGTTCGCCCCATCGATCACCCTAGAGGCCGTGGGCGACTACTTCGACCAAACCTACCCGGACCCGTTCATGATCAAGGTGTACAATGTGCTTCCGGACAAGCGCGCCGTGATCCCCGCGGTGACGCACGTGGACGGCACGGGCCGCCTGCAGACCGTGGATCGGAAGGAGAATCCGCGCTACTGGTGGCTGATCAAAGAGTTTGAGCGGCTGACGGGCGTGCCCGTGGTCCTCAACACCTCGTTCAACGAGAACGAGCCGATCGTGTGTACCCCGGAGGAAGCGGTCGACTGTTTCTTGCGCACGCGGATGGACGCGCTCGTACTCGGCGACTGTGTAGTCCGCAAGTAACGGTGCCACGAATCCGACTCGAACTGCTTGCCCGCTGTCCCCGGCTTCGGGTCCTAGGGTGGCACGCCGGGGTATTGTACGCTGCGCGCGCCTACGAAGTGCTCCGCTGGATGCCGGGGACCCGCGAATGGGAGCTCGCCGGCGAGTTCGACCCCGGCGTGTTCCGCCGCTGGATGTCCCGGACCCGGCTCGGAGATCGCTTCGCACGAGGTGGCTGCCACGGACTCGCGCGCCTGCGCGACGGCAATCTGCTGGCATCCTTCCCCGGGCTCATCGCGCTCCGCCGCGCAGGCACGCTCCGATTCTGTCCCGTGCTGCCGATCCCGCGCGGCCGGCGCCCGCTCGGAATGGCGAGCACGCCGGACGGGTGGGTGTACTTCGGCGAGTACTTCCCCAATCCCGACCGCGATGCCGTGCATGTCTTTGGCTCCCGCGACGGCGAACACTGGCAGATCGTCTACACGTTTCCGCCGCGCACGATCCGGCACGTCCACACGATCACCTACGACGCCTACGGCAAATGTCTCTGGGTCCTGACCGGCGATGACGGGGACGAGTGCCGCATCCTCCGCGCGAGCCCGGACTGGTCGTCTGTCGACGTGGTGCTCGCCGGCGGCCAGCAGGCGCGCGCGGTCGCCCTCGTGCCGCTCGCGGATGGCGTCTACTACGCGTCCGACACCGAGAAGGAGCCGAACTTCATCTACCGTCTCGATCGCGAGGGCCGGACCGCACGCCTCGCGCCGATCGCGGCATCGAGCTTCCATGGCTGCCGGGTTGGCCGGACGCTGTTCTTCTCGACGGGCGTCGAGCCGAGCCGCGTCAACCTCGGGCGCCACGCGGTGCTGTACGGGAGCGCCGACGGGACCCATTGGGACACGATCCTCAAGTGGCGCCGGGATCGATGGCATCTTCGCTTGTTCGGGTACGCGAACATCGTCCTCGCTTCAGGCGAGAACGACGGGGACGTCCTCGCCGCGAGCGGGACCGCCGTGCGGCGCGAGGACGAGGTCACCCACGTGTGGAGAGTGCGGCTGGAGGAGTAGCGCGCACAAGCGAGCCCGGATCACTCACCCTCCGGCACGAGCCAGAACGGCTGGGACCACGCGGTGGCACCCGAACGGCCCACGCATTCGACCCGGACAAAGCCTTCGTCGCCCGAGGGCGCGTAGGTCGCCTCAGGCCCGGATGCCTCGTACCGCAGGAGATCCGCAGCGTCGACGAACCGGATTCGGGGCGCGTCCGTGACGCAGTGGATGGTGTCGCTCCGAACGCCGAATTCGGCCCCGGGGCCAGTGGACGCGTAGAGGGCAAGGCGGCGCAGCGCCTGGAGGACTCCGTCGGCGGAGAGCGCCGGGGTCTTGAGCATCACCCAGCCCGTGTCCAGATCGCGCTCGCGGTGCAAGTCGTCCGCAGCCACGCCGCCCACCGCTGCGGCGGGTCCGCGATGCCGCAGAAGGGCCGTCCATCGCCGGACATCCTCCTCGGTCCGGCTGTGATGGTTGCTGATCTCGATCAGGTGATAGCCGCGAAGACGGATCATCTCGGCCACGGACCAGCGGCCGGTCAATCCGTTGCCGGTCCAAGACGGATGATGCAGCGACACGACTCCGCCGGCTGCCGCGGTGGCGTCGATGCACGCTTGGGCGTTCCCCGCGCGCAGCGTGCCGGGGGAGCCCAAACGCCCCATATGGGGCCCAAAGGGCCTGAACGGCCGGGGGACCGTTGTCTCCACGCCGGGCAAGGCCCGGAACTCACCATCGTCGAGGTCGTCGCACGCAGTCACGCGATCATGGTCAGTGAAAACGACGACGGCATACCCTCTGGCGCGGTATCGCTCGAGGAGCGCGCGGGGCGAGAGCCGGCCGTCGGAGTTGGTCGTGTGGCAGTGCAGTTGGGTCTTGCGATATTCGCCCGGAACTGCGTACGGATCGATGAAACGAGTCGGTGCCACTCCTGGAAGATTCGCGGGTCCCGTTCGCCTCCCTGTCCCCCCGGCCGGCATCGGATCGAGGCGGAGAAGAACCCTGGGGCGTCAACGCGAGGTGGCAGGCGCGGGCGCCGTGTGATTCGGCGCAGCCGGATTCGAAGACGGAGTTGATGTTGCTGGCGGGGACGCCGTCGCGGGAAGCGGCACATTGTAACCCATGTCGTGCAGCTCGGTCTGGATCGCCGCGATCCGGGCCGGAGTGTCTGGGTGGTCCTCGAATGCGTGCGCGAAGACGCTCGGCTGAGCCTTCTCGCTGGCCTCAAGGCGCTGGAAGAACGTCAGGGCGGCCCGTGGATCGTAGCCGACCTTGCGCATGTAGATCACGCCGTAGTGATCCGCCTCGGCCTCCTTCTCGCGGGAGTACTTGGCGTCGACGAGAGCGCGGCCGACCTGCGAGAGCTCGTACGCGCTCAGACTGCCGCCGAACAGGACCTGCGTCACGAGGATCGCGCCGAACTGCAGCTGCATATCCCGCTGCGCGAGCTGCACGGCATGCCGGTGCGCCACGTGCGTCGTCTCGTGTCCGAGCACGAACGCGAGCTCGTCGTCGGAACGGACGAAGCGCAATAGCCCCTGGGTGACGAAGATGAAACCGCCGGGCGCGGCGAACGAGTTGACCACAGACGACCGGACGATGTGGTACGTCCAGGGCAGGTTCGGCCGTTCGGAGACGTGCGCGAGCTTGAGGCCCATGGTTGTCACACGCCGAAGCGCCTCGGGATCATTGACGAAACCGTACTGCTTCGCCGTCTGGCTCTCGACCTGGCGGCCGATCTGGATCTCCTGCTGCTCGCTGATCCCGAACAACTGGGCGTCCGCGCGACCCGCGAGCGCGAGTGGGACGACCGCAAGCGCGAGCACGGCGACCAGCGCGATCATCCGGCGGCGGCGAACCCCTTGCACGATCAAACTCTCTCTCCCGGCTCCTCTCGTCCCAAGACACCGGTCTCAGGTATATTTTCCCACAATGCCGTGGTTCTGGCGTAGTGCCCGTGATAGTTGGGTATCCGACCCCGCAAACGCAGCAACTGGCCAGTCGTAGGGAAGCAGCCCTGGCACCGTCTCAGTAGCGGCGAGCGCCACCCCACCCGGTACCGAAACAAACCGTTTCATCAGTCGAAAAACACGTGCTCTTCGTAGCAGGGGTGCACTGCTGTGCTGCGCCGTGAATCCCTGCCGTCTCCTGGCCGGCTTCCTTCGTGGACGATGGCGCCACCGGTATCCGCAAGTGCGGCAAACGCGATTCACGCGCTCCGCCGGTGGCGGCAGGATACAGCCCCCGCCCTTTAAGAACGAGTGTCTATCGGTACGCCGCGTCATCTATCGTTGCTCGAAAGAACTCGCCGTCTGACTCAAACCGGTTCGTACTGGCGAAGTAACCAACTCGGAGGCGAGTCGGAATCGTGAATCCCGCAAACCTGTGCTCTTGCTCCACGAGGCCTCCGAAGTTTTCGTAGCGGTACCGCGTGTTATCGGGATTGCTCCAGCGTGACAGACTAACGTTTTGGAGTACTCCGTCGGCGTCGATGCAGAGCCTGAGGTCTGCCGCCTCGGGACCGATCGTGAGATGGACCTGCGGGTGAAGCACGTCGCGCGCTGTCCACGTTAATCCATCCCGGCAGAGCACCGATGGCAACCATACCGACTCGGCCATCACACGACCGGCAGCGGACCGGGTAACGTCAACCCCGGAGGCCGTGATCACGGGGACAATCCCCAGGAGCTTCCAGCGCACCATCCCTTGGCCGTCCACGAGGCGGTCGAATCCTCGGACCGGAAAACCATGAATGCGGGCCGTAGCACTCCAAATGAAGCCGCGATCCCAACTGATAACCTGTTCAGCGGTGAATGGGCACCACCGCCGCAGTTTGATCTCCCCGTGCATGCGCAGTCGGACCACGGACGCAAGTGGGCTTCCCGGAGCGATTGCGTGCCCAAGGTAGCGTCGGGTTGGCCTCGGGATAGCCTTGCAGCTGATCGGGCCGAAAGGTACGCGAGGGCGATGAGGCAGCATTCCACAGCCCGTCGAGCGAGGCCCTTTGCATGGTCGCCCCCTTTGGCAGACAGCCTTGGACGTCCTGGCGAAAGCTCATCGAAGTGGGCGGCCTCGTAACATGTAGCAGGATCGCCACAACCAGAAGAACGTTCGCCACGGTCCCCACGCGATGTTGCTCCTTGTCGCGCCGCTACCGCCAGCGTGAGTGCCTCGAGTCGTCGCAGTTCTGGCTCACGCCGCAGGCCCAGAGGCTCATCCACCAAGTCGATAGATACCGTCAGCCGGGAGTCCGGACGATCAACAGAGGCGGATCGATCACGGGAAAGGTATCCTGAGGCCAAGTGGCGACGTCGGAATAGTCCGGCAGATACGGGGGCGACGGAATCCGGAGGACGACGCGTTCCGATCGGAGCGGGCTGAGCGTATCGACGACGGCGAAATCGATGCGGCGCTCCCGATACCAGGCCGCGCCGTCGGCCCGGGTCGCGTAGAGCACGGTGTCGGGCAGCCGGGCAAGATCCGGGAGAAACCATCGGAGCTCGGCTTCGACCGCTATCCTTGATCCAGGCGGCACGTGGTGCCGCAGCCAGTCGACCGCGATATCCCTCGTGTCGTGGTCGCCTGCGAGCGCCCCGGCGAGAACGACAGAGTCGTGCACCGGTCCAAAGAGCAGCAAGACGGCGCCGGCGGCCGCAACCACCGGAAGGTAGCCTTTCGCACCCGGCCACCGCGACTGCATCCACCGCCAGATCCAGACTCCCGCGACGGCGGCCAGCAGCGCCATAAAGGGCACCACGGGGAGAATGTACCGCAGCGTCAGGAAGCGTTGGCCTGCGGTATAGACGAAGTACAAGACCGGGAAGCTCAGCAGGTAGATCTGCGCTCTGGGCTTCCACAGGAACCCCATCACGGTCCCGAGAACGGCGGCCACGGCCGGAACGAATCCGAGGGCCGTGTGGGGGATCACGTACCACTCCTGGCCCTGGCTCGGGTGCACGAAATAGCCAAGGTACAGGGGAAATCCGATGCGCATCATCGACACGCTCGGAAATCCCCCGTATGCTGCTGCGTTCATGCCCATCCGTTCCCAGAAATACCCGA
The DNA here is from genome assembly GCA_035622635.1 of bacterium. Classification (GTDB taxonomy): domain Bacteria; phylum Sysuimicrobiota; class Sysuimicrobiia; order Sysuimicrobiales; family Segetimicrobiaceae; genus JAJPIA01. The sequence continues at coordinate 23,053 of DASPUZ010000235.1, read as the reverse complement.
CCTGCGCCAGCGCGAACGGGGTGCCGATGACAAATCCCAGGACGGCGAACAGCCCCATCCGCACGGCGTAGCGGTCGATCACGCCTTCTCGGTTCGGATTCAACAGATGCGCGACCAGCAGCGGTACGGCAACCCAGAACGCGCTTGGCTTCGTGGACACCGCCAAGCCGGCCAGCAGCCCGGCCTGCGAATAATCCCGCTTGACCCCGCGCGTCCACACGCCGACGCCGGCGAGCATGGCCAGCATCAGGAAAAACATCATCGGCACGTCCACACGCACGGTGTCCGCGTAGTAGACGGTGCCCGGCGCCACCGCCAGGATCGCGGCACCCAGGAGCCCTACCGCCGGCTCAAACAGAACCGTGCCGAGGCGGTAGACGAGAAACACCGTGGCCGCTCCGAGACACGCCGTTAGAACACGGCCCCACAGATAGAACGAAGGATAGTTGATGTACCACAAGTAGCGCGCGTAGGCCCCCTGCGGGTGGAACAACTGGATATCCCACGGGGTCGAGATGCGCCCCCACAGGTGAAGAAGGAAGTACCAGAGGTGCACCACGGGCAGGAGCATGTAGTAATAGGCGTTGGTATATGCGAACGTCGACGGATTGATGTCGCCGCGCTGGAGCATGCCGATCACCCAGGTCAACACCAGCGGCTCGTCCCACTCGTGCACATAGGGAAGCCCGCGCCGGACACCCCAAAGCCGGATCACCAGGGCGCCTGCGATGATCACGCCGATCGCGGCAGCTTCTCCGAACGACTTGACCCGTTCAAGCCCCGAGGACGCGCCCCGAGGACACGACATCCGGGCGGCCGTTTCAGGACGAACGCCGCAATTTGCACGACCACCCGCCGCAGCGGGGGCGCTTGCCGGCCTGTCCGTCAACTCTCTCGACTCGTGTTCGTCATCGGGCTCTGCGGGTGATTTCGACTGAATTGCACCGGCACCCTGGCAGGAATCGCGCCGCCGTTGCAGGTGTGCTACACTGGCGCCATGAACGCGAGGACGCACCTCTGTCCCAGGGGATACCGTGGCGTAGCTGCTCTTGCGAACACCTCTGGACGCCGGCTTCGCTCAGGACATCGCGGTCGCGACCGCCGCCGTGGTCGAGGAACTGTGATGCCGGCGGACGCCGGGGCGCGCGGGCTCCTTTCGGAACGACGACTCTTCGAGCATGCCCGATGCTCGGGTGTACATGTGAAGCCCGTCGCTCCGGTGGTCGCCGCGGCGTGGTGAACATCAAGATCCGTCTTTTTGCGTCGTATCGGGAGGCCATCGGGCGAGCCGTCGTCGAGCTTCCGATCGAGCCCGACACCGACGGGCCGGCACTGTGGGCGTCCCTGGTGGCACGCTATCCCCTCTTGGCGTCGCTCCCTGCACCGAGCGGGTACGCGGTCAACGACGAGTACGTCCAGATCCCGCGGCCCTTCCGGGAGTCCGACGAGGTCGCCCTCATCCCGCCGGTCAGTGGGGGAGACGGCCGTCCCCCGGCTCCGGAACGGACTGCCGGGATGTCCGAGGCAGGTACCGGGAGGCACGCCGCGGGAACCCCTCCGGCCGCCCCGCAGACGCCGGGAACCCACGCGCCGCTGGTGACCGTGACCGACGCCGCGGTCTCCGTCGACCGCCTGCTGGCAGACGTCGCCGATCCCGGCGCCGGCGGGATCGTGCTGTTCCTCGGGGTCGTCCGAGACAATGCACGTGGCCGGCGCGTTCAGTACCTGACGTACGAGGCCTACGAGACGCTCGCGCGCCGTGAGCTCGAGCGGATCGCCGCCCAAGCGGCGCAGCGCTGGGCGGTTACCCGTGTGGCGATCGCCCACCGGACGGGGCACCTCGGGGTGGGCGAGATCAGTGTCGCCGTCGCGGTGTCGGCGCCGCACCGGGCCGAGGCGTTCGAGGCCGCGCGTTTCTGCATCGACACCCTCAAGCTCACGGTTCCCATCTGGAAAAAGGAAGTCTGGGAAGGCGGGGCCGAGTGGATCGGCGCCGAGCGCTGAGGCGACAAGACCATCGTCGCTCTCGAGCACTCGCGCGCATCCAGGTTGAACTGGCGCGACGCACCGCGCGTATGCTACACTGTCGACGTTTCGATTCCACGGAGTGTCGCGTGAAATGATGAACCCTAGCCGTTGCACACGCCGCGTCGCGGCGCCGTTGGTCGCCCTGCTGATCGTAGCCCTACTGGGCGGTTTGCCACGCCCGAGTCCCGCCGGGGCGCAGCAGGCAGGACAGAGCTGGAAATCGATGATCCCCGCCCTCAAGGCGCAGCTGGCCGCGCACCCGGATCCCGAGACCGCGTTCAGGCTCTCGATGGTGTACGCACACGAGGGCATGCTGATCGACGGATGGCACGTCCTCAAGCAGGTCGACCAGATGGTCGGCGGCGAGTCTCGCCGCCCCGCGCTGGAGCAGAAGATCATCGCAGACGCAACCGCGGACATCCGCCGCAACCCCCATGACCTGCTGGCCCGGTACGAGCTCGCGTTTGCGGCGTGGGTCGGCGGCAACCACACAACGCCGTTCGAGCAGTTCCTCGAGATCACACGCCAGGAGCCGTCAAACGCGATGAACCACGGGTACCTGGGATACATCTATTCGACGCGCAACGATGCGAAGAACACGATCGCGCAGTGGGAGGAAGGCGTGCGCCTGGACCCGAGCAACAGCGTGCTGCACTACATGCTCGGCTCGGCGTACTACCGGACCGGTCGGACTCGGGACGCGGCCTCTCAGTTCAACCTGGCCTATCGGGACCGGACCCTCTACAACTACATCACCCGGGGCGAGGAGCCCTAGGCCGCGTCTCGCCCCGGCGAACGCTCACGCGCGCGGCCGCCAATACCGTGCGGACGGGCGCCGCACTTCGTGTCGCGCGCGGTACCAGCGGGCGGCCCCTCTCACGCACACGGCGACTACCCCGCCAGCCAGCGCACTCAATGTCCATGGCATCCCGAACGCAAGCGCGAGAACCAGACCATACTCCGGCGGCAAATGGACTCCGCGCCACATGCCGACGGCCCGGTCCGCGCCGATTCTGGCCCACGTCGCCGCCACGGCCGCGAGGAGCGCCGGGATAGCGCGCAGGCGACCGGTCCACGCCGCCGCCGCACCGCACGCGAACGGGGAGATCGTCGGAAGTGAAGCGGCGCTTGGCAGCCAAGCCGTAACGGAGGGGCTGGACCCGAGCAAGTCCAGCCCCTCGAACACGATCGCGCCCGCCGCGACCGCCGCCATCCAGCGCCCGAGGGCGCTCAACCGGGATCGCGCCAACGATCCTAGACCGTCGCCAACATGATCCGCTTGATCTCCGCGGTAAGCCGCAGCGCGTCCGGCATCGAACGCTGCCACATGTTCCGTCCGAAGATCAGGCCGACCGCCCCGGCCTCCATGCAGTGCCGGGCTTTGTTCAACAGATCCTCGTCCCCCATTTTGCTCCCGCCGCTGAACAGCACGAGCGTCCGCCCGGCGCTCCGGACGACCTTCTCGACCGCCTCCCGGTACTCCAGACGCAACGTGTTGTACGGCTTGGGAGCGGCCGCGGCCTTGTCGTCGGACTCGGGAACGTTCAGCTTGACGATGTCCGCACCCATCTCACAGGCGAGCCGCGCCGCGTAATCCACGGCGTACAGGCTGTCCCGCCCTCCCTTCTTGTCGATCGCTTCCCCGCGCGGGTACGACCACACGACCAGCGGCATCGCGTACCGGTCGCACTCGCGCCGGACCCCGGCGAGTTGCCGCATGTCCTCGTCCTGCCGGGGCGAGCCGACGTACAGCGTGTACCCGACCGCGTCGGCGCCCAGGCGCACGGCGTCCTCGACAAAGCCGGTGAGGCCGCTGAACGCCTGCGCGTCGGACGGGATGGCGGTCTTGCCGTTGATCTTGAGGATCAACGGCACCCGCCCTGCGTACGGGCGAAGGTACTTGGCCGCAAGCCCATAGTGGAACGCGACCGCGGAGTACCCGCCCTCGGCGCACAGTTTGAGCTGGAACTCCGGGTCCGCGCTGTCAGGGTTCGCGAAGAAGTCCACGGGGCCGTGCTCGACGCCCTGGTCGATCGGAAGGATCAGCGCCACTCCGTGGCCCGGCCCGTGCTCGTAGAGGATTCGGTGCAGACGTGTCTTCTTGCCGATCGGCAGATCCATCTCATCTAGCGTCGGACGTTTTGTCCGCTGAACTACCATGCTTCTGCCTCCTTGACATTGCTTCCGCGCACGGACCGCGGGCGCCAGGCGCCTCGTGCCCGGTCAGGGATTCGCGGTGTCCTCGAGATCGGTAAAGTGTGCGTGGGTCGCGCCCTGGGCGACCATCCGGCGCGTCTTATAGTCAATCGTCACCCGGTCCGCCCACAGCGTGCCCTGGCGTCGCACGATGACGACCTTCCCCGTGAGCGTCACAATGGACGTCTTGAAATCCACGGTCGCATTCGCACTGGTGGCCGTCGCTCCGTACACATCCGCCTGAACCGGCCCGTGGATCACCGCGCGGTCCTCCGCACGAAACAGTTCGATCACGGTACCCTGCATCCGGCCGGCCCGGTTGGCGACCGTCGGGTGCCCGGTCACCACTCCGTGCTGCGTTCGCTCGTCGTAGATGACGCGATCCCCGTTGATGATCAAATCGGGCGCGTCGAACACCGTCACATGGCCGTCGGCGACGAGGCGTTGCGCGGACCGGTCGGCGTCGATCGAATCGGCGGAAAGCGCGTACTGCGCGGTCTCCACCGATGCGTTTCCGGTCATGACGGCCCGCGTGACTTCGTTGCTGGGCGTCAGCGTCAATGTGACGGCGTCGGCCGTGGCTCGACCCTGGGGTCCGGTCACGGTGACGTGTCCGGACAGCAATGCGGTGTGCGCCGCGTGATTGAGGCGGAGCGAGTCGGACGTCCCGTGGTCGGTACCGTAGTCCACCCGCACATGGCCGGTCGCCGTAAGCGTGGTACCGGTGTTGTCCACGGTCACCTGATCGGCAGCGAGGTTAAGCGGAAACTCGAGCGGGAGCTCTGACCCTTCCGGCGCTGCCGCCGACGATCCTGTGCTCCAAGCCGAGAGGAGCGCCCCGACCAGGACGCCCACCCAGATCCGGTGCACCGGCCGCCTTCGGATCTTCACGGCGCTACCGTCGCCCGGCCGGATGCCCGGCACGCGTCGCAATACCCGTAGAACTCCACCCGGTGCCCGACGACCGCGAATGTCTCGTCGGTGAGGCCGCGCTGCTCGCGCTCGAGCAACTCCTCGACTCGCCCGCGCGGCAGGTCCACGACGGCCCCGCACTGCAGGCACGTTCCGTGGTAGTGCGGCTCGGGGTTGGCACAGAACACCCCCCGCCCGTCGCCGTAGGTCAGCCTGCGCACGATGCCGAGGCGTCCAAAGAGGTCCAGCGTGCGGTACGTGGTCGCGAGGTTGACCGTCGGGCACAGCGCTCTCGCTCGCCCGCAGATTTCCTCGGCGGGGATATTGACGCGACCCGTCCCCAGCACGGCTGAGAGGATCGCGCGCCGCTGCGGCGTCGCACGATAGCCCTGCCGCTCGAGCATGCGCAGACGGTCAGCGACCGTCGCACCGCTGCTGCCAGCGACGGGTCGCCGCCTGGCCCTCCCCGTCGTCACCGCCACCTGCCAACTCCTCCTCGATGAACTCCCGGCAGCTCCAGCCGCCGGTTCCCGTGAGGCGCTCCTTGCCGAGCGCCCACGGTCTAACCGCGGGACTGGCGCGATTCGCGTCCCGTCCCTGCCGGATCTTCGGCCGGAGACTGCGGCGCCTGTTCCTTCGCCGCGCGCTCCTCCTCCCACAGCGAGTCCAGCTTCCGATACGTCTCCGGGAACTCACCCGCGTAGCGAAGCCAGGCCGGGACCGGGTAACGGATCCCGCCGCGATGGGTCCCGGCGAGCCCCTCTACGAGGTCCTCAACCATCGCCCAAGGAATCGTAAACGCCATCTCGTGGTCCTCGGTCTGTCCGTAGATCCTGTCCCCGTAACACGGCAGGATAACCTGTGGTTGTCCCGTGTGCATCGTCTCGATCACGGCATCGGCACAGTCGAGCCTCGCGGAGAAGCTGCTGTGCAGCCGCCCGCCCCGGCGGTAGAGCGCGGCGGCCACGAGGCGCATCACCTGCGCCGAGTTCCCGTAGACGAGAACGACGTGCGGCTCGAACGTGGTCCGCCCGAGCGGGGCGACGAGGATGCGCTCGTATTCGCCAAGCCCGAACTTCGGGACGTCCGCCTCGGTCCGTACCGCCGCTTCGGGGGTCTCGACGTACATGCCACATGCCAGGTTCCCTTCCGCGTAGTACGGCAGGACCGGCTCGAATCCAAAGGCCACCTTCGCCAGCGGGCAGCTCAGGTCGTCGCGTCCCACCGCGACCGTCCACCCATAACGCCGCGCGATCGAGAACGTCTGGCAGATCGCCACGCGAAAGCCCAGGTCACGCGCGGGGACCCGGGCGTTGGCGGGCACACCTTCGCCCGGACGAGCCATGCGGATCCCCACCGGAAACGTCTGGGGCCGGACGTACTTCTCGATCTCCGCGTTCACCGCAGCCGGGTCCATGCTCCGCGGTGCTCCCTCCTCATCCCTTGAGCAAGGCGTCGGTGATCTCGAAGAATACGCGCGCCGACGCGGCGTCCGGTGCGCCGACGGTCACGGGAATGCCCCGGTCGCTGGCCTCACGAATTGACGGATCCAGGGGAATGCGCCCCAGCAAAGGGGCGTCCACCATCCGGGCAAGTTGCTCGCCACCGCCCTGCCCGAAGATGTAGATCGGGGCCGCGTCAGGGGATGGCACGAAATACGACATGTTCTCGACGACACCGACGATGCCCATGTTCACCTTCTCGGCCATCTTGCCGGCCCGATACGCGACATCGGTCGCCGTGGGCTGTGGCGTCGTCACGATCAACATCTCAGAGCGCGGGAGCGTCTGCGCGATCGTGAGCGAGACGTCGCCCGTGCCGGGTGGGAGATCGATCAGCAGGTCGTCCACGTCGCCCCAGTGCACTTCGGTGAGGAACGTCGTCAAGGCCTTGTGGAGCATCGGCCCTCGCCAGATGACGGCGTCACCCTCGTTCACCATGAATCCCATCGACATGATCCGCACGCCCCACCGCTCGAGCGGGATGATCGTCTGATCGATAATGGTCGGACGACCGGACGCGCCCAGCATCTTCGGGACGCTAAACCCGTAGACGTCCGCGTCGACCAGTCCGACCGTGCGGCCGCGCTTGGCCAGCGCGGCCGCGAGGTTTACGGTGACCGTGGATTTGCCGACCCCGCCCTTGCCGCTGGCAATGGCCAGGATCCTCGTCTTCGAGGTGGGAGCGAGCAGCGGCGACTGCCGTTGCGGACCCGGGCGGAGCTGGCCGATGAGCGCCTCGCGCTGCTCCTGGGTCATGACGCCGAGGTGAACGTCCACGCGCGCGACCCCGGGCAGCGCCGAGACTTTGGCCCTGATCGAGTCGATGATGGTCTCCCGAAGCGGGCATCCGCTGATGGTCAGAAGCGCGTCCACCCGCACATCGCGGTCCCGGATCGTGACGTCCTTGACCATGTTGAGCTCCACGATGCTCCGGTGCAGCTCGGGATCCATCACGTCCCGCAGCGCGTCCAGCACCTGGTCCCGGGTCACGGCGAGTTGGCGAGCGGCCATTGATGCCTCCTCAGGTCCATTCTGCGTGGATTCCGGTCGTAGTTCCCGGCGATTGGAGGACACGCCGGACGGCCGGTGAGAGTTAATTCTCAGTACACTTTGAAAGGGTAACATCGTGGGCACGGAGCGTCAAGGCGAGATGCCCGCGCCTCCGAGGAACCCGGCCCGCCGGCATCCAATCGCTATGGTCGTGCGCATCCTTGTCAACGCCGCGTCTGCCCGTATGGGCGGCTCGGCAACTCATCTTCCCAACTTTCTAGAGACCGCGGGCCGCCGCTATCCGTCGGATACGTTTGTCGCCTGCGTGAACGTCCGGTGGCCGGCACCCGATCTCCCGGCCAACGTCCGGCTCGTCCGTACCGGTGAGCTGCGCGGACGGCTCGCGCACGCCGCGTGGGACCAGTGGGGCGTCTCGCGCGTCGCGGCACGGGAGCATGTCGACGTGCTCGTCTCCCTGCTTAATTTCGGCCCCGTCCGCCCCCCCGTACCCCACGTGCTCTTCCAGCGCAACCCGACGTACTTCTGCGAGTACTATCTCCGCAGTCTCACCCGCCGCCAGGCGCTGGAGGTCGCCGCGGTCCGCGGGCTCGCGCACGCCGCCATGCGCGGCGCCCGCCGCATCGTGACCCCCTCTGCGGCGATGCGTGACATGATCCGGACGTTCTATCCCGATCTGCCCGAGGAGCGGTTCCGCGTGGTGCCGCACGGGTTCGGCCTCGACGTGTTCCGCACCGCGCTAGCGCTCCCCGACCCGGCGGCGGCTGCGATCGAGCGGTCCGAGGGAACCCGCCTGCTCTACGTCTCGCACGCCGCCTCGTACAAGGGTGTCGAGATCCTGCTGGAGGCGACCCGGCTCCTTCGGGACGCGGGGATCTCATCCACAACCTGGCTGACGATCGCGCCCGACGACTGGCCGGAGGGGTTCCCTCGGTACGAAGCGTTCATCGAGCGGCACGCACTCACGGACCGGGTGACGCTCCTGGGACGCGTTCCCCACGGCGCGGTGCACCACGTCTACGCCGCGGCCGACCTGTTCGTGCACCCGTCGCTGTGCGAGTCATTCGCGTTTCCGCTGGTCGAAGCGATGGCAAGCGGCTTGCCGATCATCGCGGCGGACCGTCCGCTCAATCACGAGATGTGCGGCGACGCCGCAATCTTCTACCCTCCCGAGGATCCCGCGGCACTGGCGGCGGAGATCACGCGACTCCGTGGTGACGAGGCCCGCCGACGCCGAATGGCCGCCGCCGGTTACGCCCGCGCCGAGAGGTTCTCGTGGGAACGCCACGTGGACGCCGTGATGGAGATCGTCCGCGGCGTCGCGGGCACGACTTCCCCTTAGGGCGACTCGGGCGGCCCCTGTGGTTCCTTTGAAGGTGCGGTACCGCCCGCTCCCGGCCGACGTCCGCGCCGCCGGCGGCGCCGCTTTTTCGCAGACGGCGGGACGGTCGGGGCTGCCCCGGCCGGCTGCGCGACCGCGGCCTGGCTGCCCGCACTCTCGGGAGCCTGGACGATGCTTGCGTCACCATCCGGCGGCCGCTCAGCGCGGCGACGTGCGGTGGCCTGTGGCGCGGGACGCGGGCGAGCGGAACGGGCACCGGCCCCCCGGGATGCGGCTGCCGTACCTTCGACCTCACGGGTCGATTTGACAGGTCCCGTGGCGGCGCCGTCTGCTCCCGGCAAATCCGCGCCCTCCTCGTCCCCCGAGGCGGTCTCGCCGGGCGGCGTCGCGAGGATGGACGCCTTGGCCGCCGCACGCCGGCTCGGTGACTTGCGCTCGGAAGCCAGCTTCACACGGTCCAGCATACGCTCGAGAAACTGAACCAGGAACTGCCGGGCGGCGTCGTCGCTGATCATGGGAATGCCCGGATCTATTTCGAGACGGTACGTCACCTCGACGCCGTCCTCGTCACTCCTCAAGGTGCAGCGGCCGGAGAACGCCCGCAGGGTCCCAATCACCTGCACGAACTCGAGCGAAGACGGCGGGCGCAGCGTCACGCGGATCAGGGACTCGGCCGGCAGCCCGATGAAATATCCCCGCAAGGCCACCAGTTGGCCCGCACCCCGCATCTCCACCGCGTCCGCAACCATCCACAGCGGTGCGCCATACCGGACCATCTGATCGGGAGGGACAAGATGGTTGAAGATGTGGTCCGCCGGGGCCCGGATCAGCCGGTGCGCCTCGATGGCCAACGTGGACGGCGCGGGCACGGCTACGAGGCGCACTCCTTCCGCATCCGGCGGGTCCCCTCCACCATCGCCCGGAGCTTCGCCACGGTCTCGTCGGCCGTCCGGGTCTTGAGCCCGCAGTCGGGCGACACGTAGATCTGCTCGGCCGGGATCACCTCGAGCGTCCGGCGGATGCCTTCTGTGACCTCCTCGGGCGACTCGGCCCGGTGGCTGTGCGCGTCAAGCACGCCGAGGCCGATGTCTTTGGTGAACCGTGGCGACCGGAACGTGTCGAGGAGCGCGTAGTCGTCGTTCTTGAGGGCCAGGTCGATCTGGTTGACGGCGAGCCGCAGCATTGCGGGATAGATTCGTGGCACGTCGCCATAGCAGACGTGCGTCACGGTGTATGCGGTGAGGCCCCGCGTCACGATCTCCATCGCCTCGACGGCCAGATCGAAATCCTCGTCGGGGCGCGTGTGGATGGCCGGCTCGTCGATCTGGATGTACTGTGCGCCGGCCTTCTCGAGGTCGACCGCTTCGTCGTGGACCGCCCGCGCAAGCTCGAGGACAAGCTCGCGGCGCGTTGGGTAGTATTCATTGAACGACCACTCGGCGATGGTGTAGGGTCCGGTCAGCATCCCCTTAACCGGCCGCTTCGTCAGCGCCTGCGAGAACCGAAACCACTCGACGGTCAGCGGACCTCGCCGCCCGACCGGGCCCACGACGGCGGGCTTTGGATAGTAACGGTTCCCGTAGGAGCGCACCAGACCGGCGATCTCGAACCCATCCATCTGATCCGCGAAGAATGCAACCATGTCGCCGCGGTACATCTCGCCGTCCACCAGAATGTCGAGGCCGATCTCTTCCTGGGCGCGGACCCACTCCTCGGTCGCCTGCCGCTCGAGCCGGCGCAGTTCGGCGGGGTCCAGTTGCTTCCGGGCCGCCTTACGCCTCGCCTCCCGCAGGTACGGCGGCTTGGGAAAGCTGCCGACCGTCGTGGTCGGGAACAGTACGCCCGTCATGCCACGCCCTCCTTGGCGAGCCGGACCCCCGCGGCCAGCGCGTCGAGCTTCTTCCGCGCGACCCGGCGAGGCAGGAACTCCAGACCGGCGCTCGGCCCGACGTGAAGCGACGCAGGGGACACAAACTCCGCCGCCCGGCGGCACGCGATCGCGATGTCTTCGGGCGTCTCCATGCGCGTGTTGCGGGCATCGAGGACGCCCAGCCCCAACTTCTTGGTAAACGGGGCCCGGCGCACGACGTCCCAGTTCCGTTCGCGAGCGGCGACGAAGTCGAGCCCGATCACATCCACCGGTAGGTCCAGGAGTGCCGGGTACAGCCCGTCCACGTGCCCGAAGTACGTGTAAAGCGCTCGCCGGGCGCCCACACCGTCCCAAAGGACGTCCATCGCCCTGCGGAACAACGGCCATTGATCGCGGCGGACCAGCAGTCCGGGCTCATCCACCTGGATCAGCGCCGCCCCCGCGGCCGCGAGCGCACGTACCTCATGGTTGAGCGCGGCCGCGAGCGCCATCACGAATCGGTCCAGGCTCCGATAGTGCTCGTCCCGGCTCATGACCGCGAGCGTCAGGGGACCGGTCACCACCGGCTTCACGGAACGGGTGCTTTTCGCCGCCGCAAACGCGTAATCCGCGACCGTGATCGGCGCGCGCCAGGCCACCTCGCCAGTGGCCACCGGCTGGCGGTAGTACACGTTCGTGTCGAAATACCGCTGCAGCCCGGCGATCGTGAACCCCGTGAGGCCGCGGGCGAAGTAGGTGAGCCCGTCCTCCCAGCGGATCTGCCCGTCCGTGACGACATCGATCCCCGCGTCCGCCTGCTCGCGCAGGACCTCCTCGGTCACCTCGTCCTCGATGTGACGGAGATCGGCCGCGGAGATCTCTCCTCGCTGGTGCTTCTCGACGCTGCTCCGCCATCGTCCCGGCGCAGGGGGATCAGGAATCTTGGGATAGCTACCAACGACCGTCGTCTCCAACCGTCCGCACCTCCAGATTCACCGAAGCAGCTCGCGCGCAATGATCAGGCGCTGCACCTCGGAGGTCCCCTCACCGATCTCGCACAGCTTCACGTCCCGGTAGATCCGCTCCACGGGGTAGTCCTTGATGAAACCGTACCCCCCGTGGATCTGCACCGCGCGGGAAGCCGCGCGCGCGGCCGCCTCGGACGCGAACAATTTGGCCATCGAGCTCTCGCGACGGTGCAGCCGCCCCTGCCACGCCGCGCTCGCGGCCGCCATCACCAAGAGCTCGGCGGCGTCGAGCTCCACGGCCGTGTCGACGAGCATCCACTGGATCGCCTGAAATTCGGCGACCGCGCGCCCAAACGCTCGTCGCTCGCGCGCGTACGCCACGGACGCGTCGAGCGCGGCCCGCCCGAGGCCGAGGGCCAACGCTCCGATGCCGATGCGCCCGCCCTCGAGCACACGCATCGCATCCTGGAACCCCTCGCCGGGAGCGCCGAGCATGTGCGAGTCCGGGACGGCGCACTCCTCCAGGATCACTTCTGCCGTGTCGCTCGAACGCATCCCAAGCTTGTCCTCGTGCTTGCCGATCCGAAGCCCGGGCGTCCCCGCCTCGACGACAAAGGCGGAGATCCCGCGGTGCCCGCCGGCCGGATCCGTCCGTGCCAACACGACGTAGATGCCCGCAATGCTCCCCTGCGTGACGAAGACCTTCGTGCCGGACAGCACCCATCGGTCGCCCCGGCGCTCGGCCCGGGTCGTGAGCGCGCCCGCATCGCTGCCGGCCCCCGGCTCGGTCAGGCACCACGCGCCGAGCGCCTCTCCCGACGCGAGGCGCGGCAGGTATGCGCGCTTCTGCGCCTCGGTACCGCTGCGGACGATGTGGCCGCTGCACAGCGAGTTGTGCGACGCGACGCTGAGGGCAATGCCCCCGTCTCCCCATGCGAGCGCCTCGATCGCCAGCGCCATGCTGGTCGTATCGACGCCGGCTCCGCCGTAGTCGGCGGGCACCGCCATCCCCCAGAGCCCCAACTCCGCGAGCCGCGGCACGAGGGATTCTGGAAACGTGGCCTCGGCGTCCCACCGGCGGGCGTGCGGCCTGATCTCGGCGGCGGCGAACTCGCGCACCGTGCGATGAATGAGCCGCTGCTCTTCGGTATAATCGAAGCGCATCGCCCGCCTCCGCCCCGGCGCGTCCCACACGGGATGCGTCAGGAACCGCGCGTCTCAAACGAAGAGCCTCTCATGGCTTTCCATGAGAGGCTCAGGGTTCCTCTCCGCGGGGCTCGTCGCGCAAGATGGCTAGAACGGAACGGCTTCGACAGCCTTGATCTCGGGCACCTGCTCCTTGAGCATGCGCTCCACGCCGGCCTGCAGCGTCATCATCGAGTACATGCACCCAACGCACGACCCCGCAAGCCGGATCTGCGCGACGCCGTTCACGATGTCCACCAGCTCGATGTCCCCGCCGTCAGCCTGGATATACGGCCGGATCCCGTCGAGCACCTGTTGAACCCGCTCCTGCAGGTCGTCTGTTACCTCCGATACCGCGTGCCCAGCACTCTGCTCCATCAGCGTCCCCCAGACGGGCTACGTCCGTGCGTCAGCCTCTTCCCCGCACGGCTTGGCTTCGCCTACTTCGTCTCTGGTCTGGAACGAATGACCGCAGCCGCAGGTGCGGACTGCGTTCGGGTTTCGGATCGCAAACCCCTCCGCCGCGACCGAGGTCACATAGTCGATCTCCGAACCGTCGAGCAGGCGCAGGCTCGCCTTGTCCACGAGTACACGCACATCGCCGCGATCGATCACCTGATCGTCCGCCTCGGGGGCCGAATCGAACGTCATGCCGTAGGAAAAGCCGTCACACCCGCCTCTAGTGATGAAGACGCGAAAGTACAGGTTGGACTCGTCTTGCTCGGCGAGCAACTCCTTCAGCTTCGACACGGCCCGGTCTGTAACGGTGATCATGCGAGGCCTCCTCGTGTCGCGACTTGGCGACGTATCCACAATTGTACGCACGGCCCGGGCCTTTGTCAAACAAGGCGCACGCCGCGCCCGCGCCGCTCTACTCCGTCGGGAGCCGAGCGTTGACCCAGGCCAGAATGCCGCCCTTGAGGTTCACCGCCTTGCCGTACCCCGTGCTTCTCAGCATCGTGACGATCCTGCCGCTCCGCACTCCCGACCTGCAGTAGACGATCGCCGGGGTCTCGGACTCGATCTCGCGAAGACGCACGGGAACATCGCCCATGGGGATCAGCAGGCACCCCGGGATGTGCTCGTTCTGGTACTCCCACGGCTCGCGCACGTCGATCAGTTGCGCGTCTCCGCGCGCCAGCATCGCCCGCGCTTCCTCGGGCGAGATCTCCGGAATCGGCCCGGCCACCGCGGCGGCGCGGTCGTGCGCCGGCATGCCGCAGAACTGCTCGTAATCGATCAACTCGTGGATCGTCGGGTGGTCACCGCAGACCGGGCACTCCGGATTGCGGTGCCACCGAACGACCCGCGTTTCACCCTCAAGGGCGTCGAAGATGACGAGCTTATTGGCGAGCGTCTCGCCGACGCCCAACAGAATCTTGAGGACCTCGAGCGCCTGGCGCGCCCCGGCGAAGCCGCACAGCGCGCCCAGGATGCCCCCCTCCGCGCAGCTTGGAACGGCGCCGGGCGGCGGAGGCGTCGGGAACAAGCAGCGATAGCACCCGCGGCCGGGGAGGAACGTCGTCGCCTGCGCCTCCCACTTGAGGATGCTCGCGTCCACGAGCGACTTCCCCAGGAGCACGCAGGCGTCGTTGACGAGGTAGCGCGTAGGGAAGTTGTCGCTCCCGTTCACCACGACGTCGTAGTCCTTGATGATATCGTAGGCGTTCGCGCTGGTCAGCACGGTCTGGTACGGCTTCACCATCACCTCGGGATTCACCGCGGCGAGGGTCCGCTGGGCCGATATGGTCTTGTCCGCACCGACGGACGCGGTGGTGTGGAGGATCTGCCGGTGGAGGTTGGAGAGATCCACTCGATCCCCGTCCACGATGCCGATCGTGCCGACCCCGGCCGCTGCGAGATAGAGCGCCACGGGCGAGCCGAGGCCGCCGGCGCCGACCGCGAGCACCTTGGACCTGAGTAGGCGCACCTGCCCCCCGATGCCCACTTCCTCCAGAATCAACTGGCGGGCATACCGCTCCATCTGTGTCGCGTTCAGTACCGGAGGCGAGCTCCGCGCCTGCGCCGTTCCCGTCGTCATCGCTTCCCCCATCGTCTCTGCTTGCACCGGCGTTGCTCTTTACGATACGACCCTCCACCGGGGGTGTCAAGAAACCGCCGGACCGCCGCGCCAAACAGGGGTGCGCTCTGGTGAACGTCCGAATGGCCGCCGTCCTTCCCGCGCATGGGAGTGCTGCGATGCAGCGCCCGATCATTCGGGCGATGACGGGAAGACGACGGCGACTCGATGCGTGAGTGCGCGCCGGCTCAGTTCAACGAAAGGGATGTCACGTCGCGGCGGCCACCGCCTGTTCATCCGCGTGGTAACTGCTGCGTACGAGCGGGCCCGATTCGACGTGGCGAAATCCCATCGCGAGTCCCTCGCGCTTGAGCGCGGCGAACTCGGCCGGGCGATAGTAGCGCGCGATCGGGACGTAGTCCTTCCCGGGGCTGAGGTACTGCCCGATCGTCAGGACGTCGCACGACACCCCGCGTAGATCCCGCATCGTCCCCAGGATCTCGTCCCACGCCTCCCCGAGGCCGACCATCATACCGCTCTTGGTCAGGCTGCGCCGGCCCCATTCCTTCGCCCGGGCAAGGAGCTCAAGAGATCGGCGGTAATTGCCGCCCCGCCGCACCTCCCGGAACAATCGCGGCACCGTCTCGATATTGTGGTTGAGAATCTCCGGTCCAGCGTCGAGCACGGTCCGGAGCGCTTCGGCGTCGCCCTTGAAATCGGGGATCAGCACCTCGATCGAGCAACCCGGCGCCCGTTCGCGGATCCGCCGGATCGTCCGTGCGAACATGCCGGCGCCGCCGTCCTCCAGGTCGTCGCGATCGACCGAAGTAACGACGACGTGCTTGAGTCCCATCGTGGCCACGGCGTCGGCCACCCGGTCGGGCTCCTCGACGTCCAGCTCGGTCGGCAAGCCGTGCGCGATCGCACAGTACGCGCAGTGCCGCGTGCAGACGTTCCCGAGGATCAGAAACGTTGCCGTCTTCCTCTCCCAGCAGTCGCCGACGTTTGGACACCGCGCCTCCTCGCAGACGGTGTGGAGCGCCTGCGTGCGCATGAGCCCCACCAGCTCCCGAAAGTTGGGGCCGCTCGGCAACTTCACCCTCAGCCATTCCGGCCGTCGTTCCACGCCCATGAATCACCGCCTCTAGAACTCGGGCGACCTGCCGCCCGCCGCGCATTCAGAATTCAGGAGAGTCGCCCACCGGGACGAACTCCTCGAGCTGCCGCTTGACGTGGGTGAGAAACAGGATTGCCAGGGCGCCATCGAAGACCCGGTGATCGAAGCCGAGGCCGACGTTCATGATCTCGCGAATGGCGATCCCCTCGCCCACGACGACCGGGCGGCGCACCACCGCATCCGTGGACATGATCGCGGCCTGCGGGTGATTGATGATCGGCATCGAGTAGATCGATCCGTACACGCCGGCATTGGTCAGCGTGAACGTTCCGCCGGCGATGTCGTCCGGCATGAGCCTCCCCTCGCGCGCACGCGTCACGAGCGATTCGAGCTCCCGCGCGATACCGACGACGCTCCGCTGATCGGCGTGCTTGATCACCGGCACAATAAGCCCGTCCGTGACCGCGACCCCGACGCCGATATGGATCGCCTGCTTGATCACGATGCCATCCGGCGTGAACGTCGAGTTCACCACCGGGTACGCTCGAAGCGCCCGCGTCGCCGCCCGAAGGATGAATGCCGTCAACGACACGTTGACGCCCTCGCGGGCGCGCCACGAGGACTTGCACGCCTCCCGGTGGCGTACGAGCGCGGTGACATCCACCTCCACGACGCCGTAGGCGTGCGGGATCTCCCGCGCACTCCGCGACATCCGGTCCGCGATCGCCCGGCGGAGAATCGACAGGGGTTGGAGTTGGTCCCCCGGGGCGCGCGGAGGCGCGGCCGGAACAACGGGCGCCGTGAACGGCCCGCCTGCAGCGCCGGGCTCGCCGGGTGCCGGAGCGGGCTCGCTCGCCGCGGGTGCCACCGGCGTCGGCGATCTGCGGGCTTCCACGTGGCGGAGCACGTCGTCCTTCGTCAAACGTCCTCCCGTGCCGGTCCCCGGGATCGCCTGCAGCTCCTCGACGCCCAGATGATGTTCCTCGGCCAGCCTGCGAACCAACGGGGACAGGCGCACCGGGACACCTCGTGACGACCCTTCACCGCTCGCCGGGCGCCCGTCTCCCGACGGCAGGCCGGCATCCCCGCCCCGCGCGGCCGCCGGGGGCGGAACCACGGCCGCCGCCGCGCCGATTTCCTCGATGAGCGCGATCGGCGTGCCCGCTGCGACGGTCTTGCCCTCTTCGACGAGGATCCGACCGAGCACGCCGGAAAATGGCGACGGCATCTCCACGTTGACCTTGTCGGTGATCACTTCCACGAGCGGCTCGTATCTCGCGACACGCTCTCCGGGCTGCTTGAGCCACTTGCCGATCGTGCCTTCGTGCACGCTCTCGCCCAGCTGAGGCATCTTGATCTCGGTGGGCATGTCCAGCTCCTCTGCGTGCCGGGATCTAATAGGCCACGAGCGCGCGCGCCGCCGCGGCGATCTTCTCGGCGTTCGGCATGAACCAGTGCTCGAGCGGCTGCGCGAACGGGACCGCAGGCACTTCCGGACCGCAGAGCCGGGTCGGCGGCGCATCGAGGAAGTGAAACCCCTCCTCGGCGATGGTGGCGGCAATCTCCGCGCCGAACCCGCCAAAGCGGTTGTCCTCGTGCACGATCAGCGCCCGGCTCGTCCGGGCAACCGAGGCCAGGATCGTGGCGGTGTCGAGCGGCCGCAACGTGCGAACGTCGACCACCTCCGCCTCGATGCCTTCGGAGGCGAGCAACTCGGCGGCGCCGATCGCTTCGTGCGCCATCAGGCCGTACGCGAAGATGCTGAGATCGCGTCCGGGGCGCCGAACCGCCGCGGGACCGAGCGGCACGACCACGTCACCGTCCGGTATCTCGCTGTGAATCAACCGGTACAGCTTCTTGTGCTCCAGATAGAGAACCGGATCGTGGTCCCGGATCGCAGCCTTGAGCAGCCCCTTGGCGTCTGCCGGAGTGTACGGCGCAACGACCTTGAGCCCGGGAATGTGGGCGTAGAACGCTTCGATCGACTGGGAGTGGTACAACGCGCCGTGCACGCCGCCCCCGTACGGAATCCGGATCGTCATCGGGCACCCGTAGTCGTTATTGGAGCGGTACCGCATCCGGGCAACCTCGCTGACGATCTGGTCGAAGGCGGGGTGGATGAAGTCCGCGAACTGGATCTCGGGCACTGGAATCAGGCCGTTTGCGGCCATGCCGACCGAGACGCCGATGATCATCGACTCCGCCAGCGGCGTGTCTAGCACGCGGTCGCCGCCGAACTTTTCGAACAAGCCGTCCGTGACGCCAAACACGCCGCCTTTGCGCCCGACGTCCTCTCCAAGGACGATCACGCGCTCGTCGCGCGCCATCTCCTCGTGCAACGCGTCACGGATCGCGTCGAGGTAGCGCCTGTCCGCCACGGTCAACGTCCCCGCTCGGAAGGCATGTCGGGTTCGTAGTAGACGTAGCGCGTTGCGGTCGCCGGGTCGGTGAGCGGCGCAGCCTCCGCAATCTCCGTGCCGAGATCGACTTCACGCCGAATCCTGTCGGCGATCTCCTGGGCGCGCGCGTCGTCGAGCACACCCCAGGCCCGCAGCTCCGCTTCGAATACGTGCATCGGGTCGCGCGCCTTCGTGTGCAGGATCTCCTCGGCGGAGCGATACTTCTCCTGTCGGTCATCGCTGCTGTGCGCCGTCAGACGCGGCACGTTGACCTCCAGCAATGTCGGGCCGTCGCCGCGGCGCGCGCGCGCCACCGCCTCTCGAGCGGCAGCGTACACGTCAACGACGTGGCTCCCGTCCACAGTCACGCCTGGGATCCCGTACCCCGCCGCGCGGGCCGAAACGTTCGGCACGGCCATCTGTTTCGAGGCGGGCACCGAGATGGCGTATCCGTTGTTCTCGACCAGAAAGACCACCCCGAGCTTGTGGACCGAAGCGAAGTTGAGCGCTTCATGGAAGTCCCCCTCGCTCGTCGATCCCTCGCCCACTTCCGTGATGCAAATCTCGCCCGTCCGCCGCAGCTTCGCCGCGTAGGCGAGGCCGGCGGCGTGCAGGAGTTGGGTCGTCACCGGGCTACTCGTCGAAAGGATCTTGTGGCCGGAGTGCCCATAGTGCCCGGGCATCTGCCGGCCGCCGCTGCTCGGATCGGTGGCCTTGCTGAGCTGAATCAGAAAGATCTCTGTCGGGGGCATCCCCTTGACCAGCACCGACGCGAGGGACCGGTAGTACGGTACCAGCCAATCCTTCTCGCGATCGATCGCGTAGACCGCCCCCACCTGGGCGCCTTCATGCCCCTGTCCGGAGATCACGAATGCCGCCTGGCCGGACCTTTGCAGCGCCCACATCCGCTCGTCCACAGCCCGGGCCAGCCGCACGAAGTAGTACATCTCGAGCAGTTCCTCGTCGGCGACGTCCGGGCCTTTCGGCGTGCGCTGGTCCAGTGGCGTGACCGCCTTGGCCTCTTTCGCGCTCACGCGGCCTCCTTTCTCCCCGCCCGTTTTCGATCAACTCGCCTCAGGCACTCCTCGCGGACAGCCGCGAACCGTCAAAGTCCTCCAAAGTTTCCTCGCCCCACCGGGCCCCTCCTCCCGGGCTGCAACGGGTCCGGGCGGTCCAAAGTCTCAGCCGTGAATGGCGCGGCCGAGTGAGGCGAGCGCCGCCTCGCGCACAGCCTCCGAGAGCGTCGGGTGAGCGTGCACGGACTGGCCGATCTCGACGGCCGTAGCTTCCAGCGCCCGCCCCAGGACCCCCTCGGGCAGCAACTCGGTCACCTCGGGGCCCACCAGATGCAACCCGAGAATCTCGCCCACGGCCCTGTCCGTTACGATCTTGACCAGCCCCTCGCGTTGCCCGAGGATCGCCGCACGCCCGCTCGCGGTAAACGGGAAGCGTCCCACCGACAGGTCGTGTCCGGCCTCGCGCGCCTGCTTCTCCGTCAGGCCGACGCTTGCGATCTGGGGAATCGAGAATGTCGCGCGGGGCATGAGCGACGGGTCGAGCGGCCGCGGAGCGTGCCCGGCAATCGCTTCGACGGCAACCTCGGCTTCCGCCGATGCGACGTGGGCGAGGAGCAGGCCGCCAATCACGTCGCCGGCCGCGTAGATGGACGGTGCCGACGTCTGCATCTGCGCGTTGACCTCGATGCCGCCGCGCCCGACCTCCACGCCGACCTCGTCGAGCCCCAGCCCTTCGGTCAGCGGTGCCCGACCGACGGCGACGAGCACGTACTCGACCTCGATGGACTCTTCGGGGCCGTCTTTGGCGCGCATCGTCACTCGGACGCCGTCGCCGGAATGCGCGGCGCCCGTCACGGAGGTGCCGATCCGCACCCTCACGCCGCGACGCTCGAGCGCCTTGGCCACGACCGCCGAGCACTCCTCGTCCTCCAGCGGGAGCACCGAAGCGAGCATCTCGATCAGCGTGACCTCGGCGCCAAAGGCGGCGAAGATGCTGGCAAACTCCGTGCCGACCGCCCCCGCACCCAGGATCGCGATCGACCTCGGCACGGCCGCAAGCGCCAGCGCACCGGTGCTGTCCAAGATTCGATCGTTGTCGATTCGAACGCCCGGGAGATCGCGGGGCCGCGAGCCGGTCGCGATCAGGATGTGCCGGGCCTCGAGGTCCGTCTCCGAACCGTCGCCGGCCGATACGTGCACGCGCGTCGGCGCGGTGAGGTGTCCCTCCCCGGGAAACACGGCGATCTTGTTCTTGCGCATAAGATATTCCACGCCGCGAAAGTTGGTGGTGACGACGCGATCCTTGCGCTTCTGCAGCAGCCCGTAGTCCAGCCGTACCCCTTCGGCGAGGATGCCGATCTCGGCTCCGGCACGCAACTCCTCCAGCCGCTCCGCGGTATGCAACAGCACCTTGGTAGGGATACAGCCGACGTGGAGGCACGTCCCGCCGACTTTGTCGCGTTCCACGATCGCGGTCTGCAGGCCCAACTGCGCCGCGCGAATCGCCCCGACGTACCCTGCCGGCCCGCCGCCGACGACCACGAGGTCAAAAGGATTGGCCACGACGATCTCCTCCCGTGTCTATGCTGCCGTCCCGCGTTAGAAAACGCTCCGGGACGGCGTCCGCCCTCCCGCAGTTATGGGCAACCCGGCGGCCGGCCCGGTCATCGCGGTCGTTGCGCCTTTCTCCGGGCAGGTCTTGCCTTGAGGGAACGCCCACGTGCGGCTGCCCGCGTTGCGCGCGGCGCGGCGCGGAGGTTTCTGGAGCCGCGGCGAGGACGCACTTGTCCGCGCCTCGAGATCCGATCCAGAATCAGGATCCCGTTGAGGTGGTCGATTTCGTGCTGGAGAATCCTGGCGAAGAATCCCGTTCCCCGTAGGATGACGCGACGGCCGGTCGCGGCCACGGCTTCGATCTCCACGCCGAGGGCGCGCGGGACCTGCCGCACGACGCCCGGGATGCTGAGGCATCCCTCCGGACCGACCTGCATCCCCCACCGGCGCCGCACCCGGGGGTTTACGAGCGCGATCGCCCCGTTTCCGGCGTCGGCCACCAGCACCCGTAACGGCACCCCGACTTGAGGCGCGGCGAGACCGACTCCCCGGGCCCGCCGCATCGTGACCACCAAATCGGTGATGAGCGCCCTCACCGCCGCGCCGACGGCCTCGACGGGCCGGCTACGCCTGCGCAACACCAGTCCGTCCGGGGCGCCGACCGTGACGATACGTCGCACCCGTCCCCGCGGCCACTGCGGCGGGTTACAAGACACGGTGCGTCGTGCCGTTCGGCGTCGAGCCGTGCTTGATAGAGCCACGTGGATATTCTTTGGGTGGCCGACGCGAAAAACCCTGTCTCTCTCGGTTCGCTAGTCGAACTTCACCTGGACCGTGTGGTATCCTTGGGCACCGTCCGGCAGCGTGGGCTCGGGGGACGCCGGCTGCGGCGCACCCTTCCCATCGGTCGCGCGAACCTTGAGCACGTACACGCCCTTCTGCGGCGGCATCCACTCCAGGGACCAGAATTGCCAGGCATTCTGACCGAGCGGCGGCTTGACCGCCGCCTCCATCCATGTCTTGCCGTCGTCTGCGCTCACCTCGACCTTCGAGATACCGCGACTGCCGGCAAAGGCCCACCCGCCGAGCGCAAGCCCCGTCCCGTCCTTCATCTCGACTTTGAACGCACTGTTCGTCTTGACGATCGCCTCCTTGCTCCAACCCTGCTGCTCCCAGTACCCCGTGAAGTCACCCTCAGTCGCCTCGATACTCGTCAGCCACTTGGGCTGTTTCATCCCGTAGCGATTCATGATGAGCACGCGCACGGGCGCGCCGTGCTTCTGAGGAATCGGTTCGCCGTTCATCTCGTAGGCGAGCACGGTCGTGGCATCGGTCCCGACCTCGAGCGGCACCGACTCCGCGTAGCCGTCGGCACTGCGCATGACGACGGTGGTCACCCCCGGCTTGAGCCCGGCGAGGCTCAGCACGTCCTTCATCGGGATCCCCTTCCACTTGGCGTTGCCGATGAGATCCCCGCCGACTTCGTTGCTGATGCACTCGAACGTCTGGTAGCGCTCCACGGGTGTCGCGACCTTCTGCAACTCTTCGAGCGACAGGCGGAGTGGCTTGTTGACCATCCCGGTGACCTCGAGGCTCCATTTCCGGATGTCCACCGTCGGGTCGAAGAAGTTCTTCGAGACCTGGTAGAACTGCGCGACCGGCGTCACCTCGTCGGGCATGCCCTTGAGCAGCCGGAACGTCTGCCCGGCCGCGCGCGCGACCGCGGCGCCGGCGGTCGTCAACCACGAAGCTATGGCCGTGCCAGCTGCAGCCGCGAGGACGATCACCGACGAGCGGCGCAGAAATTCTCGGCGCCTCACGACCGTGCCGTCGCCCGCAGAGTCCCCGGTCCAATTTGGCGCGGGCGCAGCCCTGCCGTTCGGATGCGCTCCGTGCGCCACCTCGCGTGCTTCCCCGGGACGCCCGTACAGCAGCACCACCACCAGCGCGTAAACGA
>DASPUZ010000234.1:0-3586 GCA_035622635.1 bacterium | reverse complement strand
CAGCGCATCCGCCCGTTCGGACGCGAGAAAAGCGACGAGGTCCGCCGCGAGATCCGGCGGCACGCCTCCTTGACCAGTTTCGCGCAGCGTACGAATGCGCTCCCACAACGGGCCCGCGCGCTCGCCCGCCGCCAGGACCTGGTCCTGCAAACGGGTGTCCACCGCGCCCGGTGCGATGGCATTGACCTGGATGTTGAACTCCCGGACTTCCTCGGCGAGGGTCTCGGTGAGGCGCACCACGGCGGCCTTCGACGCCCCGTACGCGGAGAAACGCGGAAGCGGCGCGGTCGCTCCGCCGCCCGACAGGTTGACGATCTTTCCCCGCCGTCGAGCGATCATGTACGGCAGGACCGCCCGGCAGCACAGAAACGTCCCCACGAGGTTGATGTGGACCGCACGCACCCACTCCACGGGGTCGACGTCCCACGTTGGGCCGATCGGACCGTATACACCCGCCGCATTGACGAGGACGTCAATGCCGCCGCGGGCATTCACCGCCGCGCGGGCGATCCGATCGACGTCCTCGGCCAGGGAGACGTCCGCGGTGACCGTTTCCGCCATCCCGCCGCGGCGCCTGACCTCGGCGGCAACGCGCTCGAGCTCGGACGACGTGCGCGCCGCCAGCACGAGGCGAAACCCGTCGCGCGCGAGTGCGTAGGCAATCGCCTCGCCGATCCCGCGGCCGCCACCGGTGACGATTGCCGTGCGGGACTCGGTCATGAATCACACCTGCCCGCAGATAATCGGCTCAAGAGCCTACCTCTCAAGATAAACTGCGATGCCGTCGCCGGCCGGGACCAGGTCATGGGCCGCGGCGTTCCGCGCGTTGCAGAACGCCTTGTTCCCGCATCACCTGCTCGGCCTCCTCGAGGTACTCGCGGCTCCCGGTCTGTGTCCGGATCCACGCCGCGTATTCCGCCACGCTCTCTTCGACCGGGACGCTGGGTGCCCACCCGAGTGCTCGGAGGCGCGAGATATCCGAGATCGTGTGGCGTGTGTCTCCTACCCGAAAATCCCCTGCAACCTCCGGCTCCAGCGGACTCTGGAACGCCGCCAGCGTCATCGCCGCTAGTTCCAGCACAGTGACCGCCCGGCCCCCGCCGACGTTGAAGACGCCAAAGTCCGCCCGCGGGTCTTCCATCACGAGCACATTGGCTCTCGCAACGTCCCGAACATTGACGTAATCGCGCAACTGCCGCCCGTCCTCGTAGACGACGGGCGGCATCCCGTGCATCAGGCGCAGGGCAAACCTACGCGTGATCCCCGAGTAGGCATTGTAGAACGAGTTCTGCGGTCCCTGCACGTACGTGTAGCGCATGCACGCGGTGGGAATATCGTACCTGCGCCCCAAACGATCGGCCAGCAACTCGATCGCGTACTTCGAGATGCCGTACGCCGTGCCTGGGCTGATCGTCGCCTCGTCGATCAGGAGCGGCTGCATCTCCCCGTCGCACACCGGACAGTGGATTTCCCAATCCCCCCTCCGAAGCTGGGCCAGCGAACGGGGTCTCGGGACACGAATCCCGTCGATCGGCAGATCCGCGATCGCGGCCGGCCCCAGCCGGAGTTGTTCGTGGATCGACGGCGCCGCCCGGCCGCGGGCGCACCGTGGGCAGAGGTACCGGCCCTCCCCGCTCACCGCCTGCGACGACGCAAACACGATCTTACGCACCGGATACTGCTTGCGATCGGCGACGATCAGCTCGAACAGTAGCGCCGTACTCTCCGTGTTCGTATGGATGAACTGTGAGAACTCCGGCAAGTAGTCCTGATATGCGGCTAGGTGCACCACATAGTCCGCACCGGCAAGCGCGGTGCGCATCACGCTCGGGTCCGCGACGTCTCCCTTGACGAACTCAGCGGCCTCCGGCACCCACGGCGGCTTGCCGCGCGGATGCACTCGAGGTTGAAGCGAGTCCAAAATGCGCACCTGATAACCTTTCTCGAGGAGCAGCGCCACGGTATGCGATCCGATGAACCCTGCGCCGCCCGTCACCAGTACCCGCCTCAACGGTGGGCGATCGTATTCCCAAGGCGCACGCTTTTCAGTGACGGGCACAGTCGACTGCCCTCCCCTCGTCTGCAGCCGCGAAAAGAACACAAGGATTATTACTCATCTCCACGTGAAATCCAAGTCCGCGCAACCGCTGGGCGATTACCTCAATATTACCGTTCGGATGGTATTCCATAATAATGGCACGGATCCGTCGAAGGTCCTCGGTCGCCGCGTGCTGGAACACGTCATACTCCGCGCCCTCGCAGTCCATCTTGACGAGGTCACACATCACAAGGCGGTGGTGCTGGAAGATCTCGTGAAGGGTCACGGCGGGCGCTTCGATGACCCGAACATCGCGCCCTTGTGCCCACTCTGGATGGATTCCCGGGAAGGATGTGCTCCCACCGGTGTCCCGGTCAACTCCGTACAGATGAAGGACACCCCCTTGAGCCGCGATCGCGGCGTTACACGGCACAATCGCGGAATCGTACCCGTTGAGGCTGGCATTCACCCGGAGCAGTTCGAGGTTCTGCAACACTGGTTCGTAGCATAACACGAAAGCTCCGCGAGCCGCAGCCGCGAGCGCGAATATGCCGCACTGTGCTCCGATATCGATCACCGTGTGTCCGCCGCGAAGGCTGCGCAGGCCCCTGTCGTAGACTCCGTCCACGAACACTTCGTCGATAATGCTCAAGTCGCTCGTCCCAAGCCGCGCCCTGATCCGCATTCCATTCCGCAAGTACACATCGGAAAGCGCACCCTGAGGGAACCAGCCCAGGTAGTCCAAAAACCGCGTCACGGGCCGGCGGTATGCCCGACACACTCCGACGGCACGGTGCACCCGAGTCCACCATCGCCCCATGGCCCGAATGTCGATCACTCCCGCCAATCCCGCGCGTGCGGCATGTGCCGAGGGCGGTCAATCGTGCCCGCTCCCATGTGATTCATCGCCCACGTCAATTCGCGCATCGCGCATGACTCTGCAGAAACGGACCAGCGAAATTCACGCCACCACGAGAAGCCCGTCCATGGGACCGCGGATCATCGTGATTCCACTGCGACGCGACGAAGCGTACTCCTTCCCTATGACACCCTGCCAGTTGATCCTCAAGGCCCCGGCATTCTGGACAGGCAGTCCAGCATGTCCTTGGCGATCCGGGATTCTCGCCGGGTAAGCCGGACGTTGCCGGCGACTTCTCAAACATCGCGCGAAGAACCTGCCACGCTCTAACGCTGCCCGCTAGAAAAGGCGCTTGTAGTAGGCGTGAATTTGCTGGTAACGACGGTGTCCGAGATAAGACGCGACGAACTGCAGATATGCGACCCCGTTGAAACGGTTCACACGAATAGCGTCCCGGATCCGCTCGCGGCCTTCCACGATCGACCCGGTCCGGCACAACTTACCGCCGATCTTCTGCAGGTAGAAGCTCAGCAATCTCGGGGGCATCGTCGCCTTGTAGCGTTCGAGCACCATCTCCTCCACGTGCCCAGCCTCGCGGATGCGATCACCGAGCCGAGAGCCACGGTGCGCACGGATCCGAACCACCGTCTCCGGCACGTAGTCCACATCGTAACGCTCCGCAAGGCGCA
>DASPUZ010000233.1:0-17426 GCA_035622635.1 bacterium | reverse complement strand
ACCCGCGGCGGCCGTTCGATCGCGCCCGCGTGGCCCAGGGGCGATCGCAGCGATCACGGCCCCGCTGAGCGGAGCCGCGTACTCCGAGAGCGAGGACGCGCGGCGGCCGACGCCGATGACGCCCACGGCGACGGGGGACGTCAAGGCTGGATCCTCCCGTCTTCCTCGGCCGGACCGGCCGCAAGCTGCACGGTCCGCCCCGAGCGGGCCGATTCGACGCTCGCGAGGGCCAGCCGGAGCGCCGCCCTCGCCTCTTCCGGCGGCATCGGGACCGGAGCGTCGTGCGTGATGACGTTCACGAACGCCGCCTGCTCGCGCACGTAGGCGGGGACGTTGTGCAGGAGGATCTCGTATGCGCCGGGGAATTCGATCGTCCCCTCCCGGAATCGCGTGATGCTGATCAGGTCGTGATCCTTTGCGCGCAGGGCGCCTCGGTCGCCGTAGAGCTCGAGCTGGTGGAACGCCGGGTAGCCTGGCGGCAGGCAGTTGCAGAGCTCGCTCGACCCGACGGCGCCGCCGGCGAACCGGACCGTGAACGTGAGGAAGTCCGGCACCCCGCGATTCCCCTCGACCGTCATCTTGTGCTCGCAGAACACCGATACCGGCTCCGTCCCCACGAACCAGCGCAGCAGATCGGTTTCGTGCACCCCGTTGAGGATGGGGGCACCGACCGAGACCTCGGGATCGCCCGTCCAATGCCCGGCGCTGTAGTAGCCCCGTGATTCGCCGGTTCTCGGCTGGGCGCGGCGTTCGTTCTCGCGCACGAGACGGACGGCGCCCACCTCGCCGCGGTCGATCGCCCGCCGCACCTGCATGTAGCGCATCGTGAACCGCCGGCTGTGACCGATCATGAGGTGGACCCCCGCCCGACGGCAGGCGGCGATCATCGCGTCCGCGTCGTCCACCGTCGTTGCCATTGGCTTCTCGCACAGGACGTGCCGGCCGGCGGCGGCCGCGGCTTCGGTCCACTCCCGATGCCACGCGTCCGGGGCTGCGATCAACACCATGTCGATGTCCCGGCGCTCGAGCAGCTTGTGGCCGTCAGTGTACGCGTCCGCCCCCCAGGGTGCCGCAGCGGCGGATGCGGCCTGTTCGTTCGGGTCGGCCGCGGCGACGAGCGTGACCTGGTCTCTGAGACGACTCATCGCCGGCAGGTGGGCGCTGCGTGCGATCCCGCCGCAGCCAATGATTCCGATCCGGATTCGCGCCATTCATCACCTCGGGGCGACGTGCCATGCCGAAGCACCGCCTGCCGCCCGGAGCACGCCGGGCGTACGAAGCTTCGGGGGACACCGGCTGGATACCACGCCGCCGGGGCGCTTCCTGCCCGGCTGCGGCCCCTCGTCACCGGTTCGGGTCCCGAGGCGGGCGGAGGATCTTGCGGCGACCGTTCCCAAGCCCTTAAGGCGTGGAAGCGATGACGGGCACGGAATCCGAAGTGGGATGAGGGCCGTCCTCAGCTCTGCGCGCGCGGACCGCACGTCGTGGCACCTCCTCGGGTTGCTTTGGGTGATGGGAGTGGATCTGCGTCTCCCGATTCTCGCAGTGCCGCCCTTGCTCGCGCTCATTCACCGCGACCTGGGTTTGTCCGAGACAGTCGTCGGCGTTCTGACGGGGCTGCCGGTGTTTCTGCTCGCGGTCGCGGCGATCCTCGGGTCGCTGCTGATCGCGCGCATGAGCGCCGTCCGTGCGGCGGCGGTCGGGCTGTTGCTGGTGGGGGTGGCATCCGCCCTCCGTGGCATAGGACCGTCGCCGGTTATGCTGCTTGCGATGACCTTCTTGATGGGGATCGGGATCGCGGTGACGCAACCCGCGATGCCGGCACTTGTCAGCCAGTGGTTTGCCACCCGCGTCGGCGTGGCGACGGCGGTGTACGCCAACGGCATTCTCGTCGGCGAGGTGCTGGCCTCGGCCCTCACGCTGCCGTTGGTGCTGCCGCTCGTGGGCGGAAGTTGGGAGTGGAGCTTCGTCGTCTGGGCGATACCGGTGCTGCTCACCGTGCCGGTGCTCGGCGTCGTGCCCACCTCGCCGCCGGTCGTCGGCACGTCTCCTCGCCGCTGGTGGCCCGACTGGCGTGGGACGGCGACGCTGCGGCTGGGTCTGACACTGGGCGGGGCGTCGGCAGCCTACTTCGGGTCGAACGCGTTCATCCCCGAGTTTCTGCGCGCCACGGGACGTTCCGACCTGATCGGTCCGTGCTTGACGGCGCTGAACGCGGGGCAGCTGCCGGCGTCGGTGTTGGTCGCGTGCTTATCCTCCCGCATGATCGGCAAGCGCGAACCGCTGGTGGCCAGCGGCATCCTGATCCTTGCGGGGCTAGCGGTATTTCTCGTCCTCCCCGGAGCCGGGATCATGCTCGGTACGGCGATCATCGGTTTCTGCACCGCGCAGATCTTTGTGCTGACACTCGCGATACCGCCGATGCTGGTAGAAGCGCATGACGTACACCGGCTCTCGGCGGGTATGCTCGCGGTCGCCTACGCGTGCTCGTTTACGTTCCCGCTCGTCGCGGGCGCGGCGTGGGACGCGACGCACCTGCCCATTACCGCGTTCCTGACGGTCGCCGCCGGATCCGTAACTGCTGCGACCGCGGCCGCCGGCCTGTTGCGTTGAGGGCCCGGCGAGGCCGAGGCACGGGCACAGCGGCGCCACGCTCGCGTGAATGGGCGTTTGTCGTCGACACGACAGAGCAGCGACTTTGAGTCGAAGGGAGGGTGCGCCGTGATCCGCGTGGCGGTGGTGGACGACTATCAGGGGGTTGCCTTGGGACTGGCGGAGTGGGGCGCGCTCGGAGGCCGTGCGCAGGTGGAGACGTTTCGCGACCATGCCGCCGATGAGGCGGTGGTCGCGGCGCGCCTCGCGCCGTTCGCGGTCGTCGTGGCGATGCGCGAGCGGACCCCCTTCGGCGCCTCCCTGCTCGGCCGCCTTCCGGAGCTTCGCCTCCTCGTGACGACCGGGATGGCCAACGCGTCGATCGACCTCGAGGCGGCGACGCGCCTCGGCATCGTGGTGAGCGGTACGCCGATGCTGCCGTATCCGACCGCGGAGCTCACCTGGGGCTTGATCCTTGCACTCGTTCGGCACATTCCTGAGGAACACCAGCGGCTCCGGGACGGCGGCTGGCAAGCGACGGTCGGCCGCGGGCTCCGCGGCAAGACGCTCGGGGTGGTCGGGCTCGGCCGGCTGGGGGCCCAGGTCGCGTCGATCGGTCGGGCGTTCGGCATGACGATCACGGCCTGGAGCCAGAACCTGACCGCGGCCCGCGCGGCCGAGTTCGGCGCGGTGCTCGCGTCGAAGGATGAACTGCTCGCGAGCGCCGATGTCGTGACCATCCATCTGCGGCTGAGCCCGCGCACCGTGGGGCTGATCGGTGCACGGGAGCTCGGCCTGATGAGGCCGACCGCGTACCTTGTCAACACCTCGCGAGGGCCCATCGTGGACGAGCGCGCGCTTCTCGACGCGCTCACCCGGGGGTCGATCGCAGGCGCCGCGCTCGATGTCTACGCGCAGGAGCCGCTGCCGGCCGATCATCCGCTGCGGCGTGCACCCAACGTCGTCACGACCCCGCACCTCGGGTACGTCACGGCGGAGGGGTATCGCGAGGCTTACGGCGGCGCGGTCGAGGACATCCGCGCATTCCTCGACGGGAGTCCGCTGCGCGTGCTGAACGAGGCTGTTCTCACCTCGCCGCGGCTTCGCCGCCCCGGCTGATCAGCCGTCGCGGACGTACCAGCGCTTATGTGCCGACGCCGGCGCGCGCGCCGATCCGCTCGCCGAGGTACGCCCCCTGCCGCACGAGCCGCGCCTGCAGCTCGGATACCGGTATCCGGCGCGGCGGGGTCCCCGTAGTCACGGCGAGCGCCGCGGCCGTGCCGGCCGCCTGGCCCATCGCCATCGCCGGCGGCATCACGCGGACCGCCGCGAGCGCCTCGTGGGTCGCGGCGAGCGATCGTCCCGCGACCAGCAGTTGTTCCACCTTGAGCGGGACAAGGCAGCGGTACGGGATCTGGTAGATGTTGGCCGTCTGGAGCTCACCCGTTGCGCCGCCGTCGTCGCCGGTGGGGCTGTGGATGTCTACCGGATAGCCGGCGAGGACGACGACGTCCTCGAACTCGGCGCCCCGCGCCAGATCCGCGAGGGTGAGCGTGTATTCGCCGGCGATCCTGCGCGACTCGCGGACGCCGACCTGCGTCGCCGTGTCTAGCAGCTCGCATCGTTCGAACCCGGGGAGCCACTTCCTGAAGAACGCCATCAACGCATCGACCTGGCGGCGTCCCTCGATCTCCGCCAGGGTCAGATCGGACGCGCTGGTGCCGACGAGGCGCTGGATTCGTGTGGTGTTGATGCGCCAGACACCGGGTTCCAGCGTCTTGTACAGGCCGATGCCGCGCCGGGGGATCGGGAACTCACCGCGTGCCCGCGCCTGTTGCACGAGCGACGAGAACGGACGGTAGTCGTCGGCATGGGCCTTCACGTACGCCTTGACGCGGTCGTCGTCGACGTTCGCCACGCGGAAGAACAACGTCATCGGCTGCGTGAGGCCGTCCCCGGGCCGGCCGATTTCGAACGGTACGCCGGCGCGCGCAGCCACGTCGCCGTCGGCCGAACAATCCACCGTCACGGTGCCGCGGATCACCTCGAGGCCGGACTTGCTCGCTCCCACGACGCCCGTCAGCACATCCCCGTTCGTCACCGCGTCCACGACGAACGTGTGGAGCCGCAGTTCCACGCCGGCTTCGAGGCACATCTCCATCGCCACCGACTTGACCGCCTCGGGATCGAACGGCGTGACCTTGTCATGTCCATACTCGATGAACCCGCAGTACTCCGTGGAGGCGGCGATCTTGGACGGGTGGATCGCGCCGCCGATCCTCTCCATCCGGAGGACCATCTCCTCGAAGATGCCGCGGATGAGCTGGGTGGTACCGTCGAGGCTGTAGGAGGTCATGCACGGACCCACGAGACCTGCCGTGAGGTTACCGCCCAGAAACCCATACCGCTCGGTCAGGAGCGTTCGTGCGCCGTTGCGGGCACTCGCGATCGCTGCGCCCAGCCCCGCGGGACCGCTCCCCACGACCAGGACGTCGGTCTCTGCCACCACGGGCAGATCCCTGCGGTACTCTATCGATGCGCTCATGGTACCCCTCCTCTCTGGTGCCGCGTGCCTGTCGGCGCACCTCGCGGCTTTACGTTGGGAGCGTCGCCGACAGTCCGGCGGCGCCCTCCATGGCTGTGTCGATCTCACCGAGCACCGCATCCGAGAGGCGGACGCCGGCCGCCCCGGCGGCACCGATAATCTCCGCAGGCGTGCGGGCGCCCGCCAACGCGACGGTGACCGGAGGCCGAGACAGCACCCACGCCAGCGCGAGCTGCGGCAGCGTTATGCCGCACCCGCGCGCGGTCGTCGCCAGCCGGTCGACGACGTCCAGGTTGTGCTCGAAGTTGCCCGGCGCGAGCAAGGCCTGCCCGAACAGAGTGCCGCTCTTGCGCCAGTCGGTGTCGTCGAATACGGTGGTGCGTGTCAGCTCGCCGCCGAGGAGCCCGTGGGCCAGCGGTCCGTACGCCATGACCCCGATTCCCAGTTCCGTGCAGGCTGTGAACGTGTCGCGGGCCCAGCGTTGGTCGAAGAGGCTCAGGCTGATCTGATTCGCCACGAGGCGCGGGCCGCGAGCGGCGGCCGCGCACGCCCCAAGCTGAGCGCCGGTGAAGTTGGACACGCCAGCAAAGCGTGTCTTGCCGGTCCGGACCAAATCCTGGAGCGTCGCCATGACGTCCTCGAGCGGTACGTTCGGGTCGGGCCAGTGGACGAGGTACAGGTCGACGTGGTCGGTGTGGAGCCGCTTGAGGCTCGCCGTGATCTGCGCGGCAAGCGTGTCGTGGCGGCTGTCACGTCCGAGGACCTGGCTCCGCTCGTTCCAGATCAGGCCGCCTTTCGTCACGATGACCGCTTCCGCTCGGTGTGTGCCGAGTGCCCGGCCGAGCAGCGCCTCGGCGTGGCCGTTGCCGTACGTCGGTGCCGTGTCGAAGCACGTGATGCCGGCGTCGAGCGCCGCCCTGATCGTGTTCTCGGCGTCCTCATCATCGCTCGGGCCATATCGTGCGCCTCCGATCGGCCACGTTCCAAGGCCGATCACGGATGACTGTAGCGGACTCTGTCCAAACGCTCGATACTGCACTGCTTGCCTCCTCTCGTTGCCTCCTACCCTACCTCGAGGCTTCCATCTGCGTGTCCTTGCCCCAGATCTCGACAGCGTTCCGATACGAGAGCGGCGCTTGCGCGATCTCGCGGTGCTGCAGCCCTGATCCGGGGTCCCCAGGCTATCGATGCGTCAACCCGCGCACTTCACCGTCCTGCCATTCTTGCATAATCGGCCCGCTGCCCAAACACGCGGAGCCGCAGTCCGTTTGCGCCGTGGATGCGCGGCCGCTGCGGGACAAAGGGTTGCCGCCTGTGTTGGCGAGCCAGCAGCTCACTCTGTTTGCCCCAGCGTGGCGAGCACTGTGCGCATGCCGGCGAGGACGTGGTCACGCATCAGGCGGCTTGCGGCGTCAGCGTCGTGCTCCGCCAGAAGGGCGAGCAGCGTCTCGTGCGCATCGGGGTTGGGCGGCGACAGCCGGCCGGGATCGAGCAGGCGAGAGCGACAGTACTCGCACTGATCCGCAAGGTTCTCGAGGAGACGGTCGAGACGTGGCATGTTCGCTGCTTTCCGGACGTGCCTGTGGAACGCGCGGTCGGCGGCGCGGAAAGCGCGGATCGCCGGAAGCTCCGCGCGCTGTTGCCGCACGATCTCGTTGAGCCTGCGGGCCTCTTCGATCTCCGCGGGAGAGATGCGCACCGCCGCCTCGGCGGCTGCCAGCGCTTCGAGTTCGGCCCGGATGAGGTAGATCTCGCGCACGCCCTCGCGATCGAGACGCGCGACCACGGCTTCCTTGTGCGGCGTCATGCGGACGAAACCCTCGGCCGCTAGGCGCTTCAGCGCGTTGGCCACGGTAATGCGGCTGACGCCGAGATCGGCGGAGATCCGGCTCACTACCACCGGTTCGTCCGGTCCCCAGCGTCCTTCGACAATGGCTTGCCTGATCGAATCGTAGGTGGCTTGTTCCCTGGTCTTGAAGTCCAGACGCGGACTCGCGGGAAATTGCATATCACATGCATTATACACTCCGATAAACGGTCCCTCCTCAGTTCGCAGACGAATCTCGTGGGGACGTATCCGCGAAGCGCAGGGGCGCGGTATGTCCCTGGCCGCCCTCGCGGGGCGCTGTGCGATCGAGCGTAAGTGGGAGCGCGTCCGGTCTTCAGCCGCGCGATGGCAGTCGCTGGCTGGTTGCGGCGGCCTGAACCAGTAGCAGGGATCCGAAGCGACGGCTTGGAGGAGGTGTGCGGCGTAGTACAGTAGTGCTGTGAGTACCTCGTACGCGTACTCGTTTCGTTCGAATGCGGTCGGCGGCACGGGCTTTACCCTGTTCGACCGGGCACACCAGGGGACTCATCGCAAGAGACGGCAATGCTAGTCACGAGACGGCGATTTCTCGGAATCGGGCTCGCCGCCGCAGCGGCCTGGGGTGGGTGGCGCGTGGTGACGCTCCTCCGGATGCCGCCGCCGGAACCGGTGCTCGGCGGCGAACCCGTCGGATCGCTCGCCCCGTCCACGATTGCGGTGCTGGTTGCCGCCGCGGAGGCCGTCGCAGGATATCCCATCGACCCCGTCCATTACGAGACGTACTACCGTTGGCGCGCGGAGCACCTGCGAGGCTATCGGGCCCTATACGAGCGGTTTGCGCAAGAGGCGGACCGCGGCGCGCACCGTCTTGCGGGACGCCCCTTCGCCGCCGCATCATCGGTCGTGCGGCGCGAGATTCTTGCGCGCGGGCCGCGCGCCCGGGCCCCCAAGACCGCCTGGGATCGGCTGCGCGTGCAGCTCGTCGACTACGACTGGCCTGCATTCGATCGTTTCGTGCTCGGCGAGACCATCGGGCTGTTCGCCCGGACCGACGCCTGGGTCGCGCTCGGGTATCGCGGATGGCCGGGCATGCCGCGCGGGCTCGATCGGTACCGGCGCTTCCCGGGATGACGCGTGCAGGCGCCATCCCGGAGATGTGGCCGCCGCGCTCGTCCTCGGGCCGTACGCGGCCGGGAGCCGCGCCGGGGCTGATACTGCGATGACTGGGCGTACGGTCGCGATCGTCGGTTCGGGCGTTGTCGGGACCGCCATCGCTTATCTTCTCGCCCTGAGGGGTCATCGTGTCGACGTGTTCGAGAAAGGTCCAGCATACCCGTACCCCCATACCCGTCAATTTGAGGATCGCTTCTTTTACGGGTACGACGACCCGGCGTACCTGCCGGCCGACGGCCTGCAGGGGCTGACGCTCTCGGGCGACTACCATCGCGATCTCAACGACGAGCGCCGCATGGTCGTCGGCGGCGCGGCGACGCACTGGGGCGCCATCGCCCTCCGGATGCGCCCGCCGGACTTTCGCACCAGGGCCCTGCACGGGTACGGCGACGACTGGCCAATCGCGTACGACGATCTGGAACCGTACTACTGCCGGGCTGAGGCTCTCCTCGGCGTGTCCGGCACCGACGCGGACAATCCATTTGCGCCGTCGCGGTCCCGGCCGTACCCGCTCCCGCCGTTCGAGCTGAGCTGGAGTGATCGCGTTCTCGGCTCTCGGCTTGCCGCGCGGGGCATCACGCTGCACACGACGCCGCAGGCGACGACACGTCTAGCGTACGGCGACCGGCCGGCCTGCCAGAACTTCGGCGCGTGCGACGTCTGCCCGATCGGGGCCCGCTACTCGCCGAACTACGATCTCCTGCGAGCGGTCGCGACCGGAAGATGTATGCTCCACCCGGGAGCCTCCGTCCGGCGCATCGTAACGGACCGGCCGGACCGAGCCAGAGCGCTCGTGGTTCGGGAGATCGACGGGGCGACCGACACAGAACACGGCGCCGACGTGATCGTGGTCGCCGGCGGGGCCATCGAGAACGCGCGCCTGCTGTTGCTCTCCGCCCGCGACCGCTTGCCGGATGGCGTGTCCCTCGGCGGGCGGGTGGGTGAGAATCTCATGTTCCATCATCTGTGGACGACTCGCCTGCATTATGCCGAGGCGTTCTACCCCGGGGACATCGGGCGGTTCACCGGCCAGAGCTATCAATTCATCGATCCGCCGGGGCGAGGCAGGCACGGCGCCGTCAAGCTCGAGTTCTCCTCGAACATCGTGCCTCCGCCCCAGCGTCCGATCGACGAGGTCGCCACGGGGGCCGAGATCGTCGACATCCTCCGGCCGACCCTGATGCAGCGCATGATCACCGTGCATTCGGAGTGCGCTCCGGACTCCCGGCGGACCGTCACGCTCTCGGAGGCGCGGGATCGCTTTGGCGATCCGTACGCGCACGTGCACTATGAACTGACCGATTTCGACCGCGAGACGTACCAGTTCGGGCGCGGACTCGTCGAGCGTGTGGCCGCGGCGACCGGTGCGGAGCGGGCCGAGTTCGAGCCGATCGAGAGCGTCTACTCCGGCGGTCACCACATGGGCACGTGCCGGATGGGCCTTGGGCCGGACGACAGCGTGGTCGATTCGTTCGGCGCGGTGCACGGCGTTCCCAATCTCTTCATCGCCGGCGGCAGCGCGTTCGTGAGCCCCGGGGCGGTCAACCCCACGCTGACCATGGTGGCGCTCGCCATTCGGACTGCCGACTACATCGCCGCGCACCTCTTGTGATTTCCGAAAACGTGCTCGGCCGGCGCCGTGTTCTTCGTGGGACCACTCGCCCACTGGACATCGGCGCTCACGGACCGGACGCGCGGCGCTCGTGTGCGTTCTCGCCAACCGCTGACTCGAACGCGGACGTCTCTGTGAGGGTCCGGCGGGACGGCTCGCCGGGCTATCCCGAGACAGCTAGATGGTCAGGGCCCCCTGGGCAGTGTCACCCGTCTCGGCGGCTTTTGAGTTTGGCCAGCGTGACGATCCATACGCCCGCGAGCGCAGTCACCGCAAAGCCGAAGAGCGCGATCTTGACGGCGATCAAAGTGGCTCCTTCCTCCACGGTGCATTCTACTCGAGTTCAGGAGGTGCCGTAAATCGAGGCGGCGGCAGTCAGCCACCGACGACTTGGCTGTCTCCGGCCAATTTGGGGTTGACACAGCTTAGGAACTGTATCTTTCTACTCTTGGAGGCGTGGCCCGACGAGGGACTCAAGGTCGAGCGCCCATGGGGTCTCGGTGGCGCCCGCGGAGCGCACGTGCCAGTCGTGCCAGACCGCGCGGAGCCGCGAGGCCGACAGCGCGTCTACGCGATAGCCGTCGCGCCCGGTCATCGGGCGCGCCTGCAGCAGCGCACGGATGACCGCTTCCTCGGTGACGTCGGCGGCGGCCTCGAAGAACGGATTCAGCAGGGCTCCCTCGTCCGCAAGGTACGGAGGGTATGCGCGCGCGGTGCTCAGGGCGAGCACGAAGTCCCCGCTGTGGTTATGGTACACGGACCCGGTGCGGGCCAGGCCTGCGGCTGCGCGCCGTGCGATCCGGGTGAGCTGGCGGGACGTGAGCGGTGCGTCGGTGGCGAGGATCACGATGACCGAACCGCCGCGCCCGGGGTCCTCTGCTCGTGGCGGGTCGTCCACGTGAGTGCCGGTCGTGGTGCTGCC
This sequence comes from bacterium, assembly GCA_035622635.1. Classification (GTDB taxonomy): domain Bacteria; phylum Sysuimicrobiota; class Sysuimicrobiia; order Sysuimicrobiales; family Segetimicrobiaceae; genus JAJPIA01. The sequence goes on along the minus strand of DASPUZ010000233.1, from coordinate 6,775 downwards.
CGCGGGCGCGTCTCCGGCCAGCATCCCCACCGGGCACCCGTGGATCCGCAGGAATTGGCGGCGTCCAAAGTTCGCGAGGACGAGGCCCGCTAGGGTCACGTCGCGGCCGAGCGCCTCCGAACGGCCGCGGCGCGAGGCCGAGCCGATGCCGCCCTTGAAGCCGTAGCAGACCATGCCGGTGCCGGCCCCGACGGAGCCTTCCTGGACCGGCGCGTCCGTCGCCGCTTCGATCGCGCGAACCGCGTGCTCCGCGTGCACGTGCCGCCCGCGCATGTCGTTGAGGCGCGCGTCGCTACACTCCGCCACCACGATGTTGCAGGTGGGCCCGGTTCGCCCGATTTCGGGGTGCCGGGCCAGCAGGTAGTCCACGACGCCGTCGGCCACGCGCCACGTGCACAGGGTGCTGGTCAGCATGATCGGCGACTCCAGGCGCCCCATCTCTTCGACCTGCGGGATCCCCGTCATCTTGCCAAATCCGTTGATGATATGGACTCCGGCTGCGAGTTTGCACCGATAGAGGTCCTCCCCCGGAAGGATTGCCGTCACACCCGTCCGCACCGGGCCGCGTCCGGGCACGAGGGGGCCGTCCCCGGAGATGAGAGTCACGTGGCCGACGCGGACGCCCGCGACGTCCGTCAGCGAATTGCCCGGTCCGCGTACGGCGAACGCATCGAGATCCACGATCGTCCTCCCGGTGCCGCAGGTTGCGCGGTCAGCGCGCCGGCGCCGACCCCCGTCGCGAATGTGTTTCGCCGCGCACACACGGCGGTCCCACCGGACCCGAGAGGCCTGAGTCATAAGGTGACCGCTTTCCATGGATTCCGATCGACGATAGACTGTAGATCAAAGGTGGAAGAACCCACGGAATTGGCAAGACCGCGCTGTTGCAGAACATGACAGAAACGCCGGGCCCGGGTGTCCTGCATCTGACCGGGAAGCGCACGCGGGGAGCGTGGTGACGATGTGGCGACCCGACCCGTGGACTGATGGTCGGCATGCCGGCGGGGCTGCCCGCCGGTCAAGGCAACGTCCAGCAGGCTGCGTATGTCGAATCCATGGCTGAGCATCCCTCTCGCGGACTACGAGGGGCACATGAAGTCCGCCGAAGTGCAGCAGTTGGATGTTCTGTCGGAGCTATTCGCGGAGGCCCTCCTACGCTGTCGTCCTGCGTCGGTTGCAGTCCTCGGAGTCGCCGGCGGAAACGGACTCGATCATGTGGACACCAGTATTACGAAGCGCATCGTGGGACTGGATATCAATCCACTGTATCTGGATGAAGTCCGAAAGCGGTACGGGGGCAAATGCGGGCTGGAGCTCTATTGCGTGGATTTGTCCGAACAGCGCGTCGATTTGGAACCGGTGCAACTGGTTCACGCCGCCCTAGTATTCGAGCACGCGGGGGTCGACCTTTGTCTCAAGAACGCATTGGCTCTGGTGGCCCCTGGCGGAGCTTTGTCCACCGTACTGCAACTGCCTAGTGTGATCGAGCAGGATGTAGGTGCAAGTCGATTTCCTTCGATTCAAAGGCTGAAGTCTCACTTCTCTCTTGTCGACCCTGTCCGGCTCCACGAGACGCTCGCGCGCCACGGACTCCGTCTGACACACCAGTCGTGGCGCTCATTGCCGGCTGGGAAGGGGCTTTGGATGGGTGTGTTCCGTCGTTCGTAGCCGTCGGGTCCCTGAGGCTGTTCGTTGTCGGGCCCGTCAATGACCACATTCTGCGATCGAGCGCCAGATTCCAGACAAACGCATTGCTCGTCGCCATCGAGGCCCCTGGTGCATGGACGAAGATCATCGACATACGGCGCCCCTCACGGCGTTGGCGGCGCTCTTCATGACCTCGCTCGTTATGTTTCGGCCGCCACTCGCAAGATCTCGACTGGAGCCGCTAGTGCGACGACCGCGCGGAGGATTCACTTAGCCTGTTCGCGTACTGGCAATGGACAGGAGGGCGCAGGATACGTTCCCGCGCCCACCGGACGATCTGCGGAGGAGGATGTTCCACGGGTGTTGCGGGCTCACGCCGCGTGACGCGGCTGCCCCGGTCTCTCAGGGCGCGGTGTCGGGCGACGGCGGCGCAGCGTAACGTCGCGGGGCGGGCTCCAGGGGGAGGCGATCCACGGATGAAGCGGATACGGCGTCGCGAGCTCTTGAAGCAGACAGCCGCACGGACCGCCGCGGTCGCGCTGGCCGCCGGTGCCGGGGCAGTGCCGTCGATCCTGCGCTCCACGGTCGCGCGCGCGGCGTCGGTGGGGCGCGAGGCCACGTTCGTCGTGGCGGACGGGACCGAGCCCAACAGCCTCGATCCGGCGGTGGGCACCGGTCCATTTCAGGCCATCATCAACGCGATGTTCGACGGCCTCGTGCAGTGGAACGAAAAAGGCCAGATCCAGCCCGCGCTTGCGACTTCGTGGACGTCGAGCGGCGGAGGGCGGATCTGGACGTTTTCGCTTCGCCCCGGCGTCAGGTTCCACGATGGGACGCCGTTCGGCTCCGACGCGGTCAAGGCGACGATCGCGCACATTCTCGATCTGAGCACGCCGGCGACGCGCCGCGGCAACTACCTGCTCATCAAGGACGTGCTGACGCCGGACGAGCACACGGTGCGGTTCGTCACCGACCCGCCGAATCCGGATTTCCCGCTGCTCATGGCGGACGGCTCGGCGAAGATCGTGAGTCCGGCCGCGCTCAAGACCTACGGCCAGGACTTCGGGCGGCATCCGGTCGGGACCGGTCCGTTCGCGTTCGAGGAGTGGGTACCGAACGACCACGTCTCCGCGTCGCTCAACACCGCCTACTGGGGGCCGGGTTCCGGCGTCCGACGCTTTCTGTACCATCCGATCCCGGAGTCGGCCGCCCGGGTGGTCGTGCTGAAAACCGGAGAGGCGGACGTGGTGCTGGACCTGCCGCCGACCGACATGGACGCGCTCCGCCACGAATCCGGGTTGGCCGTGTATGCGACCCCGGCGCAAACGATCGCGGAGCTGGAGCCGGCCCAGACGAAGCCGCCGCTCAAGGACGTCCGCGTGCGCCGCGCGCTCAACATGGCGATCGACAAGGACGCGATCATCAAAGGCATCATGAGGGAGTTTGCCAAACCGCTGCACAGCCCGGGGATTCCGGGGCTGTGGGGCAGCTTCGATTTTGCGCCGGTGCCATACGACCCGAACCAGGCGCGACAACTGCTCGCGGCGGCCGGGTTCGGCGGGGGCATGGATCTCACGATCAACATCACGGCGGGCCGCTGGGCCGGCGACCTGCAGGTCGTGCAGGCGGTGCAGGGATACTGGGCGAACGTCGGCGTCCGCAGCACGGTGCGGCAGATGGATTTCGCGACGCTGCTCGTGGGAAGTTCGTCCGATCCCGACGCGCGTCCCGGCGCACTTACGTCCTTGGTCAAGAGCAGCTCGTACATCGACTACCACCTGTACCGGATGTACGATTCGGAGGCGACGAACGTGCCCGGCACGCAACAGCGCACGGGGTACGGGAATCCGGAGGTCGACAAACTGCTCGCGCAAGAGCGCAGTATGTTCGACCAACCGCAGCGCCTGCCCATCCTGAAGCGGGCGCAGCAGCTGATCTGGCAGGATCAGCCGCTCATCTACCTGTTCCAGATGGTCAACCTCTGGGGCGCGCGGGCCGGGACGAAGGGGTTCGTCGTGCTGCCGAGCGGGGATTTCGTGCCCGGCGGGCTGCGCCGGACGTGAGCTCCAGCCGGTAACGTCATGTTCCGCCACATCGCCGGGCGGCTCCTGTGGGCCGTTCCGGTGCTGCTCGGCGTTTCCGTCATCGTGTTCGGCCTGCTGAAGCTGATCCCGGGCGACGCCGCTCAAGTGATGGCCGGGACCGACGCGACCGCGGCGGACGTGGAGGCGATCCGTCAGCAGCTGGGCCTCGACAGGCCGGTCTACGTGCAGTATGTGCGCTGGCTGGGGCGCCTCTCGCGGCTCGATCTGGGACGCTCCGCCGTCACCCATCGGCCCGTCGTGTACGAGATCGCGAGCCGCATCCCGCCCACCGCCGAGCTTGCTGCGGCCGCCATGGCGCTTGCGGTCGCGCTCGGGCTCGCGATGGGCGTCGCCGCGTCCACCCATCAGCACTCGATCTGGGACGTCACGGCGTCGCTCGCGGCGGCGGTCGGGGTCTCGATGCCGATCTTCTGGCTCGGGCTGATGCTCATGATGATCTTCTCCGTGGGCCTCCGATGGCTCCCGAGCACGGGGGCCGGGACGTTTGCCCAGCTGGTCCTGCCCGCCCTGACGTTAGGATCGACGTCGATGGCGATCATCGCGCGCCAGGCCCGCTCGGCGATGCTCGAAGTGCTCCAGCAAGACTATCTGCGCACGGCGCGGGCCAAGGGCGTCACGCGCTGGGTCGTCGTGATGCGCCACGGGTTTCGCAACGCGGTCATTCCGATCGTCACTGTCGTCGGCCTTCAGCTGGGATATCTGCTCAGCGGGACCGTGCTAACGGAAACTGTGTTCGCCCGTCCCGGACTCGGCCGGCTGATCGTCGATTCGATTCGATCGCGGGACGTTGCGGTCGTGCAGTCCGCCGTGATGGTGCTGTCCGTTACGTTCATTGTCGTCAACCTGGCAGTCGACGTCCTCTACGCCTACCTCGATCCCCGGATCCGGTTCGACTGATGGCCGTCGCAGCGCGGCCGCCCGTCATGTTCGCCAGCCCCCGGATCCGGGCGCTCCGTCAGTTCGCGCGCCACCGCGCCGCGGTCGCTGGGTTCGTGGTCTTGGCGGGCGCGATCGTGGTGAGCGTGGCGGCGCCGTGGCTGGCTCCCTACGATCCCATCGCGCTCGACGTGGCCCACACTATGGCGCCGCCGTCGGCGGCGCATCCGCTCGGCACCGACGAGCTCGGTCGGGACATCTTGAGTCGGCTCCTGTGGGGCGGCCGCGACACGCTGTTGATCACGGCCGCCGCGGTGGCGATCGCCTTCGTCTCGGGAGCCGCGCTCGGGGTCGTTGCGGGCTATCGCGGGGGCCGGAGCGATACCGTGATCATGCGGGTGATGGATGTGCTGCTCGCGATGCCCGGCTTCCTGCTGGCGGTGGCGATCATCGCGGCGCTCGGCGTGGGAATCGTGAATGTGATCATCGCGATCGGAATCAACTCGATCCCTCCGTTTGCGCGGATCGCCCGCGGGTCCACGCTGCTCGTCCGCGAAGAGACCTACGTACATGCGGCACGGGCGCTCGGAGCGGGCGAGCGGACGATCATGGCGCGGCACGTGCTGCCGAACATCCTGTCGCCCCTCGTGGTCGAGGCGACGCTGCGGCTCGCGACGGCAATCCTCACGGCGTCGGGCCTGAGCTTCCTCGGTCTTGGCGTGCAGCCGCCGACCGCCGAGTGGGGCGCCATGCTGAGCGTCGGGCGGGACTACATCACCAGCAGCCCGCAGCTCGTGATCATTCCCGGTGCGGCGATCCTCGCGGTGACGCTGGCTTTCAACATGGTCGGCGACGGGCTGCGGGACGCGCTCGATCCCCGCCAGCCGGCGCGGGCCAACGTGCGCTGACCGGCCGCCCGGTCCGCACGGACGAATGTCGTGATCCCGCTGTCCACCCCGGGAGTGTGCGGGCGAGGAGGCGTGTCGTCTGCGCAACGCCCTCCGTGGCCTGTTACACCGGTGCCGCGCGGAACGTTCAAGGAGCGTTCGAGGGCGGCACCGGCCCCAGGTAGGGGTCGACGTTCCTGAACCACCTGAGAAAGGTCACGCACCCCTCGACCGCGTGCTCGAACAGCTGCCGGCCCCGCTCCGGCGTGGCCGGCGTCGGATCGGAGAGGCTGCCGGTCGGCGGTGTGACGTCTTCCATATCGAGCGGCACGCTGACGCGAATGCCGCTCACCCGGATTGTGTCGAGGCCTTCCGTCGGGCACCCGAACACTTCCCGCCGGGCCCATTCGCCGGCCCGTTGCATCTGGACCCGTCCGGGTACCACGTGCATCATGAGCGAGCCCATCGGCTCGCCGCCGTGGCCGAGCCCGATCTTGCGGCCGTAGACGCGCTCGACCACCTCCGGGGTCTGCGTGAGCCCGAGCACGTTGAGCGTGGGGATGACGATCTCGCGCTTCCGGCGGAACCGCCGTGTCACGAGGTTGAGCACGCCCGCGTTCCCCGCGTGGCCGTTGAAGATCGCGATCCTCCTGAACCGGTGCCGAAGAAGACACTCCACCGCGTCGGTGACGACGGCGGCCAAGGTCGGTGCACGCATCGTGATCGTCCCGGGGTAGTTGCGGAAGTACTCCGAGTAGCCGAACGGCATGACCGGCGCCATCACGTCCCCGGTCTGATCGGTTGCCGCTGCGGTGATCTTGTCACACGCGAGATAGTCGCCGACGACGTTGTGCGGGCCGTGTTCCTCGACCGAGCCGAGCGGCAGTACCGCCGTGACGCCCGCCTCGATTGCCTCGCGGACCTGAGTCCACGTCATCTCACCTAGACGCATCGGGCCACCCCCAGAAATCGAATCTTTGCCGGGCCGCCGCAGGCGCGCGGGAGGTCACAGCTCGTACCGGAGTCGGTACACGATCAGCTCCTGGATGCGAAACATCGTGTCCGGATCGGCCTCCACGCGCACGGTGCGGGGGGCGATGCGCGTCACGCCGGGAACGAGCGCGGCGGTCTGCGCCATGTCCGTACGGTTGTAGTCGATCTCCATGACCAGCGGCGTCGGCACCCGGGGCACGGGGATCGTGCCGCGCTTCCTGACCGCCTCGGCAGCCCCGGCGCGGATGCGGCGGCACGCCTCCTTTG
>DASPUZ010000232.1:0-5533 GCA_035622635.1 bacterium | reverse complement strand
GGAGCCGCCGGATCGCGAGAACCCGCTTCTGGGCCTGGACAGCGTGATCCTGTCGCCGCACTCGGCCGGGAGCTCGCGGGTCAACAATTTCCGCGCGGCGCGGCAGGCCACCGAGGAATGCATCGCCGTGCTGAACGGGCGATACCCTCGCTGGCTGGTCAATCACGCAGCTCTGAACCGGAGGGTCGCCTAACGACAACGATGTTGATTCCCGAACGACACGCTTCGTCCGGAGGTTCGCGTGGTCGTCGATTGCCATGCTCACGTTGCCCCTGAGCTGACCGGTTCTCGGAAGCCCCTCCGGCACGGCAGAGTCATGCACAAGGGACGAGCGGTACAGTGGTTGCCGCCGTCGTTTGATCCCCCGGCCAGCCATCCGGAAACCTTGCTTGCGTACATGGACGAGATCGGCATTGCGCACGCCTACCTCGTCCAACACTACGGGTGGGGCGATCAGAATATGGCCATTCTGCGAGCTGTGCAGCAATGGCCAGATCGCTTCACGGGGTTTGCCTTTCTTCCAAGCATCGGGGGGCCGGATGCTGCCGATCAACTCGAACGGCTGATCGACGCGGGCATGGCTGGTCTGAAAATTGAACTGGGCTTGACCCGCCAGATGTGGCCCGGGTTCCGCCTCGGCGGTGTGAACGAATGCGGGATATGGGATCGCCTCGCCCACCTCCAGGGTCCTTTGATGCTCGACGCCAACGCCGGGACCCCCGCAGACACGAAAGCCGTCAGGTGGATGGTCGACCAATTCCCCACTCTTCGAATCTCGATTTGCCACGCGGGCGGCCCCCCCGCAAGCAGTTGGCGGGAGCGCGCGCTGCTCGGCGGCCACCCGCGTGTCTGGTTGGACCTCTCGGGGCTTCCCGGCATGTGCTGCCCGGGCGAGGAGTATCCGTATCCAGCCGCGCAGCACGTCGTTCGCTGGGTCGCGGAAACCCTCGGAGTGACGAGGGTGATGTGGGGGACCGATTATCCGACGGTGCTGAGATACGGCACGTACCAGCAGCACCTCGACTATGTGCGAACCCACTGTGCGTTCTTGACGGCCGACCAGAAGACCGCCGTCTTCGGTGGGGCGGCACGAGATTTTCTTGGAGGGCCTAGTCGTCCAGTCTGACGGGCGCGCCTGTATGACTCATCACGTCTGGCCGCAAGGGCACGGAGCAGTGTTCTCCCGGATGGAGGTTGGCGGGATGTGGTCCCGTACGTTGGTCGAAGTCGAGGTGGGACCAGCATGAACTACGCGACATTGGGTCGGACCGGCATTCGAGTGTCACGGATCGCTTTCGGCACCGTCAGGTTTACTCGCCTCGCGGACGAGATCGAATACCGGCGCATCTTGGATCATGCTGTCGACCAGGGCATCAACTTGATCGATACCGCCGACCGGTATGGGCCGCGGCTGGCGACAGACGGCATCGGCGGCGGGGAGGTGGAGGAGCTTCTGGGCAGATGGCTCGACGGGAAGAGGCATCACGTCGTGCTGGCGACGAAGGTCGGCGGCCGAACCGGCGTCGGGCCCAACGATGCCGGTCTCTCGCCCGTGCATCTTGCGCAGGCCGTCGAGGCGAGCTTGCATCGGCTGCGCACCGAGTACATCGATTTGTATCAGATGCATGCGGTCGATGAGCTGACACCCATTGAGACCACGTTGCGCGTATTGGATAACCTCGTGCGGCAGGGTAAGATACGGGCGATTGGGTGTTCGAATTGGGCGGCCTGGGAATTGTGCGATGCGCTGTGGACCAGCGACGTGCGGAACTTGGTCCGGTTTGAAAGCGTGCAGCCCCGATACAATTTGTTGGCGCGAGAGATCGAAGCGGAGCTCCTGCCACTGTGTGCCGCAAAAGGAGTCGGTGTGCTCGCCTATTCCCCGATCGCCAGTGGAGTCCTCAGCGGCAAGTACCGGTGGGAACAACAACCGGCCGATCCGAACGAGCGTCGACAGAAATTCGTGCGAGCTCAGTACGGGTACCAGCCGACACAGGAGGCCGTAGCGCGACTCCAGTCCCTAGCAAGCCGCTCCGGCCGCAGCCTCGCTCAATATGCGATCGCGTGGGTACTCCATCACCCGGTGGTGACGGCGGCTCTTATCGGGGCGAGCTCCATGGATCAGTTGCGTGAGAACCTGACGGCGCTGGATCGCCCGCTCGGCGAGGACGAGTATCGTGCCGGGTGCGAGGCCAGCGCGGGTGCGGTCAGTGCGCCATCCCTCGGGCCACGACAGACGGTCGGGGCGCCCCTGACCGGGGCAGACCGATAGGCTATGTGCTCGCGGAGGTCGCACGTTCGAGGGTGGCCGGGACGCGGAGGGAGGACCTCGTGCCGATGGACGGAGGGCTGACGTATACGGTAGTGCCCGGATGGGAGCAACTGCCCGCCGGATATGTCCACCGCGATGTGGCGGGGGTGCGGGTGGATTCACAGGACCGCGTCTACGTCCTCACGCGAAGTGATGCGCGTCTGATCGTGTACACGGCTGATGGGGAGTTTGTCAAATCCTGGGGAGAAGGACTGTTCACCCGTCCCCACGGACTCGCAGTGGGTTCGGACGGATCCGTGTACATCGTCGACGACCGCGACCACACCGTGCGAAAGTTTACGCCGGACGGCAGACTGCTGATGACCCTTGGCACCCCGGGCGTGCCGTCCGATACCGGCTACGACCCGAGCAAGGGCTCGACGTACGAGAAGACAGCGACCATCAACCATGGGGGGTCGCCATTCAACAATCCCACGAACATCGCGGTAGCGCCCGACGGCGACTTGTACGTCTCTGACGGCTACGGGAATGCGCGCGTGCACCGGTTCTCGGCTCAGGGGCAACTCATCCAGTCTTGGGGAGAGCCGGGCATCGGTCACGGTCAATTCCATCTGCCGCACGGGATTTGCGTGACCGCTGACGGCCGCGTGCTGGTTGGTGACCGAGAGAATGATCGCGTCCAGATCTTTACTTTGACCGGCAGATGGCTGGGTGAGTGGACCGACCTACAACGGCCCACGGACGTTTTCGTGGATTCGGCCGGCTTTGTGTGCGTCTCGGAATTATGTCGGTGGCCCGGCGCGACCTCGTTCACCCGGGGGCCGGTCACCACACACCTGCCGGGGCGGGTGAGCGTCCTCGACGCGAACGGCAGTGTCGTCGCACGGTGGGGCGGGGGCGACCGGGCTACGCCCGGTTGCCTCTTCGCGCCACACGCCGTTTGTGTGGATTCACGCGGTGACCTCTACGTGGGCGAGGTCGTGGCGAGTGTTTCGAAAGCCTCGGGCTCGGCCGTGTCCGAAGGGTACACGCTGCAGAAGTTCACGCGTGCGAGGTCGTCGCGTTGATTCCCGTGACGGACGGGGCGATCAACGTGGCACGACGCCGTCTAGTGGACCGCGGGGCGGCTGAGGTTGGCGCTCCTTGCCGGCGGGGGCGTCGCCGTACACTGCGATTGGGCTCACTCTGGAGGGGCGATATCGTATGGATCCGACCAGTAAGGTTGCGATCGTAACGGGGGCGGGAACTGGCATCGGCAGGGCCGTCAGCCTGGCGCTGTTGCAGGCACGGTATGCGGTCGTCCTTGCCGGCCGGAGAAAGGGATCGCTGGATGAGACGGCCGCAATGGCGGCGCCCGGGTCGCGCGCGTTGGTCGTGCCCACTGACGTTACTGACCCTGCGTCGGTCAGCGCCCTCTTCGCAAAGACGAGGGAGACATTTGGCCGACTCGATCTCCTGTTCAACAACGCCGGAACGGGCGCGCCCCCCGTCGCTCTCGAGGACGTGACATACGAGCAATGGAAGGCCGTGGTCGACGTCAACCTCACGGGCACGTTCCTGTGCATCCAAGAGGCGTTCCGCCAGATGAAGAGTCAGCAGCCCCGCGGCGGGCGCATTATCAACAACGGCTCCCTATCGGCGTATTCCCCGCGGCCGAATTCGGCTCCGTATACGGCGACGAAGCACGCGATCACCGGTCTGACGAAGGCCGCCTCATTGGACGGCCGCAAGCACGACATTGCCTGTGGGCAGATCAATATCGGCAACGCCGCGACCGCGCGCACGGCGAGAATGACGCAAGGAATACTGCAGGCGGACGGTACGATCCGTGCCGAGCCGCGAATCGACGTGAACGCGGTCGCCCGTGCAGTGGTCTACATGGCGGGCCTTCCGCTGGACGTGAATGTTCAGGTTCTGACGATCATGGCCACCAAGATGCCGTTTATCGGTAGAGGGTAGTGCGCCGACCGTGCTCGGGAAAGGGGGATATGCGATGACTTCAAACAAGGCGAAGGCCATTCTGCGGGACGGTGGGACGGCGATCGGGACGATGATCACCGAAGCGCGCAGCGAGGAGATCGGTCATGTGCTCGCGGCCGCTGGGTTTGATTTCTTCGTCATCGATACCGAGCACAGCACCGCGACTCTCGAGGCCGTTCAGCGGATCTCTCGGGCCGCGCGGAGCGCCGGCATCACTCCGTTAGTCCGAATCCCCGCGATTTCGTACCCGCTCATCGCACGCACGCTGGACGCGGGCCCGCTCGGGCTCATGGTGCCTCATGTGGAGAGCGCGGACGATGCCAGGGAGATCGTGCGGTGCGCAAAATACCCGCCGACCGGAGAGCGTGGCTACGGTTTGCGCGGCGCCGTGACCGATTACTCGGGTGCGGCGCTGCCGGACGCCATGGGATGGTCCAACGCGGAGACGCTCCTCATGGCTCAGGTTGAGAGCGAGCGGTGTCTGCGCAATCTGGACGAGATCGCGTCGGTTCCGGGCATTGACGTCCTGCTGGTAGGGCCCACGGATCTGAGCATTTCGCTCGGAGTGCCCGGGCAGTTGCAGCACCCGAAGATGCAAGAGGCCTACCGGCAGGTGGCGCAAGCAGCCGAGCGCCACAAGATCGCCGCGGGGTTGCATCCGTCCGATATCAAGGTCGTTGAGCTGGGTCGGGACCTTGGGATGCGCTGCCTGATGTACTCGACCGACGTTCGCCTGCTGCTGGACGCCGCACGTCAAGCACTGACGATCTTACGCACGGGGCGTTAGGCGCCGGCGTCGTGATGCGAAGGAGACGAAGTGGATCGGGTGAGGCGGCAGACCGACGTCTGCCCCTAACGTCATAGGTGCTGGGGGACAGCTGATGGCCAGTAAGCTTATTACCTTGGTCGAGCAACGGCGGCCTCGGATAGACAAGGAATACGTCAAGGCACAGGTGGAGGGCGCGGGCATGCGATTCCGCTACGCCTTTCCCTCTTCCGAGGCAGAGACTATTGCGGCGTGCAGGGACGCGGATGGGATCATTTCTTCCTGGATCGGTCTTCCCAGAACCGTCATCGAGCATTTCGAGCAGTGTCGAATCATTGTGGCTACGGCGGCGGGTGTCGACCGTATCGACGTCACGGCATGTACCGAAGCCGGGATCATGGTGTCCAATCTACCGGAGTTTGCCAGGCTGGAAGTCCGGAACCACACGATGGCGCTGCTCTTGGCGCTCAACCGCCGGCTGCCGCTGAGCGATCGGATCGTGCGGAGCGGGCAGT
>DASPUZ010000231.1:0-9401 GCA_035622635.1 bacterium | reverse complement strand
TCGTCCGCTTCTCCCCCGCACGGAAAAGAACTTGAAAAGGATTGCTCCCCGGACCCAGCCCCCTTCAAATAGTCGGAATCATCGGAATTTCAAGGCGTTCCGCCGCCCTCGACCCACTCATTTCCGAAATTCCTGGCGGTGAGCTGCACGCATAGCGTGGTGCGCACGTCTATGTTATACTAGCAGCTAACCTCAGAGGGTCATACACAGCGTTATTCCCTTCGGGGCTCCGAGACGTAGCGTTCGACGCAGGAGGAGCGCGGTGGAGATCACGTGGACGCCAGAGTTCATCTGGCGCGTATTCGAGACCACGGGTTCCGTCTGGGCGTATCTGCTGTATCGGCGGCTTACAGCGCGGCGTCCGCGTTGGGTCGTCCCGATTCTGAACTGACGCCGGCGCCGTCCGGCGGCCACAACTGCAAATAGTGAGACCGCGATGATGGAGAGGGTGCGCGGGATCGCGGCGCCAAGGGAGGGCCGGTCACCGACTGCGAGCCGGCCCGCGTTCGCTGCCGCGCGCGTTCACTCCGGAGCCGTTTGCTGACACCGGCCCACTACCGGTTGTAGGCAGGCGGGGCACCCGGTCCGTATTCCGGGGTGTGTAGAGTGTCGTCCGGTTCCGTGTGGTGCCGGACGGAAGAACGGTGGGACCGCGGAAGACGCACTTCCGTCCGTTGGACGGAGGTGCTTTTTTGTTGGGCCACCCGGGAGCGCCGCTCGCCGGCCCGCGGGTGTGTCGGCGTGGGCGAAGGAGGACGCATGAGCGAACTGGACCGGATACTCGAGATCGAGCAGGAGGCGCGGCGGGCGTGCGCGGAGGCGACCACAGAAGCATCGTTGGAGGACGTGCGTGTGCGCTATCTCGGCCGGCAGGGCGTGATCGCCCAGGCGTTCCGGGCACTCGCCCAGGTCCCTGCCGAAGACCGCCCGCGGCTCGGGCAGGCGTTGAACGCGCTCAAAGTTGCGGTCGAAGCCGCCGTCGTGCACCGCGCGGAGTCGCTCACCGCCCTCGCACGCGGGATGCGACTTTGGGAGGAGCGGATCGACGTGACGCTGCCGGCCCGGGGACCCGCGCACGGGCGGACGCACGTGCTTTCACGGACCACGCAAGAGATCGCCGAGATCTTCGTCGGGCTCGGGTTCGAGGTCGTCGAGGGACCCGAGGTCGAGCGCGACTACGACAATTTCGAACGGCTGAACATTCCGCCATACCATCCCGCCCGGGACGCGCAGGACTCGTTCTATCTCGGAGGCGAGTGGCTGCTTCGCACGCACACGACGGTGGTCGACGTGCACGTGATGGACCATCGCCGTCCTCCGATGCGGGCGATTTCCTATGGCCACTGCTATCGGCGTGATCCGGTGGACGCGAGCCACTCGCCGATGTTTCAGCAGCTCGACGGCTTCATGGTGGGGGAGGGCGTGCGTTTCTCGGATCTAAAGGGGGTGCTGGCCCACTTCGCCCAGGCGTTCTTCGGACCCGAGACCCGGACGCGGTTCACGCCGTCCTATTTCCCGTTCACGGAGCCGAGCGCGGAGATGGCGATCTCGTGCGTCATCTGCGGCGGCCGCGGATGCTCGGTCTGCAAGCGATCCGGTTGGGTCGAGATTCTCGGGTGCGGCATGCTTCATCCTCGCGTGCTCGAAATGGCCGAGATCGATCCGGAGCGTTACACGGCGTTCGCGTGGGGCATGGGTGTGGAGCGGCTCGCGATGCTCAAGCACCGGATCGACGACATCCGGCTGTTCTACGAGAACGACCTCCGGTTTCTGGGTCAAGTCTGAGGAGGGCACGGATGCGGGTTCCTCTCGAGTGGCTGCAGGAATACGTCGCGGTGGATGTACCTCCAGAAGTCCTCGCGGAACGCCTGGTGGGAGTCGGGTTGTCCTCGGAGGAGATCGTGCGCGTGGGCGACGATGTGGTGCTCGATCTCGAGGTGACGTCCAACCGCCCCGACTGCATGAGCATGATCGGAGTGGCGCGCGAGGTTGGGCTGCTGCTTGGCCACCCGGTGCGCTACCCGGCGGGGTATTCGTTCGGAGCGGCTGGCCGGCGGGCACTGCAGGGCCCGAGGGCCACGCCGGCGGGCGCGACTCGAGATGAACGGGGGGCGAGAGCGCAATCGCAGCCAGCCGGGATGCGGTCCAGCGCGGAAGAGCGGGTGCGGGTAGATGTCGAGGACACCACGGGCTGCCCGAGGTTCACGCTTACCGTGGTCGAGGACATCCGCGTCGGACCGTCACCCGCGTGGATGCAGCGCCGGCTCGAAGCCGCCGGCGTCCGGGCGATCAACAACGTCGTGGACGTGACCAACTACGTGATGCTGGAGATCGGTCAACCGATGCACGCGTTTGACTACGACCGCGTCGACACATGTCGGCTCGGCGTCCGGCGTGCGAAGCCAGGCGAGACGCTGGAGACATTGGACGGAGTGGTGCGCACGCTCGAACCCGACATGCTGGTGGTGACCGACGGCGTGCGGCCCGTGTCGATCGCGGGCATCATCGGCGGCGGAGACACGGAGATTGGACTGCGTACGACCACGATCCTCCTCGAGGCAGCGTACTGGAATCCTCCCACGATCGGCCGGACTGCCCGCCGGCTCGGCGCGCGAACGGAGGCCGCGGCGCGCTTCGAGCGCGGTACGGACCCGAACGCTCCGCCGCAGGCCCAAGCCAGGGCGGCGCTGCTTCTGGCCCAGACATCGGGCGGGCGCGTGCTGCGGGGCATGGTGGACGTCTATCCGGTGCCGGTGAATCCGAGGGAGATCCGGCTCCGGCCGGATCGAGCGGTGTCGGTCCTGGGCGTCGAGATCCCGCCGGGTGAGATGATCCGCATCCTCCGCGCGCTCGGATGCCGGGTGACGCGGGGCCGGGTATTGACCGTGGACGCTCCGACGTTCCGGCCGGATCTCGTGAGGGAGGAGGACCTGGTCGAGGAGATCATTCGCGTGTACGGCTACGGCCGTGTCCCCGCCACGTTACCCTTCGGGGATACGACGCCCGGCACCGTCGTGGCAGCTCTCTCGGCGGATCGGCTGGTGCGCGAGACGATGGCGAGGTGCGGCCTCTCGGAAGCGACGACCTTCACGCTGGTCCGCGCCGCGCCGGATGACGGAGACGCCGGCCGATGCGTCACGATCGCCAACCCGTTGACTCAGGACAACAGCGCGCTTCGCCGGTCGCTCATCCCCGGGCTGCTGGACGTCCTCGCCACCAACGCAGCACGCCGTCTCGCGGACGTGCAGGTCTTCGAGCTGGGACGCGTCTTCTTGCCCGGACGGGAGGACGAGCGCCCCAGCGAACGGCGGAGCCTTGCGGTGGCCCTGATGGGCCGCTGGCGCACCGGATGGAACGTCGGAGACGAGCACGCGCTCGTCGATTTCTACCATCTCAGGTGGATCTGGGACATCCTGTGTCGGGAGCTGGCGGTCCCGGCGTACGATGTAGAACCGTCTCCCCAGCCAGCGGCGGCCCAGGGGGAGGATTCACGCTCTTCGACGGAGGCACCGCGGCAGCCGGCCCTTGCCGATGGTCCGGTGGGTGGGGTCGCTCAAGGGTCGTGTTCGGGCGGGTTCGCCGGCCTGCCCCTTGGTCCCTCCGGTTGGTGGCACCCGGGGCGCTCGGGGGACATTCGTATCGGGGACAGACCTGTTGCGAGGCTGGGTGAGCTACATCCCGATCGTGCTGCTCTGCACAAGCTGCCGCACCGCGCCTATATTGCGGAGATCGACCTGGAGGCGTTGTACGCTCTGGTGGCGGCGCGCCGCCTCGACGCCCTCGTGAGCGACCAGATCCCTGCGCTCTCCGCACCGCGGTCACTCGTTCCGCCCCGGTCCTTCGGCGGCCTGCCGCGGTACCCCGAGATCGAGCGCGACCTCGCGGCCGTCGTGGCGGAGACGCTCCCCGCCGGACGGGTCGAAGCGATCATTCGCGAGGCGGCAGGTCCCTTGCTTGAGGCGATCGAGTTGTTCGACGCGTATACCGGTCCGCCGATTCCAGCCGGACACCGGAACCTTGCCTACCGGCTTCGCCTGCGGGCGCCAGACCGTACGCTTGCTGCCGCAGACGCGGAGGAAATCCTGGATCGGGTCAGAATAGCCTTACGGACGCGTGCGGGCGCCCAGCTTCGCGAGTGATCTCCCGGGGGGAGCGGCGGGCGGCATGTCCCGGATTATCGCGCTCAACTGGATCGACTGGGTAACGCTGGCGATCGTGCTGGTCTCCATCCTGCGCGGATCCCGTTACGGGGTTTGGGGAGGGATCGCAGACCTGGCGGCGCTCGCGGCGACGTTTTTCACAGCTTCCGCGTTCTACAGTGCCGCGGCCCGGGCCGTGGTCAGATACCTGCCGATGCTCCCACTTTCGTGGGCAGCTTTGTGTTGTTTCCTCGTGATCTGGCTGGTCTGCTATCTTGTGATCTCGCATCTGCTCCGGCTGGCCCTCGGGGGGCTGCCGTTTCCGGCGGCAGGGTTCATTGGCGCGCTGTTGGGGGCCTTCCGCGGCCTGGTGCTCGTTGCGGCATTGCTGATGGTCGCCCTGGCGGCTCCGTTCCGGGCCGTTGTCTCCGCGGACGCGTCACGCTCGCAGGTCGCGCCCTATCTCCTCCGCGCGAGCGCCAGCGCCACGACGGCGCTCCTCCCGGTCCTGCCGATGCACGTCCCGCGGATCGGACCGGGCGGGGCCACGTTCTAGCGTCTCGGGTGCCCGCCTCCCGCAATCTCGATCTGGCCCGGATCTTTGCGGAGATCGCCGACTTCCTGGAGATCAAGCAGGAGTCGACCTTTCGGATCAACGCGTACCGCCGGGCGGCCCGCGCACTCGAGAGTCTGGGCGAGGATATCGCCACGATCGCGGAGCGCGGTGAGCTGCGCGCGGTCGGCGGGATCGGGGCCAGCCTGGCCGAGAAGATCGAGGAATACCTCAAAAGCGATGTGGTAGCCTATCACGCGGAGCTCCTTCGCGAACTGCCTCGCGGGCTCTCGGAACTGATGACGCTTCCGGAGATCGGTCCCAAGACCGCACGCCTCCTGTACGAGCAGCTTGGAATCGCCGACGTGGACGCGCTGGAGCGCGCGGCCCGTGCCGGGCGGATCCGGGGGCTTCCTCGAATGGGTGCCAAGACCGAGGCGAACATTCTCCTCGGCATCGAGCGGCGGCGCCGCCAGGCGGCCCGCCATCCGCTGGGCGCCGTGCTGCCATACGCGAAGGCAACCGTCGATGCGCTTCGCCGGCTCCCCGGCGTCGAGGCGCTCAGCCTTGCCGGCAGCATCCGACGCATGCGGGATACGATCGCAGACATCGATATCGTCGCGGCCACCCGGGCTCCGGAGCGCGTGATGGATACGTTCGTGGGGCTGCCTCAGGTCGCACAGGTGCTGTCGCGCGGGACGACGCGCAGCAGCGTGATCCTCGGCCGGCTGGGCGTGCAGTGCGACGTCCGGGCGGTGGAGCCGGACGCCTACGGCGCGGCGCTGCAGTACTTCACCGGGAGCAAAGACCACAACGTCCAGCTCCGCGAGATGGGCGTCCGGCGCGGGCTCAAGATCAACGAGTACGGCGTGTTTCGGGTCGCGGACGACGTCAGGATCGCCGGCCAGACGGAGGAGGAGGTGTACCGCGCGCTCGATCTGCCGTGGGTGCCTCCCGAGATTCGCGAGGGGCATGGCGAGCTGGAACTGGCGCAGCGGGGTTCCCTGCCGGCGCTGGTCGCGCTCGGAGACATCCGAGGTGATCTGCATATGCACACTGCGTGGAGCGACGGGCAGGACACGGTCGAGGCGATGGCGCGGGCCGCCAAGGCGCGCGGGTACGAGTACGTCTGCGTCACGGACCACTCCCAGTCCCTCAAGTTCGCCGGCGGTGTCTCGGTGGACGCGCTGCGGGAGCACGCAGGCGCGGTTGCGCGGGTCAGTGAGCGCACGGGCATCCGCGTGCTGATCGGGGCCGAGGTCGATATCCTCGCGGACGGGTCGCTGGACTACCCAGACGACGTGCTCGCCTCGCTTGATCTCGTGATCGGATCCGTGCACACACGCATGCAGATGCCCCGGGAGGCATTGACGCAGCGCATCGTGCGCGCGCTGGAGCACCCGCACCTCGATGTGCTCGGGCACCCCACCGGGCGGCTGATTGGGGAACGTGAACCGATGGATCTCGACATGGAAGCCGTGGTGGAGGCGGCCCGCCGCACGGGAACGGTGCTGGAGATCAACGCGTCGCCCGAGCGCCTGGATCTGCGCGACGTGCACGTGCGCCTGGCGCGCGACCATGGCGTGCTGCTCGAGATCGGAAGTGACGCCCACCGCAAGGAGCACTTCGCGCAGATGGAGTACGGCGTCGGCACGGCGCGCCGGGGGTGGGTGGAAGCCAAGGACGTCATCAACACATGGCCGCTCGGGAAGCTCCTGATCTTCCTCGAGCGGTGACGCTGCCCCGCCGGCGGCTGGTGGGGCGCCCGGTCTCTTTGCCCGAACCGTCCCCCCCGGGACCGCCACTCATGTTCCGCCGGCTGCGGAGGGCGTGGCTCGCGAGAGGCACGCTTGCGGTCGCACGCGATCTTCTCGGCTGCCACCTGGTGCATGAGTCGCCGGAGGGGCGCACCGCCGGCCGGATCGTGGAAGTGGAAGCATACCTCGGTCCCCGAGATCCCGCCAGTCACGCGTTCCGGCGCACCGCGAGGAGCGAAGTGATGTGGGGGCCGCCCGGTACCGCGTACGTGTACTTCAGCTACGGGAGCCATGTCTGCGTCAACGTGGTGACCGAGCGCGAGGGACGCGCTGGAGCGGTGTTGCTCCGGGCGCTGGAGCCGGTCGAGGGGATCGACCTCATGCGCGACCGGCGCGGCGTCCACGACGAGCGCTTGCTCGCGAGCGGCCCCGGACGGCTCACGCAGGCCATGGGGATCACGCTTGGCCACAACCGGTCGGATCTCATCGTTGGACCGCTGTATCTCGCGCACGGGAGGCGCCCCGCCGCCGTGGTGCGTACCCCGCGCGTGGGGATCTCGGCTGCGGTCGACCTGCCCTGGCGGTTCGTCGAGCGCGGCTCGCCGTTTCTCTCGCGACCGGTGCGTTGAGGCAGACGCGCATATTTCACTGCCGTGTGAAATGTCGTTCGTGTACAATACTTCGTGATGCGTACTGGCCGGACTTCGCACTCCGCGGATCCTGACGTCGCCGATGTCGCCGCTCTCATCGGCGATTCGGCGCGAGCGGCGATGCTGCTCGCGCTGCTAGACGGCGGCGCGCTGCCGGCGTCGGAGCTCGCGTATCGCGGCACAGCATCGCCGCAGGCAGCCAGTGCACACTTGCGGAAGCTCGTAGACGGCGGCCTGCTCGCGGTCACCCCCTCGGGGCGCCAGCGGCTGTACCGGCTCGCCAAGCCGGAGGTTGGACACGCGATCGAGGCCCTTCTCTCGATTGCCGCTCCTCCGCGCATCGCCGCGTTGACCCAGAGCCTCGCGGCCGAGCGTCTGCGGACGGCCCGGACCTGTTATGACCACCTTGCCGGGCGGCTGGGTGTGGCGATCACCGATGCGCTGGTTGCGAAGGGAGCACTGCATGCCGCGGGATCCGAGTTTCGCGTGCCACCGCGGGGGGAGAGGTTCTTTGGCAGTCTCGGAATCGACGTGTCCGGGCTTCGGCGTGGGCGACGGGTGCTCGCCCGACGATGCATGGACTGGACGGAGCGCCGGCCCCACCTCGCGGGAAGCCTCGGTATGGCGCTGCTCGGCAGGTTCATCGCCAACCACTGGCTGACGCGCCACGCCCGAGACCGCTCGGTACGGGTCACCGAGGGCGGGCGGTGGGCGATGCTGCGCCTGTTCGGCGTGACCACGGTGCCGCCACAGTACACGTCCACCTGAAGCATTTCGACGTTACGATGTTGCCAGGGCCGATCGGTGCGCCCTCTGTCACGGCGCCCAGGCACCGCGACGCAGTACCGGTCGCGTGACTGTGCGTGCAGGCCCCATAGTGGCAGGGGCGAGAAAACCCTGACGTCTCCACGGTGATCTTCGAAGTTCAGGCATCGAACCGTGCCAACGGTCCGCTACGGCACCCGACTGTGCCGAGAGGCACAATGTTGCGCGTCTCTACACGCAAAGACCGTAGACCCAGAACAGGGAGGTTCGCATGGCGATCACGGTGTTCATCCGGTATCAGCTCGATCCTTTCCAGCGGGACGCCTTCGAAGCGTATGCGCGCCGATGGCTCACGATCATTCCGAAATGCGGCGGCGACCTGGTTGGCTATTGGATGCCGCATGAGGGCACGGACAACATCGCGTACCGGCTGATTTCGTTCGAGAGCTTGGCAGCCTACGAGGCGTACCGCGTGCGCCTCAGGGCTGACGCCGAGGGGTTGGCCAACTTCCGGTTTGCCGAGGAACGGCGGTTCATCGTGGCGGAGGACCGGACATTCCTCCGGCCGGTGACGGTTGGGATGATGCGGGACGCAGACGGGTAGTGCATCGTCGGGCGCCCACTCGTCCGGCGGGATGGTCGTAGGTGCCGAGGCGCCACGTCGTTGTCGAGCACTGTGGCATGATAAGCGGCGGCCGCTGGCCGCGCTGTGCATTGACGCGGCGTCCGGCGTGCTTCTATAATTGGGATGCCAAAAGGTGGCTGTGGCGTTCAGGGCGATGAGGCCCGCCCAAACTGCCTCCGAGACGCTTTCTCGCGGGCCGATGGCTTCTACAGGTTGTGCTGTAGAGGCCATCTTGGTTCCTGGGGAGGTGGGGATCCGTGGAAGCGGCCGTAGAGGTCGGTGCCATCGCGCATCGGGTGCAGCAGCAAGTGGGCCGCGTGATCGTTGGCAAGACTCGGGCGGTCGAGTTGCTGCTCGTCACGCTCCTCAGCGAGGGGCACGTTCTCTTCGACGACGTACCGGGCACCGGGAAGACGATGCTCGTGAGGGCCCTTGCGCGCAGCCTCGGCGGGACGTTCCGCCGCATCCAGTGCACGCCCGACCTACTGCCCAGCGACGTGCTCGGGGTTTCCGTGTATCAGCCGCAGACGGAGTCGTTCCAATTCCACCCCGGACCGATCTTCAGCCAGTTCCTGCTCGTCGACGAAGTCAACCGTGCGACCCCGCGCACGCAATCGGCGCTCCTGGAGGCGATGGAAGAGCGGCAGGTCAGCATCGAGGGGGAAACGCGGCCACTCGCGCGCCCATTCATGGTTCTGGCCACGCAAAATCCGATCGAGTTCGCGGGGACGTTCCCTCTGCCGGAGGCACAGCTCGACCGTTTCTTCATGCGCCTGTCGCTCGGATATCCCACGCCCGAAGAGGAGGCCAGGATTCTCGACCGGTTCGAGCGCGTCTCACCGCTCGACGATCTCGCGCCCTGCGCCGGTCCGGACGCACTGCTCGCGGCGATCAGGATCGTGCGCACCGTGA
>DASPUZ010000230.1:0-3654 GCA_035622635.1 bacterium | reverse complement strand
CGGCGGGGATCCGACTCCATTCCGACGAGTGGTTCGATCCTGCGCTCTACCACCCGAAGACACCGGCCGACACGCAACGGCTGCTCGCGGCGTACGACCGGTTGGTGGAGCATCTATCTGGGCACAAGTTGAAGCAGGCGGCCGGCAGCTACCAGTACGTGAAGAAGGCGAGCGGGATCCATTGGGACATCGTCTATCGGAAGCGGAAGAGCGAGGCCGCCTATCTCACGGTGGTGTGCGTCGCGGACCGCTACAAGGTCGACGTGCCGCTGAACCGGCGCATTCTCCAGATGATCGAAGAGATCGAGGATGGCAAGCGGACGCTCGGCTGGCATAACATCGACGAGGCGAGCGCCTACGCGCGGGAGCTTGGGGCGGCGCTACCGTAGCGCGCCGCCCGGACCCGCCGCCGCCAGATGGACCGCACGGCCGCCGGAGGTGCGCAGGGGGGGGCCGGAGGTCAAAGAACCGACGGTATCCCTTTACCGCCGACGGCCCGCGTCGGCGAGGGTTCGTGCGAAGCAGATTGCACGGCCGGCACGGTCCGCCGCGACGACCGGACGACGGCGTCGTGTCCGCGGCCGACGGTCGCCCCGACGCGAGCCCCGAGCGGATCACGAGGACGTGCGAAGAGACGGGGGCGCGGCGGCATCCGCGCCGCCGTCCCGGTCAGGCGGGCGGCACCGGAGGAATCTTCACCGTTTGGAATTCTCGCACAAAGGCCGAAATGTAGTCGGTCATGCGGGCGAGCGTCTCCGACCCCTGCTGCCGCAGTTCCTCGAGCAGCGCCGCATCGACGCGCGGCGGGCTCTCGTCATCGACCTCCCACGCGTCCACCGGAATCGTCACCGGCGCGCCGGCGAAGGTGAAGCTGCTGAACCCCGCCGGCGCGATGCGATCGCCCAACACAGGCTTGACGATGGGATCGAACCCCCACTCTCCCTTATAGACGCCCTCACGCAGATCGGCGATCGCCAGGCCGTCGATGGCCACCGCCATCCCCAGCTCTGCGAAGGCAAACCGAGATGTGTAATTGCCCCGCGTAAACACATGCGGCATCAGGGCCCGCTCGATCTCCCCCCACCCCACGATGGCCACCAGCATGCCGAGTTCACGCGCCGTACGGCCGGCGCGGAGCAACGGTTCGTGGTTTCCTCCGTGACCGTTGAGGAAGATCACCCGGCGAATGCCGTTGCGACGCAGACTCCGGCAGATGTCCGTGTAGACCGCCCGGAGGGTCTCCGCATCGATCGCGATCGTGCCAGGGTACTGCTTCATCTTGTCGTTCTCGCCGTAGGCGACCACCGGCAGCACCAGTACACCGGTGCGCTTGCCGATTTCGTCCGCCAGCACCTCTACCGACCGGAAATCGATGCCGATGGGAATCGGACCGTGGGCGTGCAGCGTCCCCACCGGCACGATCGCCGTGTCGACACGCCGAAAGGCTTCCTCCGCCTCCAGCCACGACATGTCCTGGAGCCGGTACTTGGGCCGCGCGGCGTCGCTCATTTGAGCGTCACCGTTTCCATGTACTCGTTGGCCGTGGGCTGCAGGACCAGTCCCGTGACGTTCTGCCGCATGATCACAGGGACGCGGGCGTGCGCGATGTAAATGTCGCGGACGTCCACGAAGATCATGTCGGCGATCTGGGCGTAGTATTGCTTCCGCGTGTTTTGGTCCGTGACGGCCCGCGCCTTCCCGATGAGCGCGAAGAGCTGCGGCTTGTTGTAGGAAAAGCTGGCACTGCCGGGATCGTACCGGCTGTAGTTGTAGGCCCACCAAGGATCCGGGTCGCCGTAGTCGCCCGTGGCACCGATCATGTACACCTGGAAGCGGTTGGTCGCGCGATCATTCAGATACGTGGCCCAGTCCTCCGTCATGAGGTGCGCTCTGATGCCGACCTTGGCGAGGTAGCTGGCGATGGCGGTCGCGATGTCCTTGCCGTTGGGGAAATACGTCCGGCTCACCGGAATGTACCAGAAGTCGAACGAGAAGCCGTTGGGATAGCCGGCCTCGGTCAGCAGCTCCCGCGCGTGGACGGGGTCGTACGGGTAGCCCTGCAGATTCGGCGACCGGCCCCACATCACCGGCGGCAGGAGCTGGTCGGCGACCTGTCCGTAGCCGCCGTAGAGCGCGTCGACGATGGCATGCCGATCGATTGCGAGCGCCATCGCCGCGCGGATCCGGCGGTCCTGGAAAAGCGGCAGATTCAGGTTGAAGCGCAGCCAGCCGGTGTTGAACGCCGGCCGGAGCATGACCCGGAGGTTCGGGTCGTGCTGCGCCGTCCGCACGTCATCCGGGTTCGGCAGCTCGATGATCTGCACCTCACCCGACTTCAGGGCCAGGAAGCGCGCGGCGTTGTCCTTGATCACGCGGAAGATGACGCGGCCGACCTTGGGCAGGCCCTTGCGGAAATAGGACGGGTTCGCGTCCAGGGTGATGTGGTCGTCACGGACCCACTCGATGAACTTGAACGGTCCGGTCCCGACCGGATGCTGGGTTACGCTGTCGCCGCCGTTCTGCTGCATCGACCGCGGGCTGGCGAACCCGAAGGAGATCGCCGACAGCGCCGCCAACATCGGGGCGTTGGGCGACTTGAGCACGATCTGCACCGTGTACGGGCCGACCACGTGGGACTCTTTGTACGTGCTGGCCATGAAGTCGTCCCAGGCTTCGAAGGTGCCGCCTCTGGGCCGGTAGCGGTTGGTAGGATCGGCCCAGCGGTCGATGTTGAACTTCACCGCCTCGGCGTTGAAGGGCGTGCCGTCGTGAAACGTCACATCCTTCCGCAGCGTGAAGGTCCAGACGAGCCCGTCCGGCGAGGTGGTCCAACTGGTCGCGAGGTCCGGCTCCACGTCGAGCTGCCCCGGCTTCGCCCGCACGAGCGTGTTGTAGAGCTGCGTGGACACCATGGTGGTCTGCGTCTCTGTGGACAGCGGCACGTCCAGCGTAAAGGCGTCTCCCGAACGTCCCCAGATCAGGGTCGCCGGCCCTGCGGCCCACCCCAGACCGGGGACCGCGATGAGCGCGGCAAGCATGACACCGATGGTCATTGCGGCGATGGACCGGTGTGCGGGTCGATGCACGGTGTCGGTGGTCGACGACGTGCTGATGTGGCGGCATCCAACCAAGGCGGTCTCCCCCCACGGAAGCAGAGTCGTAGCTACCTCGACGCGGAACTGTTCACCCTCCTCTCGTACAGTGTCCGGCCCGGCCGGTGAGGCGCCTGTTCCCGGCAGCCGGGTCGGCTCGCGAAGCGCCCGGGAGGTATCTGAACTACCTATAGCCATTGCTTTCTGCCATAACCTGAAGTGTCCTCTAGTAGCTCCTAGACCGGTAGCAGTTAGATGGAAGCAACTAGACCCGGGTAGCACCCCTCCTCCTCCTCGCTGCGATCCGGGACCGGACGCGCGAAGAGGAACTATGTCGCCTCGCCGTTTGCCTGGGCCTTGTACGTGGGCAAGGTTGTATGGAATCGCAGACGCAAAGTCCTCGATCCCGAGACGGGCAAGCGTGTCATGCGGGTGCGTCCTCAGTCCGAATGGGTGTGGCGCGACGTGCCCGAGCTACGCATCATCCCCGACGACCTCTGGCAAGCGGTCCAAGCGCGTCTCGACGGGCAACGCCATGCCGCCAAAGGGAATAAACACGGCG
>DASPUZ010000229.1:0-24806 GCA_035622635.1 bacterium | reverse complement strand
CCCGGACGGTCTTCTATCGCTGGCGCCAGCGCTTCCTGCGCGACGGGCCCGATGGACTGCTTCCGCGACCCGCTCGGCCGGACCCACTGGCCGCGCCAGGCCGTCCCCGCCCTGGCGCATGCCGTGCTGGCCTACGCTCTGCTGTGGCCCGCCCGGATTGCCGCTCAACTGCGCCCGGCGCGCTGGGGTGTCAGTGGTTCCGGCGTCTCTTGATTCTCAAGCGGCACGGTGTGCAGATCCGTTGGGAGCGACTGACCCGGCTGGAGGCGCGCGCGGCGACCAACGGCCTGCTGACGGAGCGCACGCGCCGTGCGCTTGGCGCGGCCGCACGTCGAGGCGCAACGCCACGGCGACCTGGTCTGCCTCGACGCCTTCTACATTGGGAAACTCACGGGCGTGGGCAAGGTCTGGCAGCTCACGGCGTGCGATGCGGCCTGCCTCTACGGCGTGGCGACCCTCGTTCCGCAGGTCGCCCAGGAGGCGCCGATCCAGTTCCTGCGCACCCACTTGGTCCCCAGCTACCAGCACGCCGGACAACGGGTCCGGGCCGTGCTGACCGTACAGCCGGAAAATGGCGCGAATCTGCCGCATCGAAAGTCTCCGCCTCGCGACCGTCGGCGTGCCCCCCTTTGCCTTTGGTCTGGCTCAGGACATTGGGCACCGCCGCGATCGAGCGCGGCCACCGCACCGCTGATCGAGATGTACTGGAATCGGTGATCGGGAGTTATGTGGAAAGGGTGTTCACTTTGGACGAAATCCGCAAACGCACCAGGCCGCTCTTGTTTGTCCGCCGACGCGAGAGTATCATAATAATGTTCCCTCTTTGTTGCGTCTACGACCCTTCCCGCGGCCATTGGTCGGCTCCTGGAGAGGAGAAGGCACTGGTTCAATTGCGGCGGTTCCTGGGGGCGCATCATGATCAGACCATATCCGGATCTACCTGTCGGCAGCCTCGAGTGGGTGATCGAAAAGACCCCCGAAGCAATGCTGGTCCGTCCCGTTGGAGAGGTCAACGTGGCGACCGTTCCTCTCCTGTGGTCTAATCTGAGGGCGATGCGTGAGGACCATCTCAACGTCATCGTCGATTTGAAGGCGATCCTAGGCATCGATGCTGCCGGGATGCACGCGTTACTGGACGCGTATCAGCTGTTCATTCAGTGCGGACAACGACTGGTGCTAGCGGAACCGAGCCCTATGGTACGCACGCTTCTTGAAGTCGCAGGGCCCGAAAAAGCGGTGCCCATCTTCGCGTCCGTTGCTGCGGCGCTGGCATCGTTGCGCTCGCCCGCCCGTGCCCGTGCCTAATTTGAGATCCGAGGTGGCACAAGGGCGAACGACTCTCGCCGCGGGAATCAGGTGGATGGTCATGGCGCTCGATCAAGATCACACCTGCGGGGCATGCGGCAATCACGGACCGTGGCCGAGGGTACCTGATACGCTGGGGGTTCTACGGCTCTCGACTCCGAGGTGAGGGTCTTTCGAGGGTAATCACTGGCTCTTGCCATCAAGGCCATGGTTCATCGCGATCGGCTCGCATCGGATTTTGGAGCGAGCTTGTCTGACCAAGCACGATGCGGATTGCCGTCAGGCCCATGTCCGGAGATCCTAGCGGTCGACAAGGGTCGTCCACGGTATCCGGAGCCATTCCGCCCCGACAGAAAAGAGGAGGGCCAATGAGGATTGCGCAGATCGCCCCGCTTGCTGAAAGTGTGCCGCCGCGGCTTTATGGTGGTACGGAGCGCGTCGTCTCCAGCCTGACAGAGGAGCTCGTACGGCGAGGCCATGACGTCGTGCTCTTCGCGAGCGGAGACTCAACCACAGCGGCAGAGTTGGTGGCATGTTGCCCGGAAGGTCTGCGGTTGAATCCCCGCATTCGGGATCATGTCGCGTATACGATGATCGAGTTGGGAAAGGTCAGTGCGCGGGCACGCGAGTTTGACATCATTCACAACCATGTTGATTACCTCGCCCTCTCGACGGCCCGCCAAACCGAAACGCCCATGGTCACAACGCTCCACGGGCGCCTTGACCTCCCCGAACTCGAGGACGTTTACGCAGAGTTTTCCGAACAGTACGTCGTGTCGATCAGCCATGCTCAGCGGAGCCCGCTCCCCCATGCGCGATGGCTGGGCACCGTCTACAACGGGATTGCCCTCAGCCACTTCACGTTCAGGGAACGTCCGGGGACGTATCTGGCATTCTTGGGCCGGATCTCGCCGGAGAAGGGCATCGACCGGGCGATCGAGATCGCAAAGGCCGTCGACATGCCTCTCCGTATTGCGGCCAAAGTCGATCCGGTCGACCGGGAGTACTTCACGGCAGAGATCAAACCGATGTTACGCGATCCCAGGGTGGAATACATTGGCGAGATCGACGAAACGCAAAAGGACGGGTTTCTAGGAAACGCGTTCGCCTATCTCTTCCCGATCAACTGGCCAGAGCCGTTTGGCATCACGATGATCGAAGCGATGGCCTGCGGCACGCCGGTGATCGCCATGAACCTCGGGTCGGTACCGGAGGTCGTGGTCCACGGCCAAACGGGGTTCGTCTGTCACTCGCAGGCACAGATGATTGACGCGGTCCAGAGAGCGGGCGATCTCTCCCGGGATGCCTGCCGGGCGCATGTTGAGGACCACTTCTCCGCGCCCCGCATGGCCGAAATGTACGAAACCATCTACCGTACCGTCATGACAGAGAGGTTCGAGGATGCGGACGCAGGCGTACGGAGAAGCCGCGATGGCGCTATAAGCGATGGCGCACGGGGTCTGTCCCGAATCCCGCACCCTTCCCCACTGTCGCAGAGCGCGGGCTCCGGCATGGGCGTGGGTGTCGTTGGCGCTGGCAGGATGGTTGGCGCTGTGTAGCGGAACGACAGTCTTGTGGCATGTCGCCCTCAGGCGCCAGCGGCAGGTGCGACGGAGCATTGAGGGCATGGGAGAGGTGTTGAAGGTCTCTGCCCACTCCAATCCCACGGCGGTGGCCGGCGCGCTCGCCGCCGTCTTGCGGAAGGACGGGGCTGTGGAACTCCAGGCCGTCGGGGCTGGCGCCGTCAACCAAGCCGTGAAGGCGATTGCGATCGCCCGCGGATTCGTGGCCCCCAACGGGGTCGATCTGGTCGT
Organism: bacterium; assembly: GCA_035622635.1. GTDB lineage: Bacteria > Sysuimicrobiota > Sysuimicrobiia > Sysuimicrobiales > Segetimicrobiaceae > JAJPIA01. Next base: position 21,687 of record DASPUZ010000229.1, on the reverse strand, counting down.
CGTGCCGGCGTTCACGAAGATCGCGATTGACGGCGAAGAACGGACCGCTATCCGTTTTCTGGTCCGGGGTCGGTAATAACGCCCGCGGCGGCAGCGCCGGGATGAGCAGGAGGAGAGCGGCCCATACTAGTCTAGGTCCCGAGTGTCGACATGCGCGACACTCACGATCGTACGAGCGCGGAATGAAGGCGTTCGCTGAGCAAGTTCGGTCAGGCCATGCCGCAATGGCGAGACGCGATTGAATACGTTAGGACCGACGATCTGGTCGCCCAGGTGGAGGGGAGCTCGTGATTCGGGAGGCAGGCCCGGTGATCTTACGGGCTGCAAGCCGAGCAAACGGATGATGGGCGTGGGCGGCGCTGGGGCTCGGTACCCACGCAATGCGGATACTGCCGTTCCGCGGAATGCAGGGGTGACAGTGGAGGGAAGGAGGATGCGCCATGCGTAGCGCGCAACCCGCGCTCGGCGTTGTTATGCTCGCGGTCAGCGGGGTGTGGGTTCTCCAGGGCATCCGCGTGCTGTCCGGGAGCTTCATGACCGGTTCCCGGTTCTGGATGGTCACGGGGGTATTGGTGGGAGTCGCGGGGATTGCCCTCTTCCTTGACGGTATGCGTCGCCCGGCACAGTAGCACAGTAAGGCCCGGGGCGGTCCCGTTTCGGCTGTCCTGGCAGGGCGTGCCTTCCTGGTGGTCGAAGGAGCGGGCCTCGTTATCGGTGGGCCTGGAATGTACACGTTCCTCATGAGACTACTGAACACGGCCACGTGCAGTAGCCTCTCTGTGCATACGACGCAGCAGGGACGGGGGTCGTCCCCGCACCCCCCAATGGTGAATGGTGATTAGGCTGTTTCGGCTGTACCCACGAGGGTGGTCGCGCGGCAGGAAGCCCGATGGGTTCCTCCACCAGCTTGGCCGCGTCGTCGACGGACGCCCGCCGCTCCTCGTAGACGTCTTCGGGACGCTACGCCCCGAATCGCAGCTTGGACGGTCCGTGCGTGCGTCACTTCCAGCCACGTGCGCTGTGGATCGCCCGAAAAGCGCGCGAGGTTCTGATGGCGCATTTGGGGGGTTGACCTTGAGTGTCTGGCAGGTCAGGCGGCAGACCTGCAGGAGCGCGGTGAGCTGCTCGAGCGCACGATGGTGACCCCCGTCTGCCCCGTACCGACGAGCACCCGCGGGGCCATGTCATCTCCCCCGGACACTGCAGCGAGCACTCGGATCGGAACGCTCGCTGGATGTCTTGCGAGGGGCGGGCAGCTCTGCGCGCCTACGACAGGGCTTCCACCGAGATCTTGAGCGAGCGGTAGCGGGGCATCCCCGTGCCCGCCGGGATCAGCTTGCCGATGATGACGTTCTCCTTGAGGCCGAGCAGCGGATCCGTCTTCCCCTTGATCGCGGCATCGGTCAGGACCCGTGTCGTCTCCTGGAAGCTTGCCGCCGAGAGGAAGCTCTCTGTCGCCAGCGAGGCCTTGGTGATGCCGAGCAGTACCGGCCGCGCCGTGGCGGGCTTCTTGCGGGAAGCTGTCGCCCGAGCGTTCTCATCCTCCAGGGCGAACACGTCCACGATCTCACCGGGCAGGCACGCCGTGTCCCCGGGGTCCTCGATGTGCACGCGCCGCAGCATCTGCCGGACGATGATCTCGATGTGCTTGTCGTTGATGTCCACGCCCTGGGAGCGGTACACGCTCTGGATCTCCTGGACGAGGTAGCCTTGGACGGCCGCCAAGCCCTTGATCCGGAGGATGTCGTGCGGGTTGACCGAGCCATCGGTCAGCTGGTCGCCCGCCGAGACCGTGTCGCCGTCGGCCACGCGCACGCCGTCGGCCACCGAATACTCCCGCTCGCCGTCGCGGCCGCTTACAGTGAGCACCCGCGCACCTGTGCGCCCGGAGACGTGCACCGTTCCGTCGATCTCGCTGATCACCGCCTGCCCCTTCGGGGGGCGCGCCTCGAACAGTTCCTCGACACGCGGCAGGCCCTGCGTGATGTCGAATCCGGCGACGCCGCCGGTGTGGAACGTCCGCATCGTCAGTTGCGTCCCCGGCTCGCCGATCGACTGTGCCGCGATGATGCCCACGGCCTCGCCGATCTCGACCAGTTTCCCGGTCGCCAGGTTGCGCCCGTGGCACTTCGCGCAGACCCCGTGCCGAGTCTTGCACGTCAGGACGGAACGGACGCCGACCGAGGGAATGCCCGCCTGTTCGATCCGCTCGGCCACTCCCTCGTCGATTTCCTGCCCGACTTCGACCAGCACCCGCTTGCTGCGCGGCGCGACGACGTCCTCGGAGGCAACGCGCCCGGTAATCCGGTCCGCGAGGGAGACGACGACCTGGCTTCCGTGCGTGATCGGCGTCATGTCCACTCCGGACGTCGTCTTGCAGTCTTCTTCGCGGACGATCACGTCCTGGACGACGTCGACGAGTCGCCGCGTGAGATACCCGGACTCGGAGGTCCGGATCGCGGTGTCCGCGAGGCCCTTCCGCTGCCCGTGAGTGCTGATGAAGTACTCCAGCACGGTGAGCCCCTCGCGGAAGTTGGCCTTGATCGGCAGCTCGATGATCCGCCCCGAGGGGTCGGTCATGAGCCCCCGCATCCCGGCCAGTTGGCGGATCTGCTGGATGTTGCCGCGTGCGCCGGACTGCGCCATCAGGTACAGCGGGTTGAAGGGGTCGAACGCGTTCAGCATCTTGCGCGTGATCGTCTCCGTTGCCTGGGTCCAGACCTCCACGGTCTTGAGGTACCGCTCCTCGTTGGTGATCAGGCCGCGGCGGTGCTGCGTGTCGATCGCGTCGACGTCCTTGTCCGCCGTGGCGAGGATCGCTTCCTTCTCCTTCGGGATGACGATGTCGGACAGCGCGATGCCGCTGCCGCTCACCGTCGCGAAGCGGAACCCCAGGTCCTTGATGCTGTCGAGCAGCTGCATGGTTTTCGTCGACCCCAGGCGGGTGTGGGCGTCCGACACGATCTGCGAAAGGATCTTCCGGTCGCACACCTCGTTAATGAACCGCAGTTCCTCGGGGAGCGCCTCGTTGAAGACGACCCGCCCCACCGTGGTGTCGATCAGCTCGCCGTCGTGGCTGAGCCGGACCTTGATCTTGGCATGGAGATCCACGACCCCGCACTCGTAGGCGAGGCGCACCTCGTCCGGGCGGCTGAACACCTTTCCCTCGCCCGGCGCGCCCGCGCGCTCAAGGGTGAGGTAGTAGCACCCGAACACGATATCGCGGGTGGGCGACGTGATCGCGCGGCCGTACGCGGGCGAGAGGATGTTGTACGCGGAGAGCATCAGCACGCGGGCTTCCGCTTGGGCGGCGGCGGAGAGCGGCACGTGCACCGCCATCTGGTCCCCGTCGAAGTCCGCGTTGTACGCCGTGCAGACCAGCGGGTGGATCTGGATCGCCTTCCCATCGATCAGGACCGGCTCGAACGCCTGGATCCCCAACCGGTGCAGCGTCGGGGCGCGGTTGAGCATCACCGGGTGCTCGTGCACGACCTCCTCGAGCACGTTCCACACCTCGAGGCGCGCCCGCGCGGTCGTGCGCTTGGCGCTCTTGATGTTCTGGCTGAGCCCGCGGTCGACGAGCTTCTTCATGATGAACGGCTTGAAGAGCTCAAGCGCCATCTCCCGCGGGAGCCCGCACTGGTGCAGCCGCAGCGTCGGCCCCACCACAATCACCGACCGCCCGGAGTAGTCCACGCGCTTGCCGAGGAGGTTCTGCCGGAACCGTCCCTGTTTGCCCTTGAGCATGTCGCTCAGCGACTTGAGGGGGCGGTTGTGGGGACCGGTCACCGGGCGGCCGCGGCGGCCGTTGTCGAGGAGGGCATCTACGGCTTCCTGCAGCATCCGCTTCTCGTTGCACACGATGATCTCGGGCGCCCCGAGGTCCAGCAGGCGCTTCAGACGGTTGTTCCGGTTGATCACGCGGCGGTACAGATCGTTGAGGTCGCTCGTCGCGAACCGGCCGCCGTCGAGCTGCACCATCGGCCGCAGGTCCGGCGGGATGACGGGAACGACGTCAAGGGTCATCCAGTCGGCACGATTGCCGCTCTTGCGGAACGCCTCGACGACCTCGAGCCGCTTGAGGAGCTTCAGCCGCTTCTGGCCGCTTGCGGTCTTGAGCTCCGTGCGGAGCGTCTCCGCCGTCTGGGCGAGGTTCAGCTCCTGGAGCAGCCCCTTGATCGCCTCCGCGCCGATCCCTGCCTTGAACCCGTTGCCGTACGTCTTCCGAAGCTCGTGATAGTCGGCCGCCGTGAGCAGTTGGTACTTGGACAGGTCCTTGGTGTGGCCGGGATCGGTCACGACGTAGGACGCGAAGTACACGACGCGCTCGAGCGCCCGAGGGGACATGTCGAGCACCAGGCCGATCCGGCTGGGGACGCTCTTCAGGTACCAGATGTGGCAGACCGGCGCGGCGAGCTCGATGTGGCCCATTCGCTCCCGGCGGACCTTGGCGCGGGTCACCTCCACGCCGCAGCGCTCGCAGACGATCCCCTTGAACCGGAGGCGCTTATACTTACCGCAGTAGCACTCCCAGTCCTTCGTCGGCCCGAAGATCCGCTCACAGAACAGCCCGTCCCGCTCGGGCTTGAGAGTCCGGTAATTGAGCGTCTCCGGCTTCTTCACCTCGCCCCGCGACCACTGACGGATCTGGTCCGGAGAGGCCAGCGCGATCTTGATCGCGTTGATGTTGACGTCCTGCGTGATCTTCGTCTGCCTCCCGCATTATGCATTTCGGCCCCCCAAACCACACTTTCGCGAACCGGGATCGGGGTGGGATGAGCCGTAGTGTGCATTGGAATTCGCGGCTATCCTCAGTATACACTCAGGTTGACTGCCGAGCGTGGCCGCGAAGCCCCTGCAGTCCCTGCCGTACTGCGGACCGTGGCCACCCGCGCGACGCTGCAGGAGCGTTGGTTGTCCGAGTCTTGGACTTGCCCCGGGTTCGGCGTGCCCCGTAGCGGGACACCCGAGGACAGAGATGGATCGGAGAGACGAGGCGATCTCGTGCAAGATCACAAGCCCGCTCCAAGATCAGCCTGGGCTCCGGCGACAACTACGAAACGCGATCAAGAACCACCTCTCAGCACTGCTTAAGGACCGTTTTGCATGACCGGGACAACAGCCTACTTTGCGATATTCCTCAACTCGCCTCCGTACCGAGCGCTGGGCTACATTCACATTCGTACTCAACCGGAAGTCAGGCGTAGCCCAGTCAGCCGGATCCTCGTCGCGGCCAGCGTCACGGCAAACTCTTTGGCGAGCTGTCGGACGAGTTCTTCTCGTGAGGCTTCATGATCGGGGCCGAACCGTTCCCGCAGAGCATGGAACCATTGCCACCGTACCTCTGGGAGCGGCATCAGGAGTTCGGCCGCAAACGTCCGGCCTTCGCGTTCGTAGATCACCCGCCGCCCCTCGAGCAGCCCGATCGCCAGAGCGCGCGGATCGGTGCTTTCAACGAGCTGATGATTGAGGACGATGTGCCCCAGCTCTTCGGCCAACACACCCAGCGCCGATCGTTTTCTGAAGAGAACCGACGGCCGAGGATGATAGACCGCCTGCCGGCGTAGTGAGAATCTCGCGCGTCTGTCGCATGGATAGCCGTTTGGTCGCCATCACCCCGAGGGGGACGATGATGGGTCGACTCCGCGGGTCGGGATCCTACCGACTGGGTACATGGTGTTGCAAGCTGCACTTACGCGAGCGCACGATCAACCACAGCGACGCCGCCGAACGCGGGCGACGATCTGTGCTAAGATGAATACGTAGTCTCCTATCCGTCCGACCGTTCATGCGGGCGGTGGAAGCTAATTCGGTCGCCACGAGAGGAAGCATCCGATGCGACGGGATCAACGGCAAACCGGTAGCGCTCGCACCGCCAAACCAAGCAAGATAGAATCCGTACGGGCATCGCGAGGGCGGGTGCAGCCGGGTCCTTTCCCCTGGGATTCCTCGATGCCGGGCACCAAGAAGCCGTCCAATAGAGAACTGCGCCGGTCCTTTGGGATCAACTTTGAAGCGTCGAAGCGATAGCGGCCCGCCGGGATGCTACACTGGGAAACATTCGGGATAAGGAGCGTGATATTTGAAGCGTCCAAATTACAACGCCGCAAAACGTGCGCGTGAACTGAGACAGCTCGAAAAACGCCAGGCAAAGCTCGCACGGAGACAGTTTCGCACCGCGGATCCGGCACCCCAACCGGACCTCCCGCAAGAACAGATCCCGCCCTCCGGCCCGATGTCTCAGGAGCAGGATCACGTCCGTTTGATCCCCCAGGACGAGTAGAGGTTCCGGTGGATATCCGGAGGCGCCATATGAACGCGGCCGCGCTCGAGCTGCGGGAGCGAACCGCACGCATTCGTGCTGCGGCCCGCAAAGGCAAAACCACAGCCGAGATCGCGGAAGCGTACACCTTCTCACTCAGGATGGTGGAGCAAGTGCTTGCACCCGTCCCCGACGTGAGGTTGTCAGACCCAGCTCAGTTGCTCAACAACCGTGCCATAGCCGCCGGACTACCTGCCGCGGAAACCCAGGTGTACTGGGTGGGATTTCTCACGGCCGCGGGGTGGATCCGCGGTCAGGGCGCGTCCTGCGCCCTCGTCGTGACGCTGGGCGACCGATCGGAGGAGTACATGGCTACCTTCATGGCCGATCTGGCGACACCGCAGTTGCGGCATGAATTTTGCCGCAGCAGCCTTCTAGGGTGGCAACTCTACGTCCGCGACCAGAACCTCTGCAAGATGATGGTGCGTTGGGGCATTCCCTCGGAACTGCACGGCGACGATCCCGCCGTGCTGGACGATCTGCCGGAGGAATTCATCGCCCCGTTCCTTCGCGGATACGTGGACGGCCAGCCGGCGGCTCCGGCCGCCGCGCCGCGGCCATCGACCGGACTTCTGTTCTGGGGCACGGAAGCGGTCCTCACCGCCGTGAATGCGATGGTCCACCGCGGCTGGTATGTCGAGAGCGGAGTGGTGACGCCGCGACCGCCCCGGGCCGAATTGCGATTCGACCGCCAGGACGCACAGGCGATCCTGAATCACATTGGTACGTACACGGCACGCTCGCGCGGCCAGATCAAACACCGGCCGACCTGACGCCCCACGCACCGTCGTGGCGTTATCTCACGTTCCGCCGCGCTTGCGCAGGCGGGCAGTGCCTGTCATACTTGGCAGCCATCAGCAGGCTGCAGAGTCGGTTGGTAGCATGATCTATGAGGCAGGTGCGGCATGGCAACGGGTACGGTGAAATGGTTCAACGGCGAAAAGGGGTACGGATTTATCACCCCGGAGGATGGCAGTAAGGATCTGTTCGTGCACTTCAGTGCGATTCAGAGCGAGGGCTACAAGACGCTGAACGAAGGGCAGAAAGTCGAATACGAACCGACACAAGGGCAAAAAGGTCCCCAGGCGGGCAACGTCCGCGTCATCGGGTAACCGACCGGCCCGGCGTGAGCGCCAGATACGATGAGCAGAAGGCGGCCGGACAACCGGTCGCTTTCTATTTTGCCTCTTCCGGGTTCCGTGAATCTACAAGGGCGTACATCAACTCGCCCGTTGCCACCGTTTCGCCATCGACTTTGGCCATTACGTCAGCCTTGCCGAATCGACCGTGGCCTCCCAACGAGACGACCTCGGTAATCAGCTGGTCGCCAGGGCGCACGGAGTGTCGGAAGCGCACGTGGTTGATGCCGACGAGATGGACGATGTGTCCCTTCGCCTCGGGTTGAAGCATCACAAGCACCGCCGCCACCTGCGCCATCGCCTCCACGATCAGCACCCCTGGCATCACAGGCTCCCCCGGGAAGTGGCCAGCGAAGAACGGTTCGCCGATGGATATGTTCTTAAGGCCGATGATGCGCTTCCCGGGTTCCACTTCCAAGATGCGGTCGACCAGCAGGAATGGATGGCGATGCGGCAGCCGATTCAGGATTCCCAGGATGTCGATGCCCTCAGTCACGTTCGACATCCGAGGCGTTCTCGTTCGGTTCCCGCTCCGGGAGGTTTGTGTCCCCATGCGGAGCGTTCTCGTCCACCGGTTTGGCCTGAGCGAGCCGCGCAGCCGGCGTCTTGAACTTGATGCCAAAGAACGACAGGGGTTTGGTGGAGCCCCGCCGGTATCGCGTCGTCATGTTGCCTCAGGGACAGCGGAGTCGCCCGCAGGGGCTGGCACGAACTCCACGGCCGGCGATGGCGCCTGTGCATGTTCGGGCGATCGTTTCGTGACCAGGTGCAGCTTTCCCACAGCCAGTTCTTCCATCGCCACCAGGACGGGATTTCGCGTATTCGTCTCTATCGCCGGGAGGTCTCCGCTGATTAACTGTTCGGCGCGAGCAGCCACGGCATTGACCATCGCGAATCGTGGGCTAATCTTGACTAGCAGTGCTTCAACGGGTCCCTGCCGCATCTGCTTCTTCTCCCTCGGTGCGTGAAAACGCTCAGTCAGCCGGGGGGACGACGCCGATGCTATCCCAGAGGCCGTTCCCATTGTAGCATTGCGTCGTCCGAGCCGCCTCACACGTCGTTGGCCAACTTGGCCAACGACGTCTCGGCGGGGCCTAGCGGGAAGGGCCGTCATCAAAATGGAATATCGTTGTTCAGCCGTATATGTCGAGCGGATCCGTTCCCCCTTGGGTCTTCCCGGAGGTTGAGATGGTTGGTTCGTCGGGGTCAGATCTGAGTGAGCTGGCCCGGAGGTTGTTGCTTGTCGCGTATCGGGCGACGACGAATCAGGGAAGGATTTTTCGATTCGATTCGACCCACAATACGAGGATCCTGACGGGCCAACTAGACGTACAAGGCCTTGACTGGCGCGCCGCGCTCGATCAACTGGAACGGCAGCGTCTCATCTGGCGCAAATACGACACGCTCTACGAGCTGACCGAACTGGGGATTCAAGAGGCTGCCTTGTTGTCGGCCTCGCGGCCCCACCCCGAACCACAGGAGCGATAGCTATGCCTCAATGCTGCTCCGCCGTTCGCGCCGTGGCCGCCGTTCACTAGGAATGAGCCGGACCTGGTCGAGCGGAAGACCAGGGGCGGCGATGCACTGGGGATGGTTGCACGTGAAGATCCCAACATCGGAGCATAGAGTGCGCCGCAGCTCGCGTTCATCGGTTCTAACGTAAACATTTTCGGGGGTGCCAAGGTGTGGCTCAACGCTGGCGACGAACAAATTGTGATCAATCTGGATCAGGGCCGGCAAATTGGGGCCGAGGGAGCGTCACTCGTGTTGATCTGTGCGGCCGGGCAGAAGATGCTGATCGGCTCCTTCGGCAGCGAGGAGGGAGCCAGAAACGACCTCAGGCACATCTCCCATGAGATCATGACGACCGAATTGCCGCCTGTGCGCTACGAATATTAGGTGCGGCGTGGTCGAGCGCGTTCGTGCGAAAGCTGGATTGCCGTGGCCGGTGAGCGGGACCTATCTGTGCGATAAGTGTCACACAGAACACATCGGGCGGGCAGGGGTGATCACGCCGCGGTGCTCGGTCGAGCGTGGCGATGGTCGGCGGTGCAATTGTGCCTACTACGTTTTGCGTGCCGATGGCAGGGGCGAAGTGCGCCACACGGCGCGGGCGTAAGCACCTGTGCACCACGCGGCGTTGATCAACGTGTTGACGTTGACCAGGCGGTGACGGCCCAGCAGCGGGGCAGGTCAGGGTGCCTATCGTCGGCGCCGTTGTCTGGGACGAGCGTGCCCGGAGCGTCGGAAAGAGGCTGGAGGAGAGAGCGGCTGTCGCGTTTCTCGGGCGGCGGTGAGAGCGTCGGTGGTCTGGCGAAGGGCCTGCGCGAGGTTACCATATGTTACCGAAGGCGGGTCCGCCAGCGCTGCGTAGTACCTGACACCCGCTGTGTCCTGCAGGCGAGTCCGGCATCGTGCTAGCGCCGCGCACAACCGGTGCGCGCGATCCAAGGCGCTCAGGTCCGCCCACGCCTGCGTCACGGAATGAGGAACGCGAAGGAGGCTGAGATCCCCCAGTGCCTCGTACCACGCGAACCGACCGCGCTGCTCGAGGACGTTGTTGAGCAGCTGGATCATCGCCCTCTCTGTGGCCTGACCGGTCGGACGTTTGCGCTTGGGCTGACCCATGGCGGTCGATCCCTGGAGCCGTCATGGCCCCAGGCGGCGGGGAGTATCTTACAGCCCCTGTCTTGTCAAATAGTCGCGCCCACGGTCGGTGATCACGGCGAGGCCGGTGCGGTCCTTCTTCTTGTCCCAGGTCGCGAGCGCGTAATCGGCGCAGTACTGGAGGTGGCGCTCGACGGCATCCTGCGGCAGGCCGAGCGTGTCAGCCATCTCAACAGTCCGGACACCCTGAGGGCGATCGCGGAGGGCAAGCAGGACGCGGTTCCGATCAGCGTCGATGGGCACGCTTCACTCCCCTCAGACCATCTCGTTCCCTTTTAGAACGATTCGTGCCCGGGCAGGGTTCCACTAGGCGCTGCCCTTGGTGCGCCAGCCTTATCCTCCGCTGCCTTCCCGCGTCTGCTCGGCGCGAGCGAGGAGGGCATCGCTGATGGTTAGGGCAATCGGGACGGGAATTCCGTGCGACAGGCTCAGGGCGTGGTCCAGCTCATGAACGGTCCGCACGATCCATCGACGGTCCCAGCACGTCCGTGCGGTGAGTTCCGCTTCAGTCCGATAGATCAATCGAATGGCGTCCCAGGGTTCCTCGGCCGACAGCCCCGCAAGACGCAGGCGGCCATGGATCGCGCCCGCTAGAACGAACCTTTTCGGATCCCCTTCAGTGTTCATGCCCGGTACCTCTTCACCGCCCCGCAATTGTCACCGAAGCGCGTCGCTTTAGTATGAGGCCGCCCGATGTTATCGGCTACCGGGCGAAGACCTGATCGTGTGCTCCGGACCGCCCGCCACATGATCGATGTCCTGCTCGCCGACTTGGATCCGGATAATCGATTGGATAGGCGCCGACGGTTCCGGCTGCTGGCGGGTGTGACACACATCATCAGGTGTGTGAGGGCGATCCTAAACCAGGCGGCAGGGGAGACGTGAACCCACGTGTGGCACGCTCCCGCAGTGTAGCCGGTCTCGAATCGAGCGCAGCAGTACAGGTTTGTGAGGGTTTTCTTAGACATGCCCTCCGTCAAATCTCTCTTCATCTAAGATGTGCCTCCCCTCGCGTCGTCTAAAGTACCGGAGCTGGATAGGTCTGATACTTGATGTCCTGAGCACATCGTTGGACAGCGGTATGTCGGAGTAGTGCACGAAGTAGTTACGGCCAACGGCCTCACACTCGATGAATCCCCACCCGTGCTCGAATCGGGAGACGACAGCGACATCGAGGGGACGGGGCTTCGGTCGCTGGAGGCCGGGGAGGAAGTCTCGTTTGAACTGGGGCCCGGTAAAGACGGCCGGCCGAAACACGTCTTTCAAGTGGCGGATGACGACCGTCACCCCGGCGAGCACGTCCGACCACTGCGTCGCGTCCACTAGGAGGCAATCTGATGTCGACACAGCTGGATCGTATCGAGGCCATGCTTGGAGCAGCCGGTCGGGGTGCCGGTGCCTCGCACCCATACGACCGAGCATGATGAGCCTTGTAGCTCAGAGACGGCCGGCGACGCAGACATCGGCGATGAGCCGCAACCCGAGTCCCTCGTCGTGCAAGCGCTAAGACCGGCGCGGAGAAGGGTACTCGGTCGCAGCCCGCTACCGAGCCGACGCCCGCCGATCTCTTGGTAGTGGGCTCCGTTCTCGGGTCAGCCGCGCCTACGGGAGCAGAGACGAGACTTCAACACGCGCCTCAGGCGCTGCGAGGGGGCTGAGCGCGTCATCTTCGGGGACCACGAGGTGGGTCCTGTAGCCAGAGCCCCCCGGGTCTCGAAACGTTTCGAGACGGCGCTCGATGAGGTTAACGATCCAATACTCTGGGATGTCGGCCTGGGCATACACTTGGGCTTTGTCTTCTCGATCGAACGCAAGCGTGGCATCGGAGATCTCGACAACGAGGACCGCGGTGCGCGGGTGAGCGTTCCGATAGTCCCTGAAGGAGCCGCTGACGACTGCGATGTCTGGCTCCGGTTTCGAGTCATCGTGCAGAGCCAACGGAGCTTGCACCCGTACGTGGTGCCCCCCAAAGGAACACGGATCGCAGGGTTTCCTCCGCCATCTGTACCGCAGCGATATGTACGACTCCCTGCGGAAGAATCTCGAAGAGTTCGCCGCCGATGAGTTCGACCCGCGCATCGAGTGGGAGTCCGCCGCTGGCGACAAGCCGATCGTACTCTGCTCGACTCCAGCGTTTCGGGTCGGTACTCACGGTCCCGCCGTGGTGCGTGCCACGCTGTAGAGAAGGTCGCCCTGCCACGGCGATTCTGGCCAACCCGTTTTTCCCCGCGCCTTGTGCAAGCGATCGAGATAGGAAACAACTTCCGGGGCTCCGTACCCAAGCTTGCGTAAGACGCATCCGATGACCGTTCCAGAGCGGCCTGTGCCGCCCAGGCAATGAACGATTACGCCGTGCCCAGCGTGAAGCGTCTCAACAACAGCGTCGGCGACCGTCACAATCGACCGTTGCTCTGCCGCAGGATCGAGCGGAGCACCGCCGTGCGCCAAATCCTCGAGCTGGACGGTTAGCAGCGGTTTCAACGGGTGGGGGTCATAGTCGCCAAGGTGGAGCGACACGACGTACTCAAATCCTGCGTCGGCGACGTTCTTCCAGGGGAAGTCCGGCCGCGGGTATCTCATCCCTGCAAGAGGGGTAGGCGCTTGGAGCACCCAGTATAGCTCGGCTGGCGAGTCCACCCCTGGGATCGTTGGGGCTTGTTGGGGGTCGATCAATGGCATAATGTCTCCGATAAGTTCGCCGTACGAGAGTGGCTGCGGTATCAGCCGTAGCCGCTGACACGGGTCCCCCGAGACACAACCGTTTCGATGGAAGAGGTCAGCCCTCACGCCTCATGCTAGCGTAACCAGCTCCCCCCAACAAGTCAGCCGCGACACACCAGGTTGTCTCCAAACAAGAGAGCCCGGGTTTGACGCGACAGTGGTCTGGACTATCGATCGGGCACAGACGGGGCAAGGGGCATCTGGAAGAGCCCGCCACTCTAGTTTCGGCAGGATGTCTGCACGACCGTCCGACAACGTCACCGGAATCCAAGGCGGCACTCGACCCGCCGGTACAGCGTGAGGTGCACCGCAGCGGCTCCAGCGACAAGGGTGCCGATGATGACGACAAGATACGCCATCGCCGTGGCGTCACGAATGGATCGGCGGGGTCGCGATGATCGAGCCCTCCCCGAGGGGTAGGAACGCAACGTCTGCGTTAGCGCGTCGTCCATCGCGGCCAGCATGTGCAGGCTAGCTCGCGGCCCGTGCATCTTGGGCGCGAGGGTCGCGGTGTGGCAAGCCTCCAAGGTCTGCCGCCACAGACGTGTATTCGGGTGTCACACTCCTTGCCCGGACATATGGATCGGCATCAGCCCTGTACAAGGACCAGAGATAGGGGTCTGGTTCCAGCGCGTCTCCGTAAGGCGCCGGCAACGCTCTGCGCACGATCAAGACGAACTCGACACCGAGCACCAAGACGACCGCGACCACGAGTAGCAAGATCCCCATAGCAAGTTCCTTCGGTCGATGCTGTCGCACCGTATCGTAGCAGACCGACGTTAACGCGGAGCAAAGGACAGGCTAAATCAGAGTGCTAGATGCTGATGCCAACATCTTCACTGAGGCGGCCCGGGGTGCAGGTTGCGTGCTACCCGTGTAGCCTACCGCGCGAGAGGATCTGAAGGTGGTCGGCGAAGAGCCTCCTGACCGACGCTGCGGGCTGGTCGTCACTTGACGCAACGCTTGAGCGTCCAGGAAACAACCGGTGCTCGCCTTGCAAGATGTGATGCGGGTCCCCGTTGGGACGGGTCATCTGTGAGACGCATCGGTCAGGTTTGTTGGGATTTTCTTAGGCAGCCCCCCTGAGGCGTCTCCCCGTGTGAGACGTTCCCCGTCTCGCGTCGTCTAAGGTACCGGAACGGGATAATCTGTGCCAATGAGGCGAGACATGTCAGCGGCCCACCGACACACTCTTCGGGGCATTACCGTGACGGCAGGGACTGCCATTCGTGAGGCGCAGTTGCGCGAGGCCACACGGCGCGCCTATGCGCAGGTCGTCGTTAGCTTCGTCCATGCAATGGAGGCACATGATAGCCCGACGGCGGCGCACAGCCGGCGACTGGTCCGCGTGTGCGTCGTCCTGGCGCAACATCTCGGATGCGACGCCACCCAGGTCGATCACATTCGCTGGGCGGCGCGCTTCCATGACATCGGCAAGATCGGTGTCTCCGGTGATATTCTGCAGAAGCCGGGAGCGTTGACTCACCACGAGTGGGTGTTGATGCGCCAGCACCCGATCATCGGCGAAGAAATTCTTCGGGCGGTCCCGTGGATGCAGGGAGTGGCCAAGCTCGTTCGCCACCACCAGGAGCGCTGGGACGGCACGGGATATCCCGACGGACTTCGAGGCGAGGAGATTCCGCTTGGCGCACGGATTCTGGCCGCGGTTGATGCGTACTGCGCGATGACGGAAGATCGACCCTATCGGACAGCCGCGCGGCATGCGGATGCCCTCACCGAGTTGCGGCGCTGCGCCGGCACCCAGTTTGACCCTCGCGTGGTGAAAGCTGTGTTCGAGGTGTTTGAGCTTCGGACGTGATGATCTCGCGTGTTCGGCACGAGCTTTCTGTGGTACAGTCCGAACGGATTCGAGAGACGAGAGGAGGCAATAGACGGTGGGCGGCCCCCTGTACGAGGATTTCCTCGATCTCATGGATCGCGCTGCCGCGTATTGTGGCGTTACCGGTGACGACCATGCTGGGGAGTGGATGCGTCAGCATGGTGTGTCGGGTGACGTTGCCACGCTATCCTGGGAGGATGTTGCCCGCCTGACGGTGCTGGCGACGGGAATTATCCGCCGCAAACATGCACACGATCCCCAAGCGTTTCCCCCGGTGGTACCATCGGAGCCGAGCGAGAGCGCCCGGAGGGTAGGGGAGAGTTAGATGTGCGGCCGATTCGGGAGTTATCTTCTGCCTCGAGACATTTGGCAGATTTTCCACATGCGGAGCGAACCCGAAGACGAGCCGGACTGACTGCCGACCTGGAATCTGTGCCCGAGCCGGGAGGCGCCGGTGGTCCTGGGAGCCGGGGAGGACGGGGCTCCTCGAAGAGTGGAGCTGCTCCGATGGGGTTTCGTCCCTCGGTGGGCCAAGGATCCCAAAGAAACCCGGCAGCCGATCAACGCACGCGGAGAGCCCGTCGCGAAGTCGGGGATGTTCCGGGACGGTTCGCTCATCGGCGGTGTTTGGTACCCGCCGGCATGTTCTACGAGTGGCAGCGCATTCCCGGGCAACGTCGGAAGCAGCCGTATGCAATCGGACGAACCGATGGACGTCCCATGGCGCTGGCGGGACTCTGGGAAGCGTGGCGGGCACCCGACGAAAGTCGCGAGGTCCGGACATTCACGATCGTTACGACGGCGGCCAACGAGGATGTAGCGGCCTTGCACCACCGGATGCCGGTTATTGTCGAAGAGGCGGACTGGTCCGCCTGGTTAGGCGAGGGACCGGGGGCGATCCGGGATCTCCTGCGGCCGTCTCCGAACGGGACGCTCCGAAGCTGGCCAGTGAGTCCGAGGGTGAACAGCCCGGTCAATAACGGGCCGGAACTGGTCGAGCCGCTGGCCCTGGTCGGGGCAGGATAGGTGAAAACGATGTCCGAGGATCGGTATCAGCTCGATTTCCAAGGGTTTCTCCGGACGGAGGACGGGCAATACGTCAAGTCCGATGATTTTCTGGCTTTCGTGGCCGGGGCCGCCACTGCCAAGCCCGGTGTCTCGGACAAAGATCGCGCTTTAACGTGGTTGCGGCGGCAGGGGATGAAGGGGAAGATTGAGGATCCCCTGCTGGCGGAGGTGAGCCGTCTCGTCGCTGCGGCTCAAAAGGTGATCTTGGTGAAGCGTGGCCGAGTTCAGCGAGGCCTCGTCGCCGAGCCCGATATCGATATGCCGCCAGAAGAGGCGGTCTAGCCTCAATGCAATCCTCGGTTGGTTGCCGCGGCCTTTAGGACGCCACGCGGCTCCGCCCCAAATTGATGGTCCGCTTACACACGTGTTGGCCGTACCCGGAGCATCCGAGAAACGGGCCAAAGTTGCCGAGGCGGAGGATCATGGGCCGTCCACACGCCGGGCAGGCGCGCTCCGTCGTGACCCGAGCATGCTTCCGCAACGGCCGCGAGAACTCGCAATCAGGTGCACGCCCACATGTAAGCAGCACGTCCTTGCTCTCAAAGGTGGCCACCAGGAGCGCCCCGCAGGTCGGGCATGCCTCGCGTGTCTGGATGGTTACCGCATTCGACGACGGGCTTGCCACCCCGGTTGTCCGTGCGAGCGAATGCTCCAATAGCGCGGCCGCTCGCGGTGCTTCGAGTCGGCGGGCCATGCCGCCGTTGAACAGCCCGGCTCCTTCCCAGATGATGCGGCCGTCAATGACGACGACGGATGCGGCATCGGAGATCCCCGGCATCCGGCGTACCACGAGTCCCTGGTGCTCGATCTTGCCCCCTGGCGGCACGATCGCTGAGACGGCAACACGGGGCCGAACACGCGCCAGCAAGGCCGGAAGGCGGCCAGCATGGCGACCGTCCCGGACCACCACCAGCACGGACGCCATTGCATCCGCGAGATCAGTCTCCAATGGTCGGGCCGTCTCGGGAGCGGTAAGGGTTGGACTCGGCACCGGCGTGGTAGCACGCGCGAAAGCCGCTACGGCCCTAACGAGCGAAGCCTCCGGCCGGAGCGAGTGCCGCAGGTGAGCTGGATGCGCCAGCATGATGAGCCGTTGCTGGGCCCGGGTGAGCGCGACGTTGAGCAGGAGGCGCGCGGCCGGCTCGCGGGTATCGTCTACCATCGGCGCTGGCCGCTCCCCTGGAGCTTCTACAGAGTCGAAGATGAGCGTGGGGACTTCGCCCCCCTGGATCCGGTGAACGGTGGCCGTCCGGACCGCGCGCTCGAGCTTGAGGTCACGTAGGAGCGACCCAACGAGCCGCGCTTGAGCGGTGTAGGGCGTTACAATCGCCACTTGGCGCGGTTGTGGCGGCATTCCAACAAGGCGTTGAGCGAGGAGGACGGCCGTGAGGGCGCTGTGGATGTTGAACCTGCTGCCACCGTTGACGCGCATAGACCAGCCGCCGCCTTGGGCCGTGTCGACCAGCGTAAGCGGCGGCTGCGGGCCGGGCCGCGCGGCGACCTCGGGCGGGGTCGTTAGGAGACCGTCGTAGAACAACGTGTTCGGCAGGTATGCGATCTGCGGGTGCATCCGGTACTGCACATCCAAGAGTGCGACCCTAGGATCGTGCCGTGCCCGCTTCGGTGTGTCGATCTGCAGGTGCTGGTAAATGCTGCGGCCGAGCCAACTCTTCGCCGCCGCGGTCTCGGCCAGTGCTACGGGTGGCAACTGAAGAAAGTCGCCCGCCAGCACAGCGTGGCTACGGGCGCGGCTCAACGCCCAGTAGAGCGCCGGCATGGAGGCCATGCTGGCTTCATCGACGCAGCAGACATCGAAGGGCGCCGCCGGAAAGAGGCCCGAGAGAAACGTCTGCGTGAGCGTCGTGCAGACGATCCGGGCGCGCTCGAGGTAGAGCTTCTGATTGGCCAACAAGGTCACCCGGTCGCTCCCAAACCGTGCCTGAAGCGCCGCCGTGATCCGCGTAAACAGCACACGATCATACCGGTCAAGCTCGGGCGCCCGGAAGTGCCCGAGCCGCAGGATCTGATAGTTCTCATAGAACGGCGTATGCTGGAGCGCGGCCGCGATATCCATCGTAGCCTCGTCCACGGCCGCATTGGAGTGGGCAACGACGAGCACCCGCAGGTCGCGCTGGGCGAACGTCTCCGCGATCCCAGCGAGCGTCGCCGTCTTGCCGGTCCCGGGCGGACCCCAGACGAAGCTCACCGGCAACGCGACCGCCGTCTGGATCGCCTTGAGCTGGCTTGGGTTGAGACTCGCGCCGTCGGACGAGAGCGATGGAAGCGGGGGAAGTGTGGAGGGCGCCATCGGCGTCGTCGCCGGCGTGAAGACAAGATCAGCAAGGTCGAGATTGGCTACCTCGTCGCCGTCTCGGACATACTGGAAGCGTTCCAATAGACGGTTCGGCAAGAACCAGAGATTCGTGATCAGCCCCGCATGCGGGACCACGTCCCCCAAGTCTTCGGGGCTCTCGATATTGACCGTGATCTCGTCGCCGATCAAGGAGATGACGGAGCCTGGGTACCGCCGACCGCGGACCTCAACTTCGACCGGGGTATCATCGGACGCCATGAGGGAGCGGTCGACCAGGAAGGTGTACATGGACGAATCCGACCCTTGCATGGTCCGGTGGCCATCGCTCATAGCCGTCGTCGTGTCCCCCCGGAGGGTCTTCGCGGCCGTGATTTCATCCCGCAACGCCGCCATGAGCGCGTCGAGGATCCCATTGGTAAGTGCGGAGGATGTCACATGACCAGGGTAGTGGAGCATGCCCGGGAAGTAGCAGGGAACCACCGGGCAACCCGGGCGGATAAACTTCTTGTGCTCATAGGCCGGAAATGCTAACTTATTATGCCAGACTACGGTTTTATGTCTGCGCTGAGTCGGTATTGGGGTGTTCAACCTTTGCAAGTACCTCCGGATGGGGGACCGGTGGCAGGGTAGCAAGAAGCAGCTGAATAGCAAGACCCGTCGATAAGGGCACACCCAGGGAGACCTGGGGCCGCAAAGCCACGGGGCAGGCCAGCCAACTGCTGGCAAGCCAGCCGGGTTGCCGATGGAGCAGCCTCCTCGGCACGGGTGGGGAGGCTGATCTAGTTTCGGGGAGGGAACGCATGCCTCTCTATATCGGCAACCTACTACTACCACGCAACAACCTTTCCCCACCATTCATCTGGGCAACGCGTATGTTTCACGATGTCGGTCGCGGAGCTTCCGGGATTCACCGGGCCATGGAGGGAGAGATGTGACTGAAAATAGGGTCCGAACTCAATGGCAAGCGGCGGAGGGTCCTCGGCCTGCTGGTCAGTTCACGGATCAGCACGACCCTGGTCGAGCTCGTGGATCGGACCATCGCAGCGCTAAGATGCGCTAAGGCGGGCCGCTGATGCGAGTACTGCAAGCCTATCGGTATGCAGTGGCCCCGTCCCCGCCGCAGGGGCAGATGCTCCGCTCGCATGTCGGTGCCAAGCGGTTCGCGTTCAACTGGGGGCTCGCTCTGGTGCAGTCCCGGTTGGAGGCGCGGGCCCGTGGGGAAGTCGTGATGGTGCCCTGGACGATGCGCGCGCTTCGAAATGAGTGGAACTGCCAGAAAGCGACTGTCGGCCCGTGGTGGCGCGAGAATTCAAAAGAGGCCTACAACGCCGGGTTCGAGGGCCTCGCCAACGCACTGCACAATTTCTTCCATAGCCGGCAGGGGACGCGTCGGGGCAGGCGCATGGCCTTCCCGGTGTTTCGGAAGCGTGGCCGCGGTCGCCAATCGGTGCGCTTCACGACGGGCGCAATCCGTGTTGTGGATCGTACCCACATCCAGATCCCACGTATCGGGGTGCTCCGTACCCATGAGGCTACCTCAGCGTTGCTTGCCAAGCTCGAGGCCGGCACCGCTCGGATCCTCGCAGCGACCGTGTCGCTGGACGGCGACCGGTGGCAGGTGAGCTTCACCTGCGAAGTTGAGCGCGATGTCCGCCGACCTCCGCGGCTCGACACGGCGATTGGCGTCGATGCCGGATTAGGCAAGACGGTGCTATCGAACGGCGAGGTTATCCCGACCCCACGGCCGCTGAAGACAGCCCTCAACACAATCGCTCGGTTGGGCCGCCGACTCTCCCGGTGCACACAAGGCGGCACGGGCTGGCAGAAGACGAAGTGCAAGCTGCGTCGTGCGCATGCGCGGGTCAGGCATATTCGTGAGGATGCCACCCACAAGCTGACGCGCAGGCTCGCGACATCGTACGGGACAGTCGTCGCCGAACACCTCGGGGTGTCCGCCATGATGCGCTCTCCCCGCATGGGCCGGGCGATCGCCGACGCCGGCATGGCCGCGTTGCGCCGCCAACTCATCTACAAGTGCTGCTGGTACGGATCGCGGTTTGTCGCAGCCCCACGCACGTTCCCGAGCTCGAAGACGTGTTCCCGCTGCGGGGCAGTCAAAGCCACGCTGCCCCTGTGGGTGCGGGTCTTCCGTTGTGACGCGTGCGGGTTGGAGCTCGACCGTGATCTCAACGCTGCCAAGAATCTGGCCGCTCTTGCGGCCCAGGTTGTCGCCGGGAGTGGCCCGGAGACACGAAACGTCCGTGGAGGGGACGTAAGCCCCGCCGTTGGCGGGCAGGCCTCAATGAAGCGGAAAGCCGGCCCCAGGACTATCGGGGTGGCGCCGTCGCTCCGGAAGGAGCGGCTGCTTGAGACAGTTGCATGTGTTTCAAGCAACGGAGCAGCCTCCTCGGCGACGAAGCGCATGACGTCGAGTTGTAGCTCTTGGAATTGAAACGCGCGAACGGAGCAAGCGTGTCCGTGTGCGCGCTCGGACATCTTGTAGAAAGGAGAACGGCGGTGCTCGAGCGGTCGCCAGCACACGACCGCCCCCCACGGGGATCGCTAACCGATGTATCGCACAGGCTTCCCGGTTCGAGGATCGTGTCTTCGTCACTTGAGAAAAGCCGTAGGACTCCGCTTGGCGGATCTCAGCGGTGAGGACATGAGCATGAGTAGACTGTCTCACGCGGAGCGCCAGAACGTCGTGGGCTTGAAGCAGAGCACGATCGAACGCATTCTGGCGCGGTTACAGATCCCGCTAGCCTGTCCAGTGGACCCGGACGCTTGGAAGCAGCATGTCATCCATGAGGCCATGGTCAGGGTCTTTCACGCCGATTACCCGATGGCTCTTAGAGTACTCTTCGCGTACCCGCTTGTTGTCGCGCCTGCGGACCGATCGGCGGACCTCATGGCCGCCGTACTCGGGATCGCAAGCGACTGGCAACGCGAGTCCCCGTCGGCTTGGACACCTGAGACCATGGATGCGCTTCGTCGGCAAGGGTGTGCGTGGGGCCTGTTGGAACCGCAGCTGTGGGCCACGATCTTCGAAGGACTGGCCTACGAGGGGCAGGGGCGGGACGACCGTGCCCTCCAACTCTACCTTTCAGCGACGCGGCCAAGGCCTGAATCGGAGCGGTTTGCCTATCTCAAGGTCAGCGCGGCTCGAATCTTGGCGGGCCGTGGCCAAGCCCAGGAAGCGTGGGCGTTGCTGAGGGAATGCAAGTCCCAGGTCGAGGGTATGGAGCCCTTCGGACAAGCCCGCTGGTTGCAGGCGGCGGGGCTCGCCTGGGGATTCGGCGGGGCCTTCGACAAGGGAGTGAAGGCACTCCGTGATGCGGAGGAAATTGCTCTCTGGTTCCCCAACGTGATGATTGCCGCTAGCATCGAGCGCAGCGCGGCCGAGCTATGCTTAAGGCACGGCAAGGATGTGTGGGCAGACGCTGCGGCTGCGCGAGCTGGATCGCTGTACGCCAGCCTAGCCTGGATTACCATTGCGGGCCGTGGCCTAACGGCGAAGGTGCGATTCGCCAAGGACTGCGGCCCTGGGCACTTTCTGTGATTAGCTGATCTGTAGATATAATCCTCAACGACCACTAATCTACATTCATACCGGAAC
>DASPUZ010000228.1:0-32823 GCA_035622635.1 bacterium | reverse complement strand
GCCAGTCGCGCCGCCACTCCTGGAGGGAGGCGTACCCGGTCGCCTTGAGGGCGAATTGGGCGCGGAACAGGGCGCGGGATCCAAAGCACAGGCGGACGCGGTCGGCGGCGCGGTCGGCACGGAGCGCCATCAGGCGCTGCTTGAGCATCCCGAGACGCCGGCGTTTCTGGTGGGATGTGTCGGTGCGACAGCAGAGAGTGCTGAGCACCTTCTTCGCCCGCGCGATTCTCCGCTCGAGGCTCGCGATGAGTTTAGGACGTCGTTCCTTGATCCCGGCGATCGCGCCGCGCACCTCGGCGGCAAGCGCGTTGAACTGCCTGGCGGTCAGGCCGAAGCGTACGAGGAAGGCGCGTTTGAGCGGCGCGAGGGGCGCGCCGGCGCGGAGCCGAGCAAACAGCGTCCGCTTGGCGCGCCCATACAGCTCGGCGTACGCGCAGAGCAGGACATCCCGGTCAGGCTCGCTCAGGAGTCTGGTCTCGTAGGTCCGTTGCAGCATCGCCTGAACGATACCATAACGAACATGTGTTTGCTATCCCCCATGCATGAATGACCGCCCTATTCGTGCGAGCCATTTGTCCTCGTATGACCCCCTATGCTCCCATATCTCGCAGCAGTTGCTCACCCTTGCGGGTCGCTACGAGGCGCCGACGCGCCGCAGGATGTCGCCCAACAATCGTTCGGCGTCGAAGTACTCCGCGGCGATCTCGCGGGCGGCGCGGGCGTGCGCTTGATAGTCAGCATTGATGCGGACGATGCTATCGACGATGTCCTCCATCGTCCGGAACGCGAACACCCCACGGCCCACCGGCACCACACCGCCGAAGCCTGTGTCCTGGGTGACGACCGGGCGCCCCGCCGCCAGGTAACACGCGCTGCGATCACTGAACCATCCGCTCCGCAGCCGGATGTTCTGGTCCTTCGCCACCGTGAATTCCCCGCGCGACGAGCGAATGTATTCCCGGTACGGGCCGAGATCTCTGGAAAGCGCAAGAGCGTCCCGCACTCGCCAGCCCTCTGCTTCGAGCCGGCGAACCACCTTCGCGTCGCCGCACGCAAGCGTTAGCTCAAACAGAGCCGCCACGCGACGTGGAAGATCGATGAACTTCATGAACTCGACGTGCTTGCTCCACCGGTAGATCTCTCCCTGCCACTCGATGTCGTTCGACTGGCTCCAGTTGGCCACGGTGGTGAACGGAGCGTCGTCCGGCGGGCGGGTATCAGAACCCCACCAGTCGAGGATGACCGGCGGGCGTGTGGGATGCCACGCGAAACGCTCCACGGGCACGCTGCAATCCGGCGCCCCCAGGTTCTCGGCGTACGTGAAGTGGTGTGTGTGCGTGCCAATCATCCCGATTGCGCCCGCGTCCCCCTTGGCCACCTCGATCTGGCTGCGAACCGGATCCGTCTCGAGGTAGATTCGCACGGGGACGCGACGATGCTGGTCGTCGAGGAGCGTCGCTGCCGAGAGGTTGACGAGCACGTCGGCGCGCTCGAAGAGACGACCGAGCTGCCGTTCGTCCAGGCCGTATACGCGCCGACCCTGTGATGCCGCGCGAAACGCCCAGCGCTCACGGAGACCGCATCGGGCCATGAGGCGATCCAGATAGGCCACGGTGTAACTCGGATCGTCCGTCACCGCGTTCCGCTCTGCGTCGTACGGCCACGCTCCCGTGTCCTCGACGTAGGCGACGTCGCATCCAAGCCGCCGGAAGCCCTCGAGATGGTGGAGCGTCTGCCACGCAACCCCGGCAAATGGCGACCGCCCCGCGATGCCCAGCACGACCAAACTCAGAGGATGCCTCATGGCGCGCCCGCGCCATCCGGCGCGCCCGAGCCCGCGAGCGCGGGCACGTGCGGCGCAAGTGCCAGCTGCTGGCGACACAACCGGGCATACAGTCCGTTCCGCTCCAGGAGGTCCGCGTGCCGGCCCTGTTCCACGATGGTCCCGTCGTCGACCACTAGGATCCGGTCCGCCCGTTGAACCGTGGACAGGCGATGGGCAATCACAAACGTCGTGCGGCTCCGTGCCAGACGCTCCAATGCCGCCACGAGCCCCGCTTCCGTCAGCGCATCCACCTGGGACGTCGGTTCGTCCAGGACGAGAATTGGGGCGTCCTTCAGGAACGCACGCGCGACCGACAGGCGCTGTTTCTCCCCGCCCGAGAGCGTGGCCCCCTTCTCTCCGACGAGCGTCTCGTATCCTTCCGGCAGCCGCCGGATGAACGCATCGGCGCCGGCGGCGGTCGCCGCGGCGACGATCTCGTCGCGGGTGGCATCGGGCTTCCCGTACGCGATATTCTCCCACACGGTGAAGGGAAAGATGAACGGATCCTGCAGGACCATCGCGATGTGCTGACGCAGGGAGCGTACCCGCAGGTGCGTCAGATCGTGGCCGTCGATCGTGATCCGGCCCGCCCACGGGTCGTGGAACCGCACGAGCAGGTTGGCGATCGTCGTCTTGCCCGCACCGGTGGGGCCCACGATGGCCACCATCTCCCCCGGCTGCGCTTCAAACGTCGTCCCGCGAAGCACGGGATGCCCCGGCTCGTACCCGAACGTAACGTTCTCATACCGGACGTGCCCCCGCACGCGGCCTGCGAGCGTCTCGGGGCCGTCCTGGACCTCGGGCGCGGTGTCCAGCAATTCGAGCACTCGCTCTGCGGCAGCCGTCGCCGACTGTACCGTCGAGGCCGTCGACGTGGTGGTTTGTAGCGGGACGTAAAGCGCCGCCACGTAGGAAAGAAACACGAGGAGCGTCCCGATCGTGGCGCGGCCGTGAAGCACATCCATGCCACCGACCCACATCATGCCCGCCGTCCCGATCGCTGTCACCAGGCCGACGAGCAGGCTGAACCGCGCGTCGGCCTGCATCGCCCGTATGTACGCGGCCGCCGTGTCGCGGGCGTGCGCCCGAAACCGAGCATGTTCCAACTCTTCGCGCGTGAACGCCTGCACGGCAGCGATCCCGCTGACCGTCTGCTCCACGACGGACATCATCCGTCCCTCCAGATCCCGCCGGCGCCGGTGGCGGGCATGCATCGACTCGCCGCAGAGGCGGATCGTGAGCGCCAAGAGCGGTACGACTGCGAGCGAGAGCGCGGTCATGCGCGGCTCAAGGCGCCACATCACGACAAACATCGCGGCGAGGGTCGCGCCGGAGCGCAGGAGCGGGTGCAGCGCGCCGTTCAACAACGCCTGCACGCAGTACGAGTCCACGGTCACGCGGGAGATGGTGTCGCCGACCGGCCGCCGCCGGTGGAACGACAGCGAGAGACGCTGGAGATGCAGGAACACATCGGCGCCCAAATCATAGACCATGCGCTGGCCCAACCTCACGGCCGCGGTCGTTTCGACCAACGAGGCAACCGCGCCCATCGCGAAGATCAGCACCGTCGCCGCGCACACCCACACGAGCAGCCCGCCCGCGCCATGTGCGGCCGGCAGCGGCGCGATCGCCCCCTGGAGCCACGTGGGAAGCGGCTGGTGCTGGAGGACCTGATCGACCAGCAGCTTTGTCGGCCATGGACGCAGCACGTCCGCGCCGACGGTCACGAGCATCACCGCCAGAACACCCAGCGCCTCACGCCAATGAGGCCACAGATACCGCAGCAGGCGAAACTGTGTTTTCATAGCGCGTACTCACCCTATTTACCCCGCTTGCCGGAATGCATCGTGGCGGGGTCCGCGTGCCGGGGGCCGGGCCCCGAGGACCAGTACGTGGCGTACCGCGTCCCGAAGCGGGATGCGAGCGGTAGGATTCATGGAAGAAGTTCGTGGGTATCAACAGTACAGACCGCGCAGTGCCGACGCCGGGTGGCTCCGAAGCCGCGCAGCTCCGGCGGACGTGGTCTCGACGACGCCGCAACGCCCGTGAGTTCACCAGGTCCAACAGGCCAGAGGCTCGGGAGGAGTGGTCGATCGAGTGGGGACACGAGTGATTCGCAACGGCGGCAAGCGGTCTTCCCGCTTGCGGCCGTTGCATGCGATCGCGGTGCCGCACGCAGACACGGTGCCCGAGCCCGGGTGCACGGCCGACGAGCGCCTCGGCCGGACCGACCTCATCCATGCGCCGGAAGACACGTAATTGGCAGAGATGACGGCGACTGGGCCCCAGACACCGTCTTACGCCGGCGCGGCGCGGCCGGCGGCGTCCGTGGCGCCGCGTCCCCGGGTCGCCGGGAAGTTCGTGTACGTTGGCGATCGGCCGCTCTGGATCCGCGGTGTCACCTACGGACCGTTCCGGCCTCGTGAGGACGGGACGGAATATCCCGCCCCCGAGGTCGTGGAGGCCGATCTCCACCGGATGGTGGGCTACGGCTTCAACGTCGTGCGTACGTACACCGTCCCGCCACTGTGGTTGCTGGATGCGGCACAGCAGCGGGGCATGCGCGTGTTGGTCGGCCTGCCCTGGGAGCAGCACGTCGCGTTCCTCGACGATCCGGCGCGCGCGCGCGACATCATGACCGCGGTGCGGGCAGGCGTGCGCAGGTGCGCCGGCCATCCGGCCGTCCTGTGCTATGCGGTCGGGAACGAGATTCCCGCATCGATCGTCCGCTGGCACGGGGCGCGATCCATTGAACGCTACATCGCGGGTCTCTACGGCGCAGTGAAGGACGAGGACCCGGGAAGCCTCGTCACCTACGTAAGCTATCCGACCACCGAGTATCTCAAGCTCCCGTTCCTCGACCTCTCGTGCTTCAACGTGTACCTCGAGTCGCAGACCCGGTTCGAAGCATACCTGGCGCGTCTGCAAAGCGTGGCGGGCGATCGCCCTCTCGTGCTGACGGAACTCGGATGCGACACGGCCAGCCACGGCGCGGCGGCCTACCGCATGGTCGCCGGGCAGATCCGTGCGGCATTCACCGCCGGCTGCGCGGGCGTGTGCGTGTTCGCGTGGACGGACGAGTGGCATCGCGGCGGGTGCGACATCGTGGACTGGGCATTCGGCTTGACCGACCGCGAGCGCACGCCCAAGCCGGGAGCCGCCGCCGTCCGCGCCGCCATCGTCGAGACGCCGTTTCCTCGAGACCTGCGCTGGCCCCGGATCTCGGTGGTCGTCTGCAGCCGCAACGGGTCGCGCACGATCGGGGAGTGCCTGGGGGGGCTGCGGCGGCTTGACTATCCCGACTACGAGGTGATCGTCGTCGATGATGGCTCCGCGGACGAGACCGGGGCCATCGCGCGCGCCCACGGCGTCAAGACGCTGAACGGCGGCGGGGCGGGACTCAGCGCCGCGCGCAACGCGGGACTGGCCGAGGCAACGGGCGACATCGTCGCGTATCTCGACGACGACGCCAGTCCCGAGCCGCACTGGCTTCGCCATCTCGCGATGACGTTCGCCCGGACCTCGCACGCGGTCGTCGGCGGCCCCAACCGTCCGCCGGTGGGGCTCCCGGGAACGGCGGGCGAGATCGCGGAGTGCCTCGCTGCTGCGCCCGGAACGCCGACGCACGTGATGCTGACGGACGACGAGGCGGAACACGTACCGGGATGCAACATGGCGTTCCGTCGAGCCGCGCTGGAATCGATCGGCGGCTTCGACGCGCGCTTCCGCGTCGCCGGGGACGATGTCGACGTCGGCTGGCGGATACAGGCCGCGGGGGGCACGATCGGATTCAGCCCCACGGCGGTGGTCTGGCACCGCCGCCGCGGCACGCTCCGCGAGTACTGGAAGCAGCAGGTCGGATACGGCAAGTCGGAGGCGCTCCTCGAGCAGAAGTGGCCGCAGAAGTACAACAGCGCCGGCCACCTCACGTGGCAGGGGCGCGTGTACGAGCTCGCGACCGCGTGGCACCGGGGACGCATCTACCACGGCACGTGGGGGCTGGCGCCATACCAATCGTTGTACGCGGCGCGGTTCCATCCGCTTTGGTCCCTCCCCTCCATCCCGGAGTGGTATCTCGTGGTCGCGGCCCTCGCCGGGCTCGCCGTGCTCGGCGCCTGGTGGGCGCCGCTCCGGGACGCGACGCCGGTCCTCGTTCTGGCCGTCGGCGCGCTCCTCTGCCACGCCGTGGCCAGCGCGTCCCGATCGCTCTCGGCGCAGCGGGCGCCCCGGGGGATCGCAAAAAGGGCAAAGCGCCACGCGATCATGACCCTGATCCACCTGATCCATCCGGCCGCGCGGCTCTACGGGCGCCTCCTCAACGGTCTGACTCCCTGGCGGTCGCACAAACTGCCCCGCGCCACTGCGCCATGGGCGCGGGTATCCATGGTCTGGAGCGAACGGTGGCGATCCGCCGCGGCGTGGCTGGAAACGATGGAGCACGACCTGCGCGAGGAAGGCGCGGTGGTGTTCCGGGGCGGCGACTTCGACGCGTGGGACCTCGAGGTGCGCGGCGGCGCCCTGGGGGGGATGCGCCTCCGTCTCGCGGTCGAGGAGCACGGGGCGGGCCGTCAGCGAGTGCTCTTGCGGTCGTGGCCCCGTTTCTCGCTCTGGGGCGCAGTTGGCGCCGCCGGATCCGCGGCGCTGGCCCTGGGGGCTGCGCGAGGAGACGCGTGGGCGGTCGCGACGA
This sequence comes from bacterium, assembly GCA_035622635.1. Classification (GTDB taxonomy): domain Bacteria; phylum Sysuimicrobiota; class Sysuimicrobiia; order Sysuimicrobiales; family Segetimicrobiaceae; genus JAJPIA01. The sequence continues at coordinate 26,311 of DASPUZ010000228.1, read as the reverse complement.
TCCTCGGCGCCCTCGCGCTCGCGTTGTCGTTCCGCATCGTGCGCGATGCCGCCGGCGCGACCGCCGCGCTCCTTCACGTCGTCACGCAGTTGCGTGGAATCGTGGTGCTCGGTATCGACGTGCTCCCATGGTCGTCGGTGCGCACGGCGCAGTGGTGACGGCACGGTCCTGACCGTTCCCGGAGGCCGCGAAGATGAGCCGATGGTCGCGGCGCATCATGGCGGAAACACATCCCGTCGATCGAGCCCGAACACGTACGATGATCGGCGGCATCGAACGACTCGCGGGCGGAGGTGGCGTGCTCCGTATCGTCGTGCTTGCCGCCGGGCTTGCGGCCGGGCTGGCCACGTCGGTGGCGTCCGCGTCCCCGTCGATCACGGTGACCATGCCGGTGGGCGGCGTGGTGAACGTATCAGCGCCCGGCATTGTGCAGGCCGACGTTGCGCCTGCTGGGGTGGCGGGCGCGTGGGCCGCGGGTGACCACGTGATCGTGTGGGGCGTGCGACAGGGGACGGCGACCCTGGTCATGACGTCACCCGACGGCATCGAGGCCCGCCCGGTGCAGGTGATGCCCGCCAACTCGGCGCAGGCGCTGTTCGGTCAAAGAACATGCTCCGCTCCACTCGCCGCGTCGGTGGCAAGCTCCGCGAACGCAACGGCGACCGCCGCGTACACGCCGCCCAACACGAACGTCATGTGGTCGCCCGGCGAGTGGCAGGCCCTCTGGAACTTTCATGGCAGCGATGGGGGGCGCTTCACCGCGGCGGACACCCTCAACACGCCGCTCGCGATGCTGGGGATCCCGAGGCGAGCGGGAGTGGACGTCACGTGGGACCGATGGGACGTAGTGGCGAATCAGTCGGTGGCCGCGCTCGCGTACGAGATGCCGCTCGGGTCCGCAATGATGATGGAACTCGGCGATACGACGCTCGGGCCGATCGGGGAGGCCACGGCGGCGGCCGGAGACGTCTCGGTGTCGAGTCTGGCCCTGGTGTCGCAGAGCGGCGAGTGGGTGGCTGCGACGCAGACGACCCTCACGTTTGGCCCGTTCGCGATCGGATACCTGGCCGGGCCGAACGGCGGCGTCCCCTCGCTTCAGTACCGGGCCGGGTCCTTCATGCTGTCGGCCTCGAACTGGCCCGGCGAAGGGACGAGCTTGGGCTTGAACGTGTGGCTCAAGAACGGCACGTCCGTAGAGGGCACGTGGGGACAGCAGGCCGGGTGGACCGCACAGGTCGAGGTGCCGCTCGGGCCGGGCCGCGCCCCGGGGAAATTGAACAGCGCGTCCGCGCTCACGGGAGTGGTTCTCCCGGACGGCTCCTGCGGGTGGCGCGCGGGCCCCCTGTCGGCACCCGGCCGTCCGTAGCCGCCAGCGCCGCAAGAATCCCTCGGCGACCGGATCCTCCACGTGCCAGTGGCATTTGCGGCCGCCGCTCCGATTGCCGCAGGCAGGGAGATGCCGCGCAGACCGCCAACAGAGCAGGCAATGAACCGGAAGTTCCTGACGCCCGACGAGATCGCCGCCCAGCTGCGCGTATCATCCGAGGTGATCCGCCGTCTGCTCCGCCGGCGAGAGCTGCCGGCGATCCGTGTGGGCCGCGCGTGGCGCATCGAGGAGGACGAGTTCCGGCGCTGGGTGAGCCGGCGTCTGGTGAAGATCTCACCCCCGAGCGGCGGTGGTCCCTGTCTGTGCGGGTGCGGCGGCGTGACGATCACGGCCGGGGCACGATTTCTGCCCGGACACGACGGCAAGCTGATTCACCGGCTCATGACCGAGCGGGGACTCACGTTCGACGCGGCGCGCGAAACCGTGCGGCGCATGCATCGTCCACGCGTCCAGGAACGATTGTTTTAGCGTCTCGGTGACGCCGTCAGCAAAGAGCGCGGACGCGGGAGAGAATTGCACTTTCGCGGCGGGGAGAGTATTCTCTGAAATGAAGGCGGCGGCCGGCGGTGGAGGCCGCCGTGCGAGCACGTGGTGAAGGGAGGACGTCGCGAACGGCGTCGCGGCGGTGCACGGATGGAGAAACGGTTTGTCGTCGACCTACGGCGCGCATTCGGGAAGCGAGTGCAGGAAGCCCGGCATGCGACGCGATTGAGCCAAGCGCAACTGGCGCGCCAGCTCGGGCTGCGCAGCGGCGTCGCCGTGGGCGACTGGGAACGCGGCAAAGCGCTCCCGAAGTTCGAGACGTTCCTCCGATTGTGCGAGGCGCTCAACCACCCTCCGGCGTTCTTCATCGAGGGATACCGCGATCGTCCCCAGCGAGATCCCGCACAGGCGTTGCAGCATGGCTTGGAGAGCCTCGAGCAGAAGAGCACACAGCGCCACCTGGAATTGCTGCACCGGTTGGAGCACCTTCCCGTCGAAGTCGGCCGCAGCATCGCACCCGAGGAATTGCGGTCCGCGCTCGAACGGATGCGATTCGAGGATGCGGCGCCGGTCGCAGAAGCCCGGCTCCGTGCCGCGCTGAGCCATCGCCGGGGCGGCGGGGACGAGGACCCCGAGCGCGCGGTCGCGCGCGAGGCACTGCGGCAAGGATGGGATGCGGCACGGGAAGCGCTGCGCGATTGGCTGCAGCAGCGCGGCAAGGTCGTGTGACACCCCGGCGCCTGTTCGCGTACGGCACGCTCCAGGATGAGTCGCTCGTCGAGCGTTTGATCGGGCGCCGGCTTCCGTCGAGGCCGGCGATGCTGAGTGGATATCGTCGCACGTTCGACGGGTCGATCGGATACCCGGTGATTCGCCCGGCGGAAGGCTCGTGCGTGGACGGCCGAGTGCTGGAAGAGGTGGACGCCGCCGCCCTGGCGGCGTTCGACGCGTACGAGGGACCGGAGTACCGGCGCGTAGTGGTCCCGGTCCGGACCGGCGACGGCCGCATCGTGGACGCCCACGCGTATGTTCCGGCGCGGCTGGCGGGCGCGTCGCGCTGAGGCGCGACGCGCCGGGACGCTCTGGGCTACGTCCCCGCCTCCCACGAACTCAGGTAACGCCGCTGCGCCTCGGTGAGCTCGTCGATTGTCACGCCGGATGCCGCGAGCTTCAGCAGCGCGACCTGCCGATCGATCGAGGAAGGAACCGGGTGGACGTGGGGCGTGAGCGTCCGACCGTCGCGCGCCAGATATTCCATGACGAGCGCCTGGTCGGCGAAGCTCATGTCCATGACGGCGGCGGGATGTCCCTCGGCCGCCGCGAGGTTGAGGAGCCGTCCTTCGACCAGCACGTAGATCCTGCGGCCGTCCCGTAGCCGGAATTCCTCGACGCCCGGGCGCACGATCCGCCGCTGTTCGGCCAGGTCCGCGAGCGCAGGCAGGTCCAGCTCCACGTCGAAGTGACCGGAATTGGCGACGATCGCCCGATCCTTCATCACCTCGAAGTGCTCGCGGCGCACCACGGCCATATTGCCCGTGACGGTAATGACGACGTCGGAAACGCGCACGGCGTCCACCATCGGCATGACGCGGTGTCCGTCCATGAGCGCCTCGAGCGCGCGGATCGGATCCACCTCGGTCACGATCACGTGCGCCCCCATCCCGTGCGCGCGCATCGCGAGCCCGCGCCCGCAGTTCCCATAGCCCGCGACGGTCAGCGTCCGCCCCGCCACGAGTAGGTTCGTGGCGCGGAGCAGGCCGTCCATCGTGGACTGACCGGTCCCGTAGCGATTGTCGAAGAGGTGCTTCGTCAGCGCGTCGTTGACCGCAACGATCGGATACCGCAGCACGCCGGCGGCGGCCATGCTGCGGAGCCGGATCACGCCGGTCGTGGTTTCCTCGCTGCCCCCGAGCACACCGCCCAGCAACTCCGTGCGGTCGTGGTGGATGGTGGAGACGAGATCCGCTCCATCGTCCATCGTGAGATGAGGTTTCGTGTCGAGCACCTGATGGATGTGGCCGTAGTACGTATCTCGGTCCTCGCCGCGACGCGCGAACACCGGCAGGTGCCACTCCGCGACGAGCGCGGCCGCCACGTCGTCCTGCGTGGACAGCGGATTGCTCGCGCAGAGCGCCACTTGCGCGCCGCCATCCCGGAGCGTGCGCATCAGGTTGGCCGTCTCGGTCGTCACGTGCAGGCACGCCGCGATCCTGACGCCGGCGAGCGGCTTCTCGCGCGCGAACCGCTCGCGAATCGCCCGCAGCACCGGCATCTCGCCGTCCGCCCAACTGATGCGATCCCAGCCCGACGAAGCGAGACCAAGATCGTACACGTCGCTATTCACCATTCCACCTCCAAGCAGTCCCGCGGAGTGCATTCCCGGGCGCCCCGCGGCGATTCCACGACGACTCGTTGGCTTCGACGAGGGCCTACCGGCCCCTGCCATCCACGGAGCGGAGGACTGGCGTCGAGTTGTGCTCCGGTTCGCGCCCTCAGAAATAGAGCACCCCTGGAAGAGCGTTTTGGAAATGAGACAGTCCACCGGACGCAGGACCTGGTGGCAGGAGGCAGATCATGCAGCAACGGACGCAACTGCTAGCGATGAATGAACCATACCGGACGGTTCCAACGGGACCGGAGCCCAATCCGCACGACAACGAAGAGGCGGCCATGGACGCCTACTCGCGCGCGGTCATGGGCGCGGTCGACCGACTCGGGCCCGCGGTCGTCAGCCTTGCCGTCGCCCGCCCCGCGCCCGAACGGCTCCGCCGCCGAGGGCTCCTGGAACTGCGAGCCGGTGGCAGCGGCGTGATCATTGCGCCGGACGGATACATCCTGACAAACAGCCATGTCGTCCGCGGGTCGGCCCGCGTCGAAGTAGGTCTCTCGGACGGGCGCACGCTCACCGGGGAGGTGGTGGGAGACGATCCACCGACCGACCTCGCGGTCGTCCGCGCGCCGGACGGGAATCTCCCCGCGGCCTCGCTCGGAGATTCGTCGCGTCTGCGGGTCGGACAACTCGTCATCGCGATGGGAAGCCCGCTCGGGTTTCAAGCCACGGTCACGGCCGGCGTCGTGAGCGCGCTCGGCCGCACGCTCCGCGCGGAAAGCGGGCGCCTCATCGAGAACGTCATCCAAACTGACGCCGCACTCAATCCTGGCAACTCGGGGGGGCCGCTCGCCGATGCCCGAGGGCTGGTGGTCGGCATCAATACGGCCGTGATCGCTGGCTCCCAAGGCCTGTGTTTCGCCATTCCGGTCAACACCGCTGCCTGGGTCGCCTCTCAGCTCATCCCGCACGGCCGGGTGCAACGTGCGTATCTCGGCGTATCGGCGCAGACCGTCACGCTCGACCGCCGCATCGCGGTCGCGTCCCATGTCGAGGCGCGAACCGCGGTTCGCGTGATCGAGGTCCAGCCCGGGAGCGCTGCCGCGGTCGCAGGGTTGGAGCCAGGAGACCTGATCGTCGGTGCGAACGGACGTCCCGTGGCCACGCTCGACGATCTGCTGTTGGCCGTGGGCGGGCACGCGGCCAGGACCCGGCTCACGCTCGATGTGCTCCGAAGCGACGGGCGGCACGTGGTGCACGCGTACCCCACGGAGATGCCGCCGGAATAGACACGACGGACGGGCGTACACGGCCTGCGCGTCGACAACACCGAACGATGGCGGGCGTGGCCCGGGACGATCCGCCCGGCGCCCGCGTGCGAGTCGAACCGGCTCCGAGACCCTCCCCCGGGCCCCGAGCATCGCCGCGTCGTCGACATTCCGCGGAGTCGTTAAGCAAATGTGACCGACGCCGGACCACCATGTGCTACAATAGCGCGCAATCTTGACGCGCCATCCAGGCGTTCACATGACACGCGGAGGTGTGCACTTGATGCAACGGGCCAAGGAGAAGACCCGGCTTCGCTTCGCACTAGCCGTGCTCGGCGCGCTGGCGGTCGGCCTCGGCGCGCTTTCGATGGCCGGTGCTGCGCAGCCCGCGACACTCACCGGTACGATCACATCGGAGGCCACCGGGGCGATCGTCCTGACCACGTCCGGCGGCACAAAGACTGTCAAGACCACCAACACCACGAACTTCATCACCCGCAGCCCGGCGCAGCTCGCCGACATCAAAGCCCATGACTTCATCGGCGTGGATGCGAAGAAGCATCCGGACGGGTCTCTGAGCGCCGTTTCGATCAACATCTTCCCCTCGTCGTGGGAGGGCAAGGTCCGGCAAGGCCAGTGGCTCATGGCGTCCGGGGATACGATGACCAATGCCGTCGTGACGGAGTACGTCACGGCGGTGTCGGGCCGGACATTGACGATGACGTACCAGGGTGCCACCTGGAAGATCGCGGTGCCGCCGTCCGCGGCGATCCATCGCCTCACGGCCATCACGAGGGGTGAGCTCCGCCCGCAGATGCGCGCGATGGTGAGAGGCACCGCAAATCCCGACGGCAGCGTCACCGCAACGTCAATTGTCGTGGACCAATCGATGGCACACTAACGACGACACAGGACCTCCGAGGCAGCGCGACGCGGCGCCGCGAGGGCGGGCGCCGCGTCGCGTTTGGCAGCCTCCCGCGCGCTGCCGAGCGGCACGGCGGTGCACCACAGGAGCGGTAGGACGCGGCCACGAAGTCCACGGGGGCCGCGGCCAACTCAGGGTGCGCGGCAGCGTAGCACGACGGGAGGGATCCGATGCCGCGAACGCGCACCCCCAGCTTGACCCCCGACGAGGCCCGCCGTCTCCATCGAGAGGCACTGGTCATCGACACGCAGCAACCGCCGATTACGAGCGGTGCGGTTTTTACGCCGCGCATGAAGCAGGCGCTCGAGGACTGCATGGGCAGGGGAAAGGTCGCGCGCGACGAGGTTGCCCCGCGCATGGCGGCGATGATGGCCGAGGAGATCATGACGTCACCCGAGGCCCGGGCGCAGTATCTGAGTCTGTGGGACCGGTCCGGTGTCACGGTCGCGTGCGGCACGTTCTCGGGGTCGCACCGGTATTCGGGCGCGTTCGAGCGTGCAAACGAACTGATTGGGAGGGCGTACGGCATCGTAGGAGCGCTCGCAGGAGCGGTGGAGATCGCCCGGACCGCCGGCGACATCGAGCGTCTCCACCGGCAAGACAAGCATGGCATCGTGATCGACTTTCAGAACACGACCCCCTTCGGGGACGACCTCGACCGCGTCCAGCACTTCCACAACCTCGGCCTCAGGATGGTGCAGCTCACCTACAATCTCCGCAACCTGGTGGGCGACGGCTGCACCGAGACCAGCCAGGGCGGTCTCTCCTACTTCGGCCGGGAGGTGGTCCGTCGCCTGAATGACGCGCGAATTCTCGTTGACGTCAGCCACTGCAGCGAGCAGGTCGGCTGGGACGCGCTCAAGCTCTCGACCGCGCCGGTGATTGTCTCTCATTCCGCGAGCAAGGCGGTATGCTATCACGACCGCGGCAAGACCGACGAGCTCGCCAAGGCCGTCGCCGACCGCGGCGGCTACTTCGGCGTGGTGGTGATCGCCGGCTTCATCTCGGAGGAGCCGGAGGTCACGCTCGATGCGTTCGTCGATCACGTGGAACACTTGGTGGACGTGTGCGGCATCGATCACGTGGGAATCGGAACGGACAAGATGGGCCCTGGACCGGGCACGGAGTCACTCGTCGAGTACCCGGACGCGATGCCGCGGCACAATCCTGGAACGTTCGACTGGGCGGGATTCCGGCTCAAGGAGCACCGATTGCTCGGCGACCACGTGCTCCGCGGCTACGAGAATTTCGGCGACTGGCCGAACCTGACGGCCGCGCTTGCGAAGCGAGGCTTCGACGAGACAGAACTGCGCAAGCTCCTGGGCCTCAACTACCTGCGCGTGTTCAGGGACGTCTGCGGATAGCGGTCGGAGCCCAGCCGGAGCATCGCCGCCGAAATCCGGCGAGGGCGCAAACGGGACCCAACGGATCTGCCCGACGCGGGCGCTCGACGCGCGCGACCCACACGCCGTGCGTGGTGACCGTAAACATGTCGTGCCAGCAAACAGGGCGTGTGGAACGAGAGACGGGGTCGATCGAGGAGGCAGACGGCAGATCCGCACGCCGGCCCTCCCGAACACTGGCGATGTCCCCTGGCTAGGCCATCGGCCCCGGAAGGTCCTCGGGCGCCAGGCCGACGGCGGCCGCCGTCTCGCGGATAGCCCGCCACGTCGCCTCGGCCACCTCGATCCCGTCCCGCAGGCGTCTCGCCCGCATCAGCGCCTCGGGTTGTCCGGGCGTCAGTACGCGGTCGAACCCCGGGGCCGGAGGAACGTTCCGCAACCGGTCCACAATCGAGCGCGCGGTGGACGCGGTGCGCTCGGCCGGCCTGAATGCCCCGGCGCTGACGGCGACGAAGAGGGCCCCGGAATGACGCTGTCCCGGAAGGTCGTCGCCGCGTCGAGCGGTCAGGGGACGATCCGCGCCCGTCAGAACCTGCCCCACGAGATCGACGATTGTGGAGAGTGCGTATCCCTTGTGATCTGCGAACGGCAACAGCGCACCGCCGCTGTAGAATACCTCGGGATCGGTGGCCGGCCTCCCGTCTTGGTCGACGATTCGCCCCGGTAGCAGCGCCTTCCCGGCCGCTCTCGCGGCTGCAACCTTCCCGGCCGCGATCACCGTCGTCGCAAAGTCGAGCACGACAGGGTGGTCGCCGGCGACGGGAAACCCGACCGCGATCGGGTTGGTGCCGAGCGCCCTTGTCCGACCACCGTACGGCACCGCCGCCGGAATGAGACCGCCCACCCACGCCATGCCCACACAACCGCGGGCGGCCGCCCGCTCCACGTAGTCGCCGACGCGCCCCAGGTGGGCGCAGCGGATCGCCGCCGCCGCCCCGATACCGTGCTCGTGCGCCAGCCCCACGGCTTCGTCCATTGCCAGCCGCCCGGTGATCTGTCCGAACGCCCACTCCCCGTCCACGAGCACGGTCGCCCCGTTCGCAGACGCCCGTCGCGGACGCGCCGTGACGTCCACCAGGCCCTTTCGCGCGGCCGTCACATACTGCGGGATGCGGAGCACTCCGTGCGAGTCGTGCCCCATGAGGTTTGCATCGACAAGCGTTTCTGCGACCGTGCGAGCTATGTCCTGGGGAGCTCCGATCGCGGCAAAGATGCGCGTGGCGACACTGAGAAGCTCCTCTGCCTGAAAGCGAATCCCCGGCATACCTCCCCGTTCCGCGCTGGCCGGGCGTTATTCGATGAAGTCCTTGAGCCGCTTGCTGCGACTGGGATGCCGCAGCTTCCGCAGGGCCTTCGCCTCGATCTGGCGGATCCGCTCGCGGGTCACGCCGAACTCACGCCCGACTTCCTCGAGCGTACGCGGGCGTCCGTCGTCGAGCCCGAAGCGCAGTCGGAGCACTTTTCGCTCCCGGGGCGTCAGCGTTTCCAGCACCCCCTCGAGCTGCTCTTTGAGCATCGTGAACGACGCGGCCTCCGCGGGGGCCAGCGCGTCCTGATCCTCGATGAAGTCTCCGAGGTGGCTGTCCTCTTCCTCCCCGATCGGCGTCTCCAGGGAGATCGGCTCCTGAGCGATCTTGATGATCTCCCGCACCCGGTCGGTCGGCATCTTCATGACGTGGCCGATCTCCTCCGGCGTCGGCTCCCGGCCGAGCTCCTGGAGAAGTTGGCGCGACACGCGAATCAACTTGTTGATCGTCTCGACCATGTGGACCGGGATACGGATCGTCCGCGCCTGATCGGCGAGCGCGCGCGTAATCGCCTGACGGATCCACCACGTCGCGTAGGTGCTGAACTTGTAGCCCTTGCGCCAGTCGAACTTCTCGACCGCCCGGATCAACCCGAGATTGCCTTCCTGGATCAAATCGAGGAAGAGCATCCCGCGCCCGACGTACTTCTTGGCAATGCTGACCACGAGGCGCAGGTTCGCCTCGATCAGCCGGCGCTTCGCTTCTTCATCGCCCCGCTCCATCCGCTTCGCGAGCTTGATCTCGTCGGCCGAATTGAGGAGCGGCACCTTGCCGATTTCCTTGAGATACATTCGGACGGGATCGTCGATGCTGACCCCTTCGAGAGGCTCGAGTTCTACGGGTTCGGGCTCGTCGTCGTCACCCTTCTTCTCGGCCTCCTTGGGGTCGTCGACGACCTTGATCTCGAGATCCACGAGCATGCCGTAGATACGATCGTACTCGTCGAGGTTGTTCTCCACCTCGGGCACGGCCTGGATCTCGTCATACGTGACGTATCCGCGCTGGCGCCCTTGTTCCACGAGCTGGCGCAACTCCAGCGGCAGGGTGGCAATCGCCTTCTCAGCTTCGAGCTTCCGCTTCGAGGCGGCGGCGTCCGTCTCTGTCGTCACCTGTGCTCTCCGAATCCTAGACACTCACCTTCAACTCCCTATACACCTCTTGTAGCTGCCCCTGAAGCAACTCCACTTTGGTTTGATCCCTGGCGGCTGACGCATCATTCAGCTGGCTCAGGAGATCGTGCACCCTGCCCTGCAAGTCCGTCTGACGGATACGACGTAGGCACAATTCCATCATCTTCGCCATCTTTGAGTGATCCCCCGCCGGGGGCTCGGCAATCAAAAATCGGCTCAGGAGCGAGATCGCCGTCTCGTCCCGCAGCCGCTCGCGCAACCGGCCCAGATCGTCTCCCGATGCCTCTAGCGAAAGAAGCGCTTCCGCGAGAGCACGGTGTCCAGCCTCCCTGAACATCTCCGGAACCACGGTGCCCCGCGCCGACTCGCGTAATGCCGCGTCGGACACGAGCAAGTGCAAAACCAGCCCTTCCGCGGCCGCACGGCCGCGCGTCTCCGGTATCGGAGTCGCCGTGGCCGCTTGAGCCGGCCGCCGGGCCTGCTCGCGCTGCCCGAGACGCCGAAGCTCGTCCCGGATCGCTTCCTCTCTCACCCCCAGCTGCTCCGACAGCATGCGGACGTACTCCGCCTGCCGGACGGGATTAAGTCCCATAGTGAGTAACTGACCCATTTCGTCAACAATTCCAACCTTTCCTTCCACCGTCTTTGGGTCATGGCGTTCCATGGCGATCGCCAGCCGGTACTCGAAGATGGGAACCGCTCCCCGGACCGCGTCCTCGAATGCCTCGGGCCCGCGGGCACGCAGGAACGAGTCCGGATCGTCCCCGGCCGGAAGCACCGCCACCCTCACCGGAAGCCCGGCCTGATCGAACAGGGCTGAACCCCTCGCTGCCGCATCCGCCCCGCCCGCATCCGCGTCGTAGATCAGAACGGCACGGGCCGCAAATCGCTTGAGAAGCAGCACCTGGTCGGCTGTCAGGGCCGTCCCCAGGGACGCCACGGCGCCACGGAAGCCGAACTGGTGGCATGCCACAGCATCCATGTAACCCTCGACGACGACGGCCTCGCCGGACTCCCGGATCGCAGCACGCGCCACGTCCAGCGCGTAGAGGGTTTTCCCCTTCGCGAACAGCGGGGTCTCCCGTGAGTTCAGGTACTTCGGCGTGGCGTCATCCAGCGCCCGGCCTCCAAATGCGACCGGCCGCCCCTGAAGATCCCGAATCGGGAAAATGATCCGGTCCCGAAAGGCGTCGTAGTGACCCTCACCGCCCTGCTTCGCCACGACCAGTCCGGCCTGCTCCAGCCCCTCCGCCTCGAATCCGCGAGACCGGAGGGCGCGCAGCAGGTGGTCCCATGCCGCCGGAGCATAGCCGATAGCGAACAGATCGGCCAAGTCCGCCGTGACCCCGCGGGAGGCCAGGTACTCGCGTGCTGCTCGCCCGGGGTCCCCCGCGAGCTGGGCGCGAAAGAAGCCCGCCGCCTCCGCCACGGCGCGGAGCAGCCGCTCCCGCTCGCCCGCGCGGTGCTCGCCCTCGGGGCCTTCTTCAAGGTGAATCCCCGCGCGCTCGGCCAGTTCCCGGCGCGCTTCGTTGAACGGCATCCCGCCGATCCGCATGACAAAATCGAACACGTCCCCGCCCGCGTGACAGCCGAAGCAATAGAAGAAGCCCCGCTCGGGATCCACCGTGAACGACGGCGTCTTTTCGGAGTGAAACGGACACAGACCTTTGTAGTTGCGACCGGCCCGGCGCAGCGTGACATGGGAGGAGACGACCTCCAGGATGTTCACCCGGCGGCGGATCTCATCTGTCACATCCCTCGATCGTCCGGTCATCGATCTCAAACACCCGCGAAAAAAGCCTTATCGCGACCGATAAGGCCCGTCCAAACCACTTCCTTATTCTCCGCTCCGAGAGGCTGCTCCTCTCCGGCACCGGAATGAATGGGCGGGAAGCGGACGCCCCCCTAATGCGTTTTGCCTACCAGCCGTCGCCCCGGCCCGGTCGAGTCGAAGCACCCTTGCAGATCGCGCGACATCTTCCTATACTCGCGATATGTGGTCTCCGGGGCCGCATTTGGCTCCTCGGAAAACGACACACTTCGGAGACGCCCTCGACCGATCGGGTTGAAGGTGGCAACGCGGCAGGTCGCTTCGTGGGCAATACGGTAGAGCATCGGCATTACCTGAACGAACAAGGCGGGAAGGTCTGACCGACGGCAAGGTTCGACGACCGCGGGCCGTGGCACGGGCGATGGTCCGCGGCCAAGCATTTCTAGCGGGAGGATGGGGGAAAGATGGCGCAACCGAGCCGGGACAGCGACGAGCGGCGAGCAGGACGATGGACATCCGCCCTCATCATGTTCATCCTCGTCGCGGGCGTCCTCTCCTTCGTCTGGTCGGCGCGGTCGTACTGGCTGCTGCCCCTCGCCTCGATACAGGGCGCTGCCATCGACCAGTTGTTCAACGTGATTCTGGCCTTGACGGCGATCGCCTTCGTGATCGTCCACCTGTTTCTCGGCATCGCCCTCTGGCGCTTCCCGGCACGACAGGGCACCATAGCGGCCCATTGGCATGAACATCTCGGAGCCGAGATGACCTGGACGGTGATTCCGGCGATCGCGATCGTGATCCTCGGCATCGCCGGCGAAGTGGTGTGGGCCAAGATCTACAGCCCGCCCCCGGCGAACGCGCAGCAGGTCCAGGTCATCGGACGCCAGTTCGAGTGGCAGTTCCGCTACCCCGGCCCCGACGGGAAGTTCGGCCGGACCTCCCCGAAGTTCGTTACCTCGAGCAACCCCTTCGGCATGGATCCGAGCGACCCGGAGAACAGGCAGGACATCGTCACCACGGACGACCTACACCTCGTCGTCAACCGGCCGGTGACGCTGCGCATCACCGCGATCGACGTCATCCACAGCTTCTCGCTGCCGAACTTCCGCGTGAAGCAGGACGCCGTACCCGGCCGGTCGGTGCAGATCTGGTTCACGCCGGACAGGGAAGGCCCGTACCAGATCGTCTGCGCGCAGCTCTGCGGCGTGGGCCATTACACGATGCGCGGGAACGTCACCGTGCAGTCGCAGAGCGCGTTCGATCAGTGGCTCCAATCGCAGGGCAAGTAACACGCCGGGCGCGCTGAGGAGAGACGCTCATGGACGCCGTCGCCGTACACCAGCCCGACATGGGCCGAGACGCCCATCCCCGAGAGAGCTTCATCCGCCACTACATCTTCAGTCTCGATCACAAGACGATCGGCAAGCAGTACTTCCTCACGACGATGTTCATGGCGCTCGTCGGCGGGGCGATGGCGATGCTGATGCGCGCCCATCTCGGCTGGCCGGACAGCGGCGTGCTCAACCCCCAGCAGTACCTGCAGGCCGTGACGATGCACGGGACGATCATGATCTTCTTCTTTCTCACGGTCATGCTGACGGGCGGGCTCGGCAATCTCCTGATCCCGCTCATGATCGGCGCGAGGGACATGGCGTTCCCGTTCCTCAACATGGTCTCCTACTGGACCTTCGTGCCCGGCGTCATCACGATTCTCGCGTCCTTCTTCGTTCCCGGGGGCCCGGCGGGCAACGGCTGGACGGCATACGCCCCGCTCTCCGCGGTGTCGGCGGCGGAAGGCGGCGCCGGGCTGGGGCAGACGCTCTGGCTGATCGCGCTGCTGTTCGTCGTCGTCTCGTCGCTGTTCGGCTCCCTGAACTTCCTCACGACCATCCTCAACATGCGCACCCGCGGGATGTCGATGGGCCGTCTGCCCCTGACGATCTGGGGCGCGTTTGTCACCGCGGTGCTGGCGCTGCTCACCTTCCCGGTGCTCATGGCGGGCCTCGGGCTGCTCCTCCTCGACCGCGTGGCCGGCACGAGTTTCTTCGAGCCGTCGAACCTGATCATCGGCGGCACGGCGATCGCCCACCAGGGCGGCGACGCGCTGTTGTGGCAGCACCTGTTCTGGTTCTTCGGCCACCCGGAGGTCTACATCCTCATTCTCACGCCGATGGGCGTCGTGTCGGACATCATCTCGGCGTTTTCGCGCAAACCGATCTTCGGCTACAAGGCCATGGTGCTGTCGATCTCGGCCATCGGGTTCCTGAGCTTCCTCGTGTGGGGACACCACATGTTCGTAAGCGGCATGCACCCGCTGCTCGGCGCCGCGTTCATGGGCTCGACGATCGTCATCGCGATCCCGTCGGCGATCAAGACGTTCAACTGGTGCACCACGCTCTGGCAGGGGCGCATCCATTTCACGAGCGCGATGCTGTTCGCGATCGGCTTCGTCTCTGTGTTCGTCACGGGGGGCCTAAGCGGGATCTTCCTCGCGATCGCGCCCGTGGACATCTACCTGCACGACACGTACTTCATCATCGCCCACTTCCACTTCGTGATGGCGAGCGCGTCACTGTTCGCGATCCTCGCGGCCACGTACTACTGGTTCCCCAAGTTCTTCGGCCGGATGATGAACGAGACCCTGGGCAAGATCCATTTCGCCCTCACCTTCCTCGGCATCTACGGCACGTTCTACCCGATGCATTTCATCGGACTTCACTCGAATGACCGCCGGCTATACGAGACCAGCGCCTACCCGTTTCTGTCGCACACGGGACCGGTGGACGTCTTCGTGTCGCTGAGCGCGTTCCTGCTCGGGTTCGCCCAGTTGTTCTTCATCTTCAACTTCTTCTGGAGCCTGAAGTACGGCCCCGTGGCCGAGCACAACCCGTGGCACGCGAACGGGCTCGAGTGGACGACGACGACCCCGCCCCCGCACGGCAACTGGGAGGGCGAGTTGCCGACCGTGCACCGGTGGCCGTACGACTACAGCGTGCCCGGTGTCGAGCACGACTATATTCCACAGACGGTCCGGGCGGTGCCGGTGGCCGCGGGAGCCGGTGGCGGTGAAGCGTAGCGCCCCCCACGCGCGTCACGGCGAACTCGGCGTGGGGCCGGCGGGACAAAGGGGTCACGTTCATGTCGATGCAGATTTCTGAGCGGCAGCGCGTCGGTTCTCTTCGCGGCATCGTCGGCCAGGGCCGGGGGCCCTCGGGCGGAGGTGCCGCGCCCGGACACGAGCCGGTGCCGATGGGGACCGGGCTTCTCGGGGTCGCGGCGCTTCTCGCCGCGGTGGCGATGCTCTTCCTCGCGTTCACGAGCGCCTATCTGGCCCGCCGCCAGGAGGCCGGCTGGCTCGAGTTTAGCCCGCCGTGGATGCTGTGGGTCAACACGGGCGTTCTGCTGGCCAGCAGCGGGACTCTGGACTGGGCGCGGCGGCGCATCCGGCTCGGCGACGCGGCCGGCCTGCGGCGGGGGATCGAGGCGACGGCCGCGCTGGGCCTCCTCTTCGTCCTCGGCCAGGTGGCCGCGTGGCGGCAACTCGCCGCAGACGGACTCCTCCTCACCACGAACCCGCACAGCTCGTTCTTCTACGTGCTCACCGCGGTGCACGGGGCCCACTTGTTGGGCGGCATCGGCGCGCTCGGCGTGGTCCTGCTTCGGGTTTGGCAGGGCCGGTATACCGCACAGGAGCACGCTGGCGTGACCAACTGCGCGACGTACTGGCATTCCATGGATGTGCTCTGGCTGTACCTGTTCGTGCTCCTGTTCTGGGTGTAACGGGAGCCGGGTGAGTCTGGGGAGGCGACGATGACGGCGGTGGGCACACACGGGCCTGAGCAGACGGTGGCCTCGCGCTGGGCCGGAGGGCGATCGCCCTTCGACGTCGGCTGGGGCAAGTTGATGATGTGGCTGTTCTTGATGTCGGACGCCCTGACGTTCTCCGCGATGCTCATCGGGCTTTGGACGCTCCGGCTCGGCAGCCCGGCCTGGCCCGACCGCGAGCACATCATGAACATCAGGCTCGTGGGCTTCATGACCGCGATCCTGATCTGCAGCAGCACGACGATGGCGCTGTCCGTGTACGAGACACGCCGAGGTGCGCGCCGGCAGGCCGTCTGGTTCATCGCGGCGACAATCGTCGCGGGGTTCATCTTCGCCACATTGCAGGCAATGGAGTGGACGCACTTCATCATGGATGGCGCCCGGCTCAATACCAACCCCTGGGGCGTACCGGCGTTCAGCTTCACGTTCTTCGCGATCACTGGGTATCACGGGCTGCATGTCGTTGGCGGGTGCTTCTACCTCTGGGCGATGGCGCACCGGATTGCCAAGGGGCTGTCGTCGGCCGGCGGACTCGAAGTCGCGGCCCTCTACTGGGGCTTCGTCGATCTCGTGTGGGTGTTCATCTGGCCGTCGATCTATCTGTTGTAGCCTGCGGGCGAGCACGCGGGCATAGCGGGGAGGATGGAAATGCACCACCACGATCTGGAGATCGTCGAACACGACAACATGGCCCGGCCGAGGACCCTACTGACGGCGTGGCTGATCCTGCTGATCCTCACCGCGGTGGAGGTCAGCGTCGTGCTCGTCTTCACTCTCCCTGCCGCGATGCGCGTCACGATCCTGCTGATCACGGCGTGCCTGAAGGCGAGCCTGATCGGCGCGTACTACATGAACCTCAAGTTCGAGCGCCTGGTAATGAGTTACGTCATCGTGATCCCGCTGATCGCGCTGGCGCTGGTCCTGTTCTGGGGCGTCGTACCTGACGCGGCGCGGATCCTCGGGCTTCACTAGCCGCACCGCGGCGGCCCCGCAAACCAAATCAGAGCATCGCCCGCCGGACTGCGGGCCGCTCTACTCTCTCGACCTCCTTTGGGCCACCCGTGACCGTGGGCAGCGCCTCGATCCAGCTAGGGGGCGCGTTCCACGAGCGCACTACCGCCGCCTCGGCGCACCGGCTCCGCCGCGGCGGTCACGCTGCTTGATGGTCCGAACACTATCCCGGTCACAGCGCCGATCCCGAGCGGCCCGGTCCGGGTGAATCGATGTCCGACCGCCTCGAGCGCCGCGGCATCGGAAGACGCGAGAAACGCCGGCTCCGCCGACGTCACGACGGAGCTGCTGGCGAAGAATCGAGGCGCGGCGATCGCCGTCGGCAGATCCATGCCGAAATCGAGCACATCCACGAGCACCTGCAACACGGTCGTGGGAATCGTGCCGCCGCCGGGTGATCCCAGGGCGAGCCAGGGCCGCCCGCCTGCAAAGACGATCGTCGGCGTCATCGTGCTGAGCGGGCGCTTCCCGCCGGCCGGCGCGTTCGGGTGGCCGGGCAGCGGGACGAAGTTGGCCAGATCCGTGTTGAGGAGAAATCCGAACCCGGGCACCACGAACCCGTTGCCCCCGCCCTCGCCCAGTGTATAGGTGTAGCTGACCACGTCGCCGTCCGCGTCGGCCACGGTGAGGTGCGTCGTCGAGCGGCCCACGGTCTCGGCCGCCTGCGCCCACGCCGGCGGCGCCGCGGCTTCGCCTTGAAACGGACGCGGATCCCCGGGCGCGACGCTTCCCGGGCTCGCCGTCCGGCCGATGTCCGCCCGGCGCACGGACGCGTACGCGGGGGAGAGCAGCCCCGCGACCGGCGGCCTCGTGTACGCGGGATCCCCCAGGTACGCGCGGCGATCCGCGTAGACGCGGCGGGCCACCTCGATGACCAAGTGCAGGGCGTCGGCGCGGGGCAGCGCGCCGAGGTCGTAGCCTTGGAGCATGTTGAGTGCGAGGGCCAGTGCGATCCCCCCGGCGCTCGGCAGCCCCATCCCGTACACGGTGTCGCCGCGATACGTGCTCACCACCGGCGGCCGAAGGCGCGCCTGATAGTCCGCCAAGTCGGCGAGCGTCATCACGCCGGGGAGCACCGTGCGGGTGGCTCCGGGAAGCACCGGCGGCTGCTGCACCGACCGCACGACCGCCCAGCCGATCGGTCCGCGATAGAACGCCCCGGGGCCGTCGCGCGCGATCAGGCGGTAGGCGGCCGCGAGGTCCGGGTTGCGAAACACCGATCCCACGGGGGGCACGGCGCCCGACGGCGTGAGAAACAAGCGCCGGCTGGCATCGGAGAGGCGGAAACGCGCCGCATTCGCGCGGGTTATCGCCACGAACTCGGCGTCGCGCGGGAACCCGTCCGTGGCCACGCGGATCGCCGGCGCGAGCACGCCGGCAAGCGACAGTCGCCCGTACCGCCGCAGCGCCTCATCCCAACCCGCCACGGCCCCGGGAACCGCCGGCGCGATTCCGCCCGTCGTCGCGTCCGCGTACCGGATGGGACGACCACCCGGCTGGAGCAGGTAGGACGCCGTCACCGCGCGCGGCGCGACTCCGTCGTGGTCGATCGTCACGACGCGATGGCTCGCGGCGAGATAGACCACCATAAACCCGCCGCCGCCGATCCCGCACCAGAACGGCTTGGTGACGCCCAGAGTCGCGGCCGCCGCCACGGCCGCGTCCACGGCGTTGCCGCCCCGCGCGAGTATCGCCATCGCGGCCTCGCTCGCGTACACGTCCGCTGTGGCCGCCGCCGCCCCCCGTCCCGCAGCGCGCGCGCCCGGCCCGCCGGGACCGGCCCGCCCGAGGTTCGAGGCCCACGGCGCCAGCACCACGGCCGCGATCAGCACGAGCGCCGTGGTGAAGCGGCCGGCGCGACTCAAAAGCCCCATGCCCGTGGAACGAACAATCGCTCCTGCGTACGGATCGCGAAGCGGTCGGTCATCCCGGCGAGGAAGTCGCACACGGTGCGGTGGACGGTGGCGCGGCCATCGTCCAGCAGCCGACGGACGTCAGGGCTGATTTCCTCCGGGTGCTCCACGTAGTACTCGAACAGGCTCTCGAGGAGGCGCCGCACCGCGGCATCCACCGCTCTCGCCGCCGGGCCGAGATACACGGTCGTAAACAGAAACTCCTTGAGCTCGTCGAGCGCGCCGCGGACGGCCTCGCTCATTCCCAGGCGCGGCGCATCCAGCGAGTGCAACACGATGTCGCGCACCGTTGCATCTACCCACTGACCGCGGGTGTCCCCGAGCACCGCCCGGACCGAGGCAGGAACGTCCTCCTCGTAGATCAGCCCGGCGCGGATCGCATCGTCCGTGTCGTGGTGGACGTACGCGACCCGGTCGGCCACGCGCGCCAATTGTCCCTCGACCGTCTCCGGCACCGCCGCGGGCGCCGCCTCATCGAGCCCGGGGAGCACCTCGAGGTCCTTCCTCCCCTTGGAGTGGCCGCTGATGCCGTCCCGCACCTCCCACGTGAGGTTGAGACCGTCCTCGTACGCGCCGTCGCGCGTGCGCCGACGCTCAAGCACCTCGACGATCCGCACGCTCTGCTGGTCGTGCCGGAAGCCGCCGTGGCCAGCCATCAGGCGGTCGAGGACCTCCTCGCCGACATGGCCGAACGGCGGATGACCCAGATCGTGAGCGAGCACGATCGCCTCGGTGAGGTCCTCGTTGATCCGGATGGCGCGCGCGATCGTGCGGGCGATCTGGGCGACCTCGATGGTGTGCGTGAGCCGGGTCCGGTAGTGGTCGCCCTCGGGCGCGACGAACACCTGTGTCTTGTGCATCAGCCGGCGAAACGCCTTCGAATGCACGACGCGGTCACGATCTCGCTGAAAGGCAGTCCTCAGAAAGTCAAGAGGCTCGTCCCGCTGGCGGCCCGCGGAGCGCGCGCTCCGCGCGCCCCGCGGCGACAGCATTCTGTCCTCCCACGCCTCCGTAATCTCGCGCGGCGTCACGCGCTCCCGATCACCTTCCTGCGCGTCCGGGACGAGGCACCGTCTCTTCCGCTAACGGTCACGCTCGGCGCGCGCCCGCTTTTCCTTGAGCACCGCCTGCGCCGCCGCCAGGCGAGCCGTCGGCACCCGGTACGGCGAGCAGCTGACGTAGCTGAGGCCGGCGTTGTGGCAAAACTCCACGCTCGTCGGGTCTCCCCCATGCTCGCCGCAGATCCCAAGCTCGATATCCGGGCGGGCCGCCCGCCCGAGCTGCACTGCCTGCTTGACCAGCGCCCCCACTCCCTTGGCGTCCAGCACCTGGAACGGGTTTTCGGGCAGGATCTTCTTGGCCACGTACTCGAACAGGAACTTCCCCTCTGCGTCGTCCCGGCTGAAGCCAAAGACGAGCTGCGTCAGATCGTTGGTGCCGAACGAGAAGAACTCCGCCACCTGCGCGATCTCGTTGGCGACGATGCAGGCGCGCGGTATCTCGATCATCGTGCCGAACTTGAACTTGACGCGGACACCCTGCTCCGCCATGACCCGGTCGGCGAGCGGGCGGACGCGCTCCTCGACGATCTTGAGCTCGTTCACGTCCCCAACGAGAGGAATCATGATCTCCGGGTGGGTCCGCACGCCTTCCTTCGCCAGCATGCATGCGGCCTCCAGGATGGCGCGCGTCTGCATGTCGATGATGCCCGGGAATATGATGCCGAGGCGAATCCCGCGGAGCCCGAGCATGGGGTTCTGCTCCCGCATCTTGGCGACCTCGTTCAACAGGTGTTCCTTTTCCGCGAGCAACGCCGGATTGTCCCCGCGGACGCGCAGCTCCGTGACCTCGATCAGGAGCTCGTCGTAGCGCGGCAGAAACTCGTGCAGCGGCGGATCGATCAGCCGGATGACGACCGTCAGCCCCTGCATCTCGCGGAGGATGCCGATGAAATCCTGGCGCTGGATCGGCAACAACTCGTCGAGCGCCCGCTGCCGCTCCTCCTCGGTTTCGGCCAGGATCATGCGGCGGACGATCGGCAGCCGGTCCTCCTCGAAGAACATGTGCTCGGTCCGGCACAGCCCGATGCCCCCGGCGCCAAACGACCGCGCGCGCGCGGCGTCCCGCGGGTAGTCGGCGTTCGCCCACACGCCGAGCCGCCGGGTTTGATCGGCCCACCCGAGCAGGGTCTGCAGGTCCCGGTCCCGCGTGACGTCGGGGTCGATCGTGCGGATGGCGCGCCCAAACACCTCGCCGGTCGTGCCATCGATCGAGATCGACTCGCCCCGGTGCACGATCATCCCGTTGACGTTGAACTCCTGGGCCTGCGGATCCACGCGGATGGCCTCCGCCCCGGCGACGCAGGGTTTGCCGAGCCCGCGCGCCACGACGGCCGCGTGGCTGGTGGCGCCGCCCCGCGCGGTCAGGATGCCCCGAGCGACCAGCATCCCGTGCACGTCGTCCGGATTGGTCTCGGGCCGCACCAGGATGACCGGCGTGCCCTGCTGGCTGACCTCGACGGCGTTGTCCGGATCGAATACGGCGACCCCGGTCGCGGCGCCTGGAGACGCGTTGAGGCCGCGCGCGAGCAGCTTGCCCTCGCGCTCCGCCGCGGCCTTGTCGTCTGGATCAAAGCGCGGAAGCAGCAGCTGGTAGATCTGGTCGGGCTCGACGCGCAGCAGTGCCTCCTCCTTGGTGATGAGCTTCTCGCGGACCATGTCGACCGCGACCTTGACCGCGGCCTGCGCCGTGCGCTTGCCGCTTCGGGTCTGCAGCATCCAGAGCTTGCCGCGCTCGACCGTGAACTCCAGATCCTGCACGTCCTTGTAGTGGCGCTCGAGCATCTTCGCGACCTGCTGGAACTGCGCGTACACGCGGGGCATCTCGGTCCGCAGCTGCGAGATCGGATGCGGCGTCCGGATGCCGGCGACGACGTCCTCGCCCTGCGCGTTCGGCAGATACTCGCCGTAGAGCATCTTCTCGCCGGTCGCGGGGTTACGCGTGAACGCGACGCCGGTCGCGCTCTCGCGGCCCATGTTCCCGAACACCATCGCCTGCACGTTCACGGCGGTGCCCAGGTCATGCGGGATCTTGTTGAAGTTCCGGTAGTCGACCGCGCGCTTTCCCATCCACGAGTCGAACACGGCGCGGATCGCCATCTCGAGTTGCGTCCAGGGGTCCGTCGGGAACTCGACGTGCTTCTCATGCTTGATCAGGTCCTTGAACTCGCGGGCGATCTCCGCGAGATCGTCCGCGCTGAGATCGATGTCCACGTGGGCCCCGGTGCGTTGCTTCCGCGCTTCGATGATCTCCTCGAACCGCTCTCCGGGGATATCGAGCACGATCTTCCCGAACATCTGCACAAAGCGCCTGTACGCGTCCTGCGCGAACCGGTCGTCCCCGGTCAGCTCGGCGAGACCGCGGAGCGTGTCCTCGTTCAGTCCAAGGTTCAACACCGTGTCCATCATCCCGGGCATCGAGAACTTGGCCCCGGACCGCACGGAAACCAGCAGTGGGTTCGCCGGATCGCCAAACCTCTTGCCCATCTTGCGCTCGACAGTCGCGATCGCGCGGCGGACCTCGTCCATCAACCCGGGCGGGAACTGCCGGCCTCGGGCATTGTACTCGTTGCACACCGCGGTCGTGATTGTGAACCCCGGCGGCACCGGCAGGCCGACGCGGCTCATCTCCGCGAGCCCCGCACCCTTGCCGCCCAGCAAGTCGCGCATAGACGCGTTGCCTTCCTCGAACAACCAGATGCGGTTGCGGGCGCTCCGCGCCGCCGGAACGGCGGCGCCTCGACGCCTCGACGTGGGCGCCCGGCGCGCCGGGGCCTTCGTGCGAATACGTACCACCATCTTCGGGTCACCTCACCTTGTTAGGATCTGAAATTACAGTTCGTCAGCGAACCGGCCACCATGCCCTTCCTCGTCTTTACGAAGACGCTGCCGCCTTTCCTTCCCCGACGACGACCCGCGACAGGTCGGCGATCGGCCGGATCAGCCCCACCACGCCCGCGAGCAGCGCGAACCGGTTCCGGCGGATCGTCTCGTCGGGATCCATCACGAGCACTTCCTCGAAGAACCGGTCCACGGGACCGGCCAGGGTCGCGAGCTTCTCGAGGGCCGCACGATATCGCCGGACGAGCTCTTCTGCTCCGGGCGCGGCGCCGTGCGTGGTTGGATCGGCGAGCCGCGTCCATGCGCGCGCATCCTCCTCGACCGCGCGCAGGCTTCCCAGGAGCGTCCGCTCAGCGGGCGCGACGATCAATTCTTCGCGGATCTCCCCGTGCGCACCATCCGGCAAGATCCTGGACGCCCGATCGAACGCGGTGTATACGCTGGCGAACGCAGCCGTCTGGCGGAACTCCCACAGGGCCCGCGCGCGGGATGCAGCGTCAACGAGATCATCGGCACCGGCCGCGAGCGCGGCATCCACGATGTCGTAGCTGATTCCTTCATCGATGAGCACCGCGCGCACGCGCTGCCGCAGCGCGCCGCGCCATTCTTCGAGCACGCGCTCGCCGTCCGCCCCCGCGGGGAGAACGCCGGTCTCGCGCGCCAGCGCGTCCAGGCTCACCCGGATCTCGCGACGGAGGAGCACCGCGACGATCCCTGACGCCGCGCGTCTGAGGCCATAGGGGTCCTGTGAGCCGCTCGGCGTGATGCCGGCCGCAAGCGCGCTCAGCAGCGTGTCGACCTTGTCGATGATCGCCAGGTACGCGCCGATCGAGGATTCCGGAAAGGCAGTGCCGCGCGGCAGGTACTGCTCGCGAATCGCGTCGGCCACGGCGGCCGCCTCGCCGTCCGCCCTCGCGTAGATGGCCCCGATGACGCCCTGGAGCTCCGGCAGCTCACGCACCATCTGGGTGACGAGGTCCGCCTTGCTGAGGTGAGCCGCCCGCACCAGCAGCTCCTCGTCCGATCCTGAGAGCCGGAGCAAACGGACGAGGGACCCCGCAAGGCGTTCCAGACGCGCCGTCTTGTCCGCCATCGTACCGAGCCGGTCGAGAAAGACGAGGTCCGCGAGACCCGCCACCCGGTCCTCGAGGCGGCGCTTGCGATCCTCGTCGAAGAAGAAACGTCCGTCTGCAAGTCTCGCCCGGAGCACCCACTCGTTGCCCTCTCGGACGGTGGCGAGCCCCTGCCGATTGCCGTTGCGAACCCCCACAAACGCCGGGAGCAGCCGGCCCACGGCATCCTCGACGGCGAAGTACTTCTGGTGGTGCTGCATCACCGTAACCAACACTTCACGGGGGAGCGCGAGAAATTCCTCGGCGAAGTGGCCGACAAACGCCTCCGGCCATTCCACGAGCTGCACGGTCTCATCCAGCAGGTCCGGATCCAAGATGGGTCGTCCGTCGATCTCGCCGGCGGCTCGGACTGCCGCATCTATGATCTGCCGCCGGCGCTCCTCGGGATCGACCACTACGAAACTCTGCCGCAGCGTGGTCTCGTAGGCGCTCGCGGAGGAGATGCTTACCGGCGCCGGGTGGAGAATGCGGTGACCGTAGGTCTTCCGCGACGCTCTCACCCCCGCGAACTCGCAGGCGACCCCCTGGCCGCCTAGGAGCGCAACAAGCCAGCGAACAGGCCGGCTGAAACGGACGGTTCCCGTTCCCCACCGCATCGACTTCGGGAATGACAACTCGCCGGCGAGCTGCGGCAGCAGCGTCTCCAGCACCGCTCGCGTCCGCTCACCGGGCTCGCGCCGCACCGCGTAGACATATTCTCCCTGGGGAGTCGCACGACGCTCGAGCGCACTCACCGGCACGCCCTGTGCCTTCGCGAACCCTTCGGCGGCGGGCGTGGGGCGGCCGTCGGCGCCAAACGCGACCCTCGCCGCGGGCCCGCGCACCTCTCGGATGAGATCGGATTGGCGGAGAGCGATGTCCTCGACAATCAGCGTGAGCCGGCGGGGCGTCGAGACGGCCCGCACGTCCCCCGCGCCGATGCGTGCGGCCTCGAGTACTTTCCGCGCGCCGTCCGCGAGCTGCCGCGCCCCGTCCCATGCCGCCTGGGGCGGCAGCTCCTCGGTGCCGATCTCGAAGACGAGGCGAACGGGGGCGCCGGTCCGTGCGCCCGCGCGTGAGCGTTCCCCGGACCGCGTCGAAGGCTTACGCGGCATCGTGCCGGGTCCTGAGGAGGGGCCAGCCCAGTTCTTCGCGACGCTTCAGGTAGAGGTCCGCGCAGCGCCGTGCCAGCGTACGGCATCTCGCCATGAGGCTCGCGCGCTCCGCCACGCCCACAGCCCCACGCGCATCGAGCAGGTTGAAGGTGTGGGAGCATCGGAGCACATGCTCGTACGCCGGGACGACCAGACCGGCGTCGAGGAGCCGGCCGGCCTCGGTCTCATTGGCGGCAAATGTGTCGCGCAGCATCCGGACGTCCGCCTTCTCGAACGCGTACGTCGAGTGTTCAAACTCGTCCTCACGCCGAATCTCTCCGTACGTGATCCCTGGAGCCCATTCGAGGTCGAAGATGTTGTCCTTACGCTGGACGAACTGCGCGATTCGCTCCAGGCCGTACGTCAGCTCCACCGGGATCGACGGCAGCTCGATACCTCCGGCCTGCTGGAAGTACGTAAACTGGCTGATCTCCTGGCCGTCGAGAAACACCTGCCAGCCGACGCCCGATGCACCGAGCGTCTGATCTGCCCAGTCGTCCTCGAGGAAGCGGAGGTCGTGGTCGCGCAGGTGGATCCCGAGCGCCCCGAGGCTCCGGAGGTAAACGTCCTGGATGTCGTCTGGAGAGGGCTTGAGGATCACTTGGTACTGGTGGTGTTGGTAGAGACGGTTCGGATTCTGGCCGTAGCGTCCATCGGCCGGCCGCCGGCTCGGCTGCACATATGCCACGTTCCACGGCTCCGGTCCGAGCGCCCGCAAGAACGTGGTGGGATGCATGGTGCCCGCACCTACTTCGAGATCATACGGCTGCGCGATCACACATCCCCGGGCGGCCCAGTATCGCTCCAGGCCCAGGATAAGGTCCTGAAATGTCATGGACTCCCCCCTGCGAGTCGATCGGCTACGACAAACGAGGAGTCGAGCCGGCCACCCTATCCGATTCCGAGCGGTTCCTCTTCCCGCTCCCGTTCGCGGCGCAAAGGCAACGAGGTCAACACGGTAGCGAAGGCGAACACCGCGAGTCCGGCCGCCGCCCAGGTGAGCGGCAACTCGATCACCCGGTCGTCCGTGTGGATACGAACCGTGCCTGAGGAGCCGCACCGCACGATATGTTGGGCTTCCTCCATCGCAGACCCAAAGTGGGCGAGCGCCCGCTGGACCCGCTCCAGGTCGATCTCCATGAGCCCACCTCCGCACCCACAACGAATGACGCACACCCTTCGTACGCCAGCGGCGGACTTGGCCTTGCTGCCCTTATACGCTACATATGAGAGTACTTCGACGGACACTGTTTCTGCAACAGGGACGTACCGAATCTGGACGCATCTGGTCGCCATCGTTGCCGGGAGGGGGACGATCTACCGCGGGACGGCCGAAGGGGACGCTTGATCCACCGAGAGATCCTCGCTGACCATCTCCAAGAACGCCTCCACGA
>DASPUZ010000227.1:0-31443 GCA_035622635.1 bacterium | reverse complement strand
GGACAGGCGGTGCGCGGAGGATGTGTCATGGAACGACAAAGAACTGATGCCGCGAAGACGCGACGCAACCGCGCGCGGCTCGCGTTTCTCTTCGATCTCGATGGCACGCTCGTGGACAGCGTGTACTATCATGTAATGGCTTGGTACGCAGCCCTCAACGGAGCTGGCATCGAACTCTCCGTGTGGCGCATTCACCGCCGGATCGGCATGAGCGGCGGGTTGTTCGTCAACGCGCTTGCGCGTGAGCTGGGACATCAACTCACCGCAGAGCAAATCCGGAGCATCCAGGACAATCACGCGCGAGCCTACGCTGCCTCGGCCGACCGCGTGCGCGCGCTTCCGGGCGCGACCGAGCTCCTGGGAACCCTGACGCGCCAGAGCATCCCATGGTCGATTGCCACGAGCGGGCGACGGGCGACGGCGCGGACGGCGATCGACCTGCTGGGGGTGGCACACGGCGTGCCCGTCGTGACGCGCGACGACGTGCCGCGGGCAAAGCCGGACCCGGACCTGTTCCTGTTCGCGGCAGACCGGCTTCGCGTGCCGATCGAGAACTGCCTGGTCGTGGGCGACAGCGTCTGGGACATGCTCGCGGCGCGCCGTGCCCGAGCGCTGGGCGTGGGGCTCCTATCGGGCGGCTATGGACGTGAGGAACTCGAGCGCGCGGGCGCGTACCGGGTGTACGACGATCCCGCCGATCTGCTGCGCCACCTCGACGAAGTGGGCGTACGTCCGCCCGGGGCCGAGCTGTCGTGAAGACCGGGCGCCCGTAGCCGACCGGACGAACCGTCTCGGCGCGAACAACCCGGATATGCGAGTTACGTCAACCCCGTGTGCACGGCTCGCCGTCGCAGGGCGGGAGGTTCACGACTAGGCCCACCCGCGCTTCACCTTGGCTGCCAAGCGTTCCGCCAGGACGATCCCCCCGATACCCACGAGCAGGTGCAGCACCTGGACCACCCAATGGGCGCCGCCGATCATGAGCCGCGTCTGCGTGAGGCCGAGGGCCAACGTAAGGGCGCCCCACAGCACCGTCAGCGGAGTCAACCCTGTACGCACCCTGCCTGCCATGACGAGGGCGCTGAGCATCCACAACAAGAGCACGAACACCACACCGACGAGCATGTGCACCGGTAGGAACCGCAGCGCGCGGCCTGCCCACAAAAGCATCCCGAGCACCACCTGAACCACCCAGACCAATCGAATGAGCATCTGCAGCGCAGTGACAGCCCCCCGCATCGGCTTTACTCCCCCTTCAGGCGGTGATCACAATCGGCTCGTCTTCTGTGATCACGAGCGTGTGCTCATAATGCGTGGACAGGCTGCCGTCCGCGGTGCGGATGGTGCATCCGTTCGGATCGAGTAGCCCCCGTCCGGACCGCGCCGAGACGATGGGCTCGATGGTGATGACGAGCCCGCCGGCGAGCAACGTGCGACAGGTCGGGTCCGGATAGTTCGACACGCTCGGCGCTTCGTGGATCGTGCGGCCAATGCCGTGTCCTCCGAGTTCCGGTATCACGTGAAATCCACGGCGCGTGACTTCTCGGCTCACCGCACGTCCGATCTCGCTGAGCCGCGCGCCCGCACGGGCAACCCGGGCCGCCTCCTGGAACGCCTGTTCCGCGCACCGCATGATCGCTTCCGCAGAGCCGCTGATCGGTGCGACCCCGATAGTCACCGCCGCATCGGCGAGCAAGCCGCTCTTCTCGGCGACCAGGTCTAGCTCGACCAGGTCCCCTGGCTGGAGGACACGGCTCCCGGGGATCCCGTGGACGGCCTCGTCGTTGACACTGATGCACACGGCGCCCGGGAAGCCGTAGACCTTGGGTGGCGCGGGCGCGGCGCCACACTCCGCCAGGACCCGGGCACCGATGCGATCGAGCTCCCCTGCCGTCATACCGGGACCAACCGACGCCGCCATCGCGTTCAGCGAGGCGCGAACGATCCGTCCGATGACGCGGAGCCGCTCCAATTCTTCGGGCGACGTGATGGACATGGTCTATGCGTCCGCCGTAGCGATGAAGACTCTCCTGGCCGCCCCTGAACGCGCCACTAACGCCGCTCGAACGCCAGGCGCACGCCCAACCCGATCATAACCGCTCCGGCGAGCGTGCCGAGCACCCGCTGGACGCGTGGGCCAAAGTACCGGCCGGCCTGGGCAACCGCCGCGCCATAGACATGGAGCCATCCGAGCGTGAGGAAAGCGAACACGGCGACCATGGCCAGCAGCCGCTCAGGTGAATCGCCCGCACGCACGAATTGCGGAACGATGCTGAGGAAGATGACGGCGGCCTTGGGGTTGAGCAAGTTGTTGAAGAGTCCCTGCCAGAACGCGCGATCCGGCATCGAGGACGCGGCAGGTGCACCCAACGCAGGCACGAGGTGCCGCGTGAGGCGCGGGCCGACGGTCGTCCCCATCAGACTCCGGACCCCGAGGATCGTCAGATAGGCGGCTCCGGCCAGCTTCACCACCGCGAACGCCGCGGCCGAGGTTCCCAGTAGCGCGGCTACGCCGGCCACGGAGGCGATTCCCCAGAGCACCAGACCGATCGCCACCCCGAAAGCGGTCTGCGACGCAGCCCGCCGGCCTCCGCGCAACGCGTTTCTCGTGACCAGCGCCATGTCCGGTCCCGGGGCGACGATGAGTGCGGCTGATACCAAAAGGTACGTGACGAATCGCGCGTCCCACATGCCCAGCATGACTTCCGGCGCGAAGGGACCGCCTCCTGCCTGACCGTGATGCCTCTCCCGACACGGCCGGATGGCGCCCGGTGGCGTAGGCGGGGGCACGCCATGAATGACCCGACCAGAGCGGCTTGAATTGCGATCAGTGGAGACTTTGCCCTGTTACGGAGGGACGCCCGGCCCGCGCCCGGCTCCTCCTGACTGCGCCCTCCACCCGACTCCGAGGTTCACGACCCTGGGCTTCGAGAAGAGGCTCTCGGCGCGCAGGGCCATCGAAGAGCCTCTCGCGCCGGGAAGTCTAGTGCGCACGGACGCCCACCCTCCCCAGGTGCGTGGGCTCGAGGCTCGCGGTGGTCAATTCTCTGGTGGGCTGATACCCGGCCTCGCGAATCACCTGGCCAAGGTCCCGCATCGTCAAGTAGCCGGGCAGATACGAGACGATGGCCCGGCGCGTCGGGAGATCCACGCTCGCATGGAGGACGCCGCCAACGGCGCGCAGCGCCTGCTCGATCCGGGCCGCGCACGACGGGCACTCGATGTGCTCCACGTCGATGATGGCATGCAGTGCGCGCACGTCGCACCCAGTCGAGCGCACGGCCTCGACCAGCCGGCGGAGGTCCGCCAACTCGGGGTCGTAGGTGACCCGCACCTTGTCGGTCGCGAAGTTCATCGAGACGCTCTGGACGCCCCGGGTGCCCGCCAGGGCGGGCTCGATGCGCTCGGCCGCAGGCGTGCGCTCCAATCTGTCGATGAAGAGGACGACCACCTCACTATTCACGAACCAGCACCTCCCGAAGCAATCGTTGCGACTTCACGGTAACGCAGCGACGTAAAATGACGGTGATCGCTCTTTGAAGGCTGCGTGAAGGGTGGGCAAAAGCAGGAAGGTCCTTATGTTACACTACAGACGCCCGCCGCGAAGCGACCCACAAACATCGCGGCGCGGTGCCTTGCGCAGCTCACGAGAGCAACAAGGGATCTGGTCGCGGGACCATGACCTCACACGCCATCGCCGACATTCCGTCGCCCGGGCGCGGCATCCTGCCCCGACAGGGGCATGTGATCCCGGAGCCCGTGGAGACCGTCCAGCCGGACCGTCCCCGCTCTGCGCCGCGGCTCCTCTCGCTCGACGTCCTCCGGGGCTTCGTGGTGGCCGGTATGCTCCTGGTCAACAACATGATCTGGAATGCGGCCACGCCGAGGCAACTCATGCACGCGCCGTGGGGCCGCGGCGTGACGTTCACCGACATGATCCTCCCCTGGTTCGTGTTCATCGTCGGGGTCACGATCCCCGTGGCCGCCAGTCGGAGTCTCGGGACTCGTGCATTCGCCTTGCGGGTGCTGCGGCGGACCGGTACGCTCGTCGCGCTCGGGATCCTCATCGACTCGGTGGAATCCCGAGCGCTTACTGTCGGGATGGATGTGCTCCAGCTCTTGGGGCTCACGTACCTCGTCGCGGCTTCATTCAGCCGGACGGCAGTGTGGGTCAGGCTCGCGGCGGCGGCAGCCTTGCTGGCCTCGTATGCTACCCTCCTCTCCCTCGTGCCGGCGCCCGGCCTAGCACCGGGTGTCTTCCTGGAGCACCACAACATCATCCAGTACCTGAACGACGCGCACCTGGCTCGCTTTGCGCTCGCCGGTGTGCTGAGCGCCGCGCCGGCGTCGGCCCTGGCCCTGCTCGGAACCGCCGCGGGCGATCTACTTCGTGCGGGGCGCATGCACGAGACCGCGAAGACCGGCGCGCTCGCCGCGTCGGGCGTGGCGCTCGTGCTTGCCGGTGAATTGTGGAGCCGAACCCTGCCGCTGAGCAAGGATCTCTGGACTCCAACGTATGCGCTGCTCGCGGGCGGGACCGGCTTGGTGCTGCTGGCGGCTTGCCATCTGCTGTTCGACGTTGCGCGCGTGCGGTGGCTGGGCGTTCCGCTGGCGGTGCTGGGCTGTAACGCGATCGCCGGCTATGTCGCTTCCGCGTTGCTTGCGGTCAGCGCCATGCAAACTTGGCCCAACCCGTTCTCGCGGGGGACCACGTTGTCGCTGCACACAGTGGTACTCGACCCGCTCGGCGGCACCGTCGGGCCGGTCGCCGCGGGGTGGATCTACACGGCATCCGTAGTGACGCTGTGGTGGCTCGTTCTCCTCGTGCTGTACCGGAAGCGGGTGTTCATCCGGGTGTGATCACTCCCGGGATCCCGGGACCCGCCGGCCGCCGGGTGCGTCGTGGTCCACAGCCGCACCTATGCTGCGCAGCAGGAACGCCCGCGCCGCGGGCAGCCGATCCAGGAGCCGGCTCCCGTCTCCCGACAGCCATTGCGTGATCACTTCGTTCAGCGCGCCGACCCATGCCTGGGCGGCGAGCGCGGTATCCTGCTGCGGGATCGATCCCTCGCCGACGGCGCGATCGAGATGGCGCCGGATGACCGCGGCGAAGCGACGATGAATCTCGAGACGCTTCTCCTCGAACCCGGGCCCGAGCCCTACGGCCTCGACCAGCAGGATCTTCACGAGGCCACGGTGGCTGTCGGCCGTCTCCAGTACGACCCGCAGGGCGGCCTCCACCTTGGCCAGGGCGCCGCGCTCCTCCGCGATCGCGCCCTCAACGGCTGTTTCGACCAACTCGCCGAGCGTGTCCACGAGCGTCACGAAGATCTCTTGTTTGCTCGCGAAGTAGTGGTAGAAGGCACCCTTCGACGTCCTGGACGCGGCCACGATGTCGTCGACACCGGCGGCGTGATACCCCTTCGCGGCGAACACGTCCATCGCGGCCCCGAGGAGACGATCCCGGGTCGGGGTATCGGCCGTCGATCGAACCGTGGGAGTTCTCGTCACCGTGCTGTCCTCGATCGAGGCCCGCACGACCGTGAGTTTAGACCGACGGGTCGGTCGGGCCCACCCATCTTAAGAGCCCGTGACCCTGCTGTCAATCGTCCTTCCCTGCGGGACCGCCGATCCTCGACGCATGGCGTGCCTACTTCACCGCGATCGCCGCGGCGCCGGCCGGCGTCACGCTCGGCGCCTTGGCCCCGTCGGACACGACGAACTTGTCCCACATCCCGGCGACCGCGTGTCCTGGCACGCCACAGACAAACGCATAGGTTCCCGACTTGCTCGCCATGAAGGTGAGCGTCTGTTTCATCCCCTGGGCAAGCCCGACCGCAAGATCCTTGGTCACCGCGCCAGGAAACGCCGGTGTCGCGGGCGGCACCGCCTGCTGGGCCGCGCTCACCGGCACCACAACGAGACTGTGGGCGAGCGCATTCACGTTCCGGAAGTGTATCACGACCTGCCAGCCAGTGGGCACCGTCACCGACATCGCCCCACGCTGGTACCCGTTGAAGTCGAAGCCCCCGTCTCCCGCATTCTTGCCGGCCAGGATCGTGACGTCCACCGAGTGCGTCGCCGCCCCGAGAACAGGCGCCCCGGGGATCACCGCCGCGAGCACCACGACGATCCCGACGCACCCCCACCGCCTCGCTCCTGCCGCGGTCCGTGCCAGCACGTGCATCCCTGCCACCCCATCACCTCCGTAGCTCCTGCACAACACCCACTATTGTATTCGCGCGGCGCGTCAACCGGTAGTCCCGAGGGATCCCCAACCCCGGCGCAGGACTATCCGAGACGGAGCGGGTAGGAGGTCTCTCGTGCGGAAGCGTATTCTCCGGATCGGCACCGGAGGAACTCACCTGGACAGTCTCGCGTTTCGCGCCATCCGCTCCACCGTGCGCATGCTCGCCTGGAGGATGTTCCGTCTCTCCACCGTGGGAACGGACCGCATTCCCAGCGGCCCAGCCGTAGTCGTGGCGAACCACGTGAGCTGGCTCGACCCCATCATTCTTCCGCTTGTCATGCCGCGCAAACCCGCGGTCCTGGCGATGGCAGAGTTGTGGCACATGCCCGGCGTACGATTAGTGATGCGCGCGTACGGACCACTGGCCATCCCGATCCGTCGAGGGATGGTGGATACGGGAGCGCTCAAGCGCTCGCTTGCTGCGCTCCGAGACGGGCACCTGCTGATCGTCTTCCCCGAGGGAGGGATCAGTGGCGACGGCCGCCTCAGGCCGTTTCAGCGGGGTGCGGCGCTCCTCGCCGCTCGTGCCAGCGTACCGATCGTCCCGGTCGCGATCGTCGGCACCAACGATGCCCTCCCGCTCGGCCGGGTCGTTCCACGGCCCCGGCGTGTCGTCGTACGCATCGGCACGCCTGTGACCGTTCGCGGCGACACCCCGGCGGGTTTGGACCGCGCGAACGCGGAGGCGGAATCACAGATCGCCGCGCTGAGCGCAGCGCCATAGCCGCGGACGAGGACACGTACCCCCGCCCTCATCGACCTGGCTTTCGGGCGCGCCGTACCAGAAGCAAGAGATCCTCCAGCCACCGCGCAAACCCGTGGGGCTCCGAGTGCTCGTCCAGGCTGCGCCGGAAACTCTCGAGCGCAGCCGGCACCCCGATGTCCCTCCCTGCCGCCTTGCTCATGATCCACTTGTGGTCCGCAAGATACACAAAGACGTCGCCGGCGGATCGCCCGGGAAAGAACCGCCGCAGGCGCTTGAACGAGGCGTCCTGAATCAACGGAAGGTACACGCGCGTATACCACTCGCGTGCCGCCCCGCGCATGGATCCCCGACCTCGCTGCTTCGCGACGTCCTCGATCCACCGCTGGAGCTTGGGGTATTGACCAACCTCGTGGAGCACGATCGTCGTGATGCCGGTGCGTTGCTCGAACAGCACGCGCTCCCGGGCTACGACATCCTCGGGCCGCCGTGCCTCCGGCAGGTACACGACAACCTCGGCATCGATGTCGCGCGCGCCCAACAGCTTGGCCGCAGCCACGCGGTGGTGGCCGTCCGCGACAAAGTACTCGTGCCCGATCCGGTAGAGAAGCACCGGCGGCAGAACCTCACCGCGGTTAACCGCCGCGACCAGGCGCTTCACCCGCGACGGTGTCAGGCCGCTCCCCTCGCGGAGACCCTGGGGAAAGTAGCGCGCTCGCCCGACGCTACCCACGATCTCGTCCAGCGGGACCGGGATGACCCCGAGTGGGCGCGCCGTGAGCGCACCGAGCGCCCGCTGGACTTCCTCGAACTCCTTGAACCGCCGCGGTGACGTCATCGGCGAACGGGCTCGATCGGAAGCACGACCGACCGGAACGCATTCACGACCTGGGTGCCGTCAACAACGGTAACGCGTGATCCCTTGGCGACGTACGAGAGATGGTTGTGGCCGTGCACGAAGTACCGCGGCCGGAACCACGACAGCGCGCTGTCAAAAACGCGAAACCCGATGTGCGCCCGGTCCTGCCCGTCGTGGATGCCGTAGGGCGCTGCATGTGTCATGACGATATCCACGCCGCCGGCCCACCGTACGGCAGGACGAAGGCGGAACACACGCCACCACATCTGCCGCTCTGTGTACTGCACTCCCTCACCGTTGTACCAGATGGATCCCTCGAAACCGAGCACGCGCAACCCCGCGATCTTGACGAGCCGGCCGTCGACGTTCTCCCCGGGCAGCGGAGCCCCCCCATGCCGCGCATCGTGGTTGCCGCGGACGTGCAGCAACGGCACGCGATACCGATCCGCGAGCGCTTCGAGGTAGTCCGCCGGGAGATCTCCGCAGGACAGGATTAGCCGGATCCCGGCCAAACTGTCCGGCGGCACATCCCCCAGCAGACGCTCGTCAACCTCGTCGCTGACCGCAAGAATACTCACACGGGTCCCTCGACGCAGGCCCCCGGCCCAATCCGCCCCGAGCGCTCGAGTCGCAACGTGGACGGCGCCGCCGGCAGGGAACTTCCCGAGAGTGGGACTGAGCCCCGGTCTACCACCGAACCTGAGCGTATCCCTGGGGATCCCAGGTGATCGTACACTGCGGGGACATCCTCGCCAGCCGTTCGATGATCGCGCGGCCGGCATCGGAGCAGGCGAGCACGGGTGTCCCCCGCCGCGACCGCGGCTGTCCGTATCCCAGAGTGACCGGATGCAGGCTCAGGGCCTCCAGCGTGCCGCCGCTGAACCGGCATACCGGCACGATCGACTCCCAGTACCGAGGATCGGAGGCAAACCCGCCTCGCGAGCCACGCGCGTCGAACAAATCGGCCGGTGTCGCCGTCGGCGGCAATCCAAGCCGCTCGTAGAAGTCCGCCGGCTGGCGCTCCAGCGTTTCGTTCTGGAAGATGAAATTGCCGAGACTGTAGAAGATCGGCTTTCCTTTATAAATCTCGATGCCCCGCAGCAGATGCGGCCCGTGACCGAGCACGGCGTCCGCCCCCGCGTCCATGGCCGCCCGGCAGAACGTGGTGACGAACTCAGCCGGTCCCTCGACATCGCCGCCCGCCATCTCGTGGGCGTGCACGCTGACGAGCACCCAGTCCGCCTGACGGCGAGCGTCCCGGACCCACTGGAGGTTCCCGTCCAGATCGCCGGCATGCGGGCTGGTGTGCACGCCCTCCGGCGCTCCGACCCGAAACGTGCGATCGAAGAGCGTGGTCGTCCCGTCAGCGTCCGGGCGCTGGAAGCCGAGCTGGACCGAGTGGGCCCTGGCGGCGCCCAGGTGCAGCCGTTCATGGATCGCCGACAACCGAGCCAACGTCTCCCGCCCCACGGTGACCACCGTATCATACCGAAGGGGGTTCACCCCGGGCCGGCCCTGGCAGTCGGGTCGCTGGGCGCCGGCGAGCGCGTGCGGCGGAAACGAGCTGGTGAGCGCGATCAACGCGACGCGCCCCGGCCCAATGTCGAGGTACCCCGGGGACCGCGCCGCCGCGAGGTGGCGGCCGATGCCGGCGTAGACGACGTCGGCGCGGTCGAGCACGTCCATGGTGCCGAGCAGGCCGTCCTCGCCCCAATCCGCCATGTGGTTGTTGGCGGCGGCGTAGAGATTGAACCCCATCGCCTTGAGGTCGTCGATGATTCCCGGTGACCCTGAGACATAGGTCCCGCCGCTGGCGGCTTGCGGGCTGCCGAGATACCCGTGCAGGGTGCCTTCCAGATTCATGAACCGGACGTCTGCGGAATGGAGCAGTGTCACGAGCGCGTGAAATGCGGAATCGCGCGGCTCGCTGATGCGCTGGGTGACCAGCGCATCACCGACGGCGGCAAGAACCAGCGAGTGAGCCACGGATCGAGCCTTCCGGTGCAAAGTGCCGTGCCGCTCTCGGCACGGCCTACGGTCGGATTATTCTTGCGCCCCGATTGGAACTCCTCGCCGGGCTCCGTGCCTGGGTGCACGCCCGCAGTCGTGTGCACGCCGTCGAATCCCGCGGAACCCCTACGAGAACTCAGGAGCGCTACATGGGTCCCCGGACCATGTCGAGGAAATACCGGTGCACACGGGCATCTCCACCGAGCTCGGGATGAAACGACGAGACCAGGAGGACGCCCTGGCGGGCGAGCACGGGCCGGCCGCCGAGCGACGCGAGAACGGTGACGCTCGCGCCCACCCTCTCGATCACGGGAGCTCGGATGAACACCGCATGGAACGGCGGCGGCCCCAACACGGCGACGTCGAGATCCGTCTCGAACGACTCCACCTGCCGACCGTACGCGTTACGGTGCACGCCGATGTCCATGAGGCGGAGCAAGGGGGGTTCCCCACCACGCGCGGTGCGCGCGAGCAGGATCATTCCCGCACAGGTTCCATACACCGGCATCCCCTGCTCGACCCGCTCGCGAATCGCGCGATCGAGGCCGCCCTCGACCATCAGCTTGCCTATGGTCGTCGACTCGCCGCCTGGCATGATCAGCCCATCGACCCGAGCCAGCTCTGCAACGGTGCGCACCTCGGGAGCCTCGGCCCCGAGGTTCCCGAGAGCCCGCCGGTGCTCGATAACGTCTCCCTGAAGCGCCAACACCCCGATGTTCATCGTATGCCCGCTCCGAATCGGCCTACCTTACCACCCTCGAGTCTGCAGGAGCTCGCTCTCCGGCATCGTCCTGATGTCGAGCCCCCTCATCGGCTCGCCGATGCCCTCGGAAACCCGTGCGATCACATCCGGGTCCTTGTAGTGGGTCGTGGCCTCGACGATCGCCTTCGCTCGCTTCGCCGGATTGTCCGACTTGAAGATGCCCGAGCCGACGAAGTTGCCGTCGCAGCCAAGCTGCATCATGAGCGCCGCGTCCGCTGGCGTCGCAATGCCGCCCGCGGAGAAGTTCACCACCGGCAGCCGCCCGAGCGCCCGCGTCTCCATCACGAGCTCATACGGCGCCCCCAGCTCCTTCGCCACGGTCATGAGCTCCTCTTCAGGGGTCGCCTGAAGCTGCCGGATCCCATCCATCACAGCCCGCAGATGACGGACCGCCTCCACGACGTTGCCCGTGCCGGCTTCGCCCTTGGTTCGGATCATCGCCGCCCCTTCGCCGAGCCGCCGCAACGCTTCGCCCAGGTCTCGCGCGCCGCACACGAATGGCACCTTGAACAGATGCTTGTTGACGTGGTAGCGCTCGTCCGCGGGCGTAAGCACCTCGCTCTCATCGATGAAATCGACGCCCAGCGCCTCCAGCACCTGTGCCTCGACGAAATGCCCGATCCGGACCTTGGCCATCACAGGGATCGTGACGGTGTCCATGATCTCTTTGACCTTCAGCGGATCTGCCATCCGGGCGACACCGCCCTCTTTGCGAATGTCTGCCGGCACACGCTCCAGCGCCATCACCGCACACGCCCCCGCGTCCTCGGCGATCTTCGCCTGCTCCGCAGTCGTCACGTCCATGATGACGCCGCCCTTGAGCATCTGCGCGAGACCCCGCTTCAGCTTGACCGTTCCAACGTCCGTCATGCCACCGCCCCCCATCATCGACTCAATACTTCCCACCACATGCCCCGAAACGCCACGCCCCACCATCCCTCCGCCCCTTCGGCCTGACCGTCGAGTCCGAGCTGCGGCGCCACTTCCCGCAGCGCTTCAATGACAAATGCGATGTGCTCGTCGAGCGGAACGCCTAGTTCCTCGGCACCCCGCACGATGTCCTCGCGCCGCACCCCGCGGGCAAATGCCTTGTCCTTCATCTTCCTCCGCACCGAAGCGACGTCCACGCCCGTCACTGCCCGCGACGGCCGCACGAGCGCGACCGCGATGACAAATCCGGACAGCTCGTCCGCGGCGAAGAGCGCCTTCTCCATCAGGGTCTCCCGCGCTACCCCGCTGTAGTCGGCGTGCGAGAGGACCGCTCGAATGATCGGCCCCGCCACCCCGCGACTCTTGAGCAGGTCAACGCCGACGAACGGGTGCCCCGCTTCCTGCGACGGGTGCCGCTCATAGTCAATGTCATGGAGCAGACCGGCGAGGCCCCACTCCTCCTCGTCCCCACCGAACTTTCGAGCATACGCCCGCATCACCGCCTCGACGGCGACCATGTGCTTGACAAGGTTGGGAGATGATGTCTGCTCGTTAAGCAGTTGCCATGCCTCCGCCCGCGTCATTACCTCAGTTCCCCCAACCGATGATATGTGTTACTAGGTACAGATCCTTGACATCCTCCACACTACTGCTATATTTCGTACTGCGCGGGGCCGCAGTATGTCAATATTCCTAGGTACATGCTTCGTCCCGCGCAGCGAGGAGAGTCACGGATGCGAATCGATCTCAAGCGTGACGCCGACTCACCACTCTATCGCCAGATTCATGCGTCCATCTCCAGATCCATCCGATCCGGCGGGCTGCCGAAAGGCACACGGCTCCCGTCCGTAAGAGCGATGTCTAAGGAATTGGGAGTAAGCCTCATCACGATCGTACAGGCCTATGACGCGCTAACCGCGGATGGGTTGATCCACGCTACCGTCGGTCGAGGTACCTTCGTTGGCAGCCCGTCCATAGTTCACTTAGGCTCCGATTTGTCCGAAGAGACAGCCAGGCCGCCCGAATCACCGGGCGAGGGCGAGTGGCAGACTTCACTTCCAGTATATCTCAGATCGCCACGCATCTCTGAGATGGAGTCCAGGCTCAAATCGGCCAGAAGACCGGATGTGATCTACCTCGCGAGCGGCACCCCTGACTCGACGCTCTTTCCTGTTCGCGCGATCGGGCGAATCTGGCATAGAGCAATGGTAGTTGAGGATCCTCGCTACTTGCAGTATGGAAGCCCCCAGGGCGATGCCAATTTGCGTACATGGATCGCCGGTCATTGCAGCTCACTCGGGATTGAGGCGCGCCCGGAGGACATCCTCATCACGTCTGGTGTGCAACAGGCGATAGATCTGGTCGCCAGAACATTCGTCGGGCCCGGGGACTATGTACTAGTCGAGAGCCCGACGTTTCTCACCGCCCTCGATATCTTTGATGGGCGCGGAGTCAAGCTGATTGGCGTTCCCGTCGATGCACGAGGCATGAAGCTCGACGTCGCGGCGATGCTGGTCGGACGATTCCATCCAAGGATGATCTACACCATCCCAACCGCCCAAAACCCCACGGGCACGACGATGAATGAAGAGCGACGCCGACGCCTAGCCGAGCTGGCGAGGCAGCACAATATTCTTGTGCTGGAGGACGACAGTTGCAGTGAGTTTACCTACGATAGTGAAGCCCCTCCGTCCATCAAAGCCTTCGACTCGGGCGGCCACGTGATTTTCGTCAAAGGATTCTCAAAAACCGTGGTGCCAGGGCTCCGAGTCGGCGGGGTAGTCGCCCACGGGAGTATCATGAGCCGCCTGGCCGAATCAAAGGCAGTCGCAGATCGATTCTCATCAACTCTCGTCCAGCGAACGTTGTGGAGATATCTCTCTTCCAGACAGTATGAGCGAGACCTCGAGATGGCAAGGGGAGTATATCGAAGGCGGCGGGATGCCATGCTTCGAGCGCTCGAGACATATATGCCGCAGGATTTCACATGGACCCATCCAGACGCCGGGTTTAACCTCTGGGTCAATCTGCCGAAATCGATCTCGTCTCCAGATGCATTCGAGGAAGGGATGAAGGAAGGGGTTGCTTGCGGTCCAGGGGATCTGTTCCTTCCGCACGTACCTCCGCCGTCAGGGCTACGATTGTCATTCGCCGATAAACCTGAGCACATCATTGCAGAGGGCGTAAGGAGATTGGCAAGTGCTATGCTGAGGCTCAAAGATCAAGAAGCCACGAGATCCCAGGAAACAGAGTTCGTCACGACGATCTAGCTAGAGCCATCAGGCCATAAGGAGATCGATCAGGCGTTCGAGATCAGCCTCGGAATAGTATGAAAATTGAATGGTGCCCTTTTTTCCGATTGGGACTATCGAGACATTGGTCGAGTACTTCGATCCCAATTGTGCCGCTAGGTCGATGAACTGAGGGTTGACTTTTCTGGGTCGGCGTCGCAATGTTTCACGTGAAACTTTGCGATTCATCGACCTCACCATTTCCTCTGTTTCCCTGACTGAAAGGCCTTTCTCTTCGACAACCCTCCATGCTTCCAGCATTTCGCCAGATTGAATCATTAGTAGTGCCCTTCCATGCCCTTCAGAAATCCTGCCTGAGCTGATTGCCGACTGAATCTCTGATGGCAAATCCAGGAGCCGCAAAGAGTTCGCTATCGACGGCCGGCTCCCCCCTACAGCTTCCGAAACCTGTTCTTGTGTCATCCCGAACTCGTCGATAAGCCTACGGTATGCCGTCGCCCGTTCTATGGCATCCAGATCCTCTCTTCTGAGATTCTCTATGAGCGCCAGCTCGAGCATTTCTTGATCCGACAACTCGCGAACAATTGCCGGAAGTGTCATGATTCCAGCCGCCTGGGCCGCCCTCCATCTGCGCTCCCCGGCCACGATCTCGTATCCGGACGCCGCCCGACGAACTACGATCGGCTGGAGCACGCCATGGCGCCGCACTGAAGCGACAAGTTCATCGAACTCTGCCCCGCCCATCTCGCGACGAGGCTGAAAAGGATTGGGTTTGAGCGCCGTGACATCGAGCTCACCGACAGGCCCAGACGATTGCTCCTGCTCCGACACACCAGGAATCAATGACCCGAGGCCGCGGCCAAGTCCACGCCTTATCATCCGACGTCACTCCCATCGTGATGAAGTTGATCGGTAGGATTCACCGTCGCCGCCCCGACCGGCAGTTCGCCCGACGAGGGTTCATTCTCCATTATGGGCACATCCGTCGTCGACGCAACAACGTCCGGTTGAGGCTCCTCTATGGGCACATCCGTCGTCGACGCAACAACGTCCGGTTGGGGCTCCTCTTCTACTATCGGCATTCCGAGTCGTTCAAGCAGCTCCCTGGCGAGGGCGGTGTAGGCTTCAGCTCCACGCGACCCGGGCGCGTACGTTGCCACCGGCTGTCCATAGCTCGGCGCCTCAGCCAGCCTGACGCTCCTCGGAACTTCAGTCTCAAGCACGAGATTAGGAAAGTGCGCGCGCACATCCGCCGCCACTTGCTCGGACAGCTTTGTTCTTTGATCCACCATCGTAAGCACAATTCCGGCCACGCCGAGCGCCGGGTTGACGTGACGACGGATGAGCCCTATCGTATCCAGCAGCTGGGCCAACCCCTCGAGCGCATAGAACTCGCACTGCAGGGGGATGAGACAACTCTCGGCCGCCGTCATCCCATTGATCGTGAGTAGCCCGAGCGATGGAGGACAGTCGATCAAAAGGAAATCGTATTTGGGCTCGATTGTCCGGATCGCGGTACGCAACTTCGTCTCGCGGGCTATTTGCGAAACGAGCTCCACCTCTGCGCCGGCTAAGCGGACATCGGACGGCATGACATCGAGCCCATCGGTCGCGGTATGGAGCACGGCACGTTCCGCGGGTGATGCGGCGGTTATCACGTCGTACGTCGTAACAGTAAGCTTGCCTTTGTCAACACCGACACCGCTCGTCGTATTCCCTTGGGGATCCATGTCGATCAGCAACACTCGCTTGCCCAAGTTAGCAAGAGAGGCACCAAGGTTGATCGCGGTCGTAGACTTGCCGACCCCGCCCTTCTGGTTGACAATCGCGAAAACGTGACCCGTGTGAGTACGCGCTCCCGTTCCCGATGATAGATGCGATCGCAGCGCCGTACCGAGCACCAGTTCCCCAGGCCGCAATGAATTCCTTCAGGCACGCCCAAGCAAGCCCGCAGCAGGGTACATTCTGTATGCAACATTTTTCACTTAAATCTATTCGAGCCAGCCCGCCACCAACGACCGATCGACAGATAGATGGCACGCAGCCCCCGATGGCGTGTGACGACCACGGGCTCTAGAACATATGAATGTTTCACTGGTCATACATTCTCACATGTCCAAGTGTGCGCGCATATGAGGCATGATGACCGACAATGATCTACTTCGTCGGCCGATCTTCAACGGAGCGGACGACGTTCGGGCGTTCCAGTCCGGCGAGGATACTCTTGGGGAGTCGCGATGGTCTTGCGCAGGATGACGAGAGAAGCGGACTGGGAGGCGCCTGCGGAGCGCAACTCGACGACGCCTCCTAACACGCTCAATGCGCGGGCCGCCGCCTCGATCTCCTGGGCTGCCTTCGAACCTTTGGGAAAAACCCCGATACCGCCAAGGCGCAGCATAGGGAGGGCGTACTCCGCAAGCACACGAAGATCGCCGACGGCCCGGGCCGTCACGACATCATAATGCTCGCGGTGGACAGGATCGCGCCCGAGCTCCTCGGCGCGGGCGCAGATCACGGCAACGTTCGCGAGCCCGAGCGTGCGCACTGCGATCTCGAGAAAACCTGCCTTCTTGCGCGACGCCTCGACGAGGGTGACATGCGCCACAGGACGGAACACGGCGACGAGGAGCCCCGGAACGCCAGCGCCGCTCCCAAGGTCCGCAAAGGCGCCGGCGGGCGGAAGGACTGGTACCACGCCGAGCCCGTCTGCCACCAGCACGCGCGCGACCTCCTCGCGCGACCTGGCGCCCGTCAGCCGGAGACGAGCGCTCCACTCGACGACAAGATCGACATAGCGCTCGAGTTGCACGACATCGCGCGCCGATAAGCCGACGCCGGCGGAAGCGGCCCCGGACTCAATGATCGGACCCGCGCCGCCGCGCAATGCGTTGCCCCCCTCCCCGACCAGGAAGACCTGGGCCCAGCGACCTCGGCTCCGTTTACGATGGGGTGTCGAGTGAAAGCGACTTACTG
Organism: bacterium; assembly: GCA_035622635.1. Lineage (GTDB taxonomy): Bacteria > Sysuimicrobiota > Sysuimicrobiia > Sysuimicrobiales > Segetimicrobiaceae > JAJPIA01. The sequence goes on along the minus strand of DASPUZ010000227.1, from coordinate 14,703 downwards.
CTCGAACTCATCGGACGACCTCCGCGGGCCGTGGAGGTCCCTGGAATGCTCTCTGGACGCGGGTGCCTGGCCCGCTTCCGCCGACCCATTCGACTCCCTGAGGCCCACTACCACATGCCGATCCGCACCCTCGCCTTCGCTGTGCGTGATCACGACGGCGTCCCCCGCCAGGGCCGTGTGAATGACGCGCCGCTCCGCCGCCGACATCGGCTCGAGCGCCACAGACTTGCGAGTGCGACGCACACGGTCGGCCGTGCGGCGCGCCAGCGACACGAGCGCGTCCCGCCTCCGCTCACGGTAGTGCTCTACATCGACGATCACGGGAACGCGCCGGCCGAGGCGGTGGGACACGATCATGTTGGCGAGCAGCTCCAGCGCCTCCAGCGTCTGCCCGTGACGCCCAATCAACGGCGCCAGGTTCTCCCCGGTCACCGACACCAGCACCGCGCCTTCTCCTTCCGACGCCCTGGTCGCGCCGCGAAAACCCATCGCCGCGATGATAGAGGAAGTCACTCCCCGCGCGACCGAGACCGGATCCTCCTCGTCCCTGGCGTGCTCCGCCTCGGGCTCACCCGCAGCGACTTCCTCACCCTCCGCCGAGAGGAGCGTGAGGCGGACTCTCGCCTCGCGAGCACCGAGACCAAGCACCCCGCGGCTGCCCTCATCGAGGACCATGAGATCGACCTCGTCTCGCTTCGCACCCAAGATGCGGAGTGCGTCCCGAATCGCTTCCTCGACGGTACGCCCCGAGCCCTCGGCGGACTTCACGCCCGCTTCGCTCCCTTCTTGCCGGGTGCCACAGCGGGCCGCCGGCCGCCGCCGCCTCGCTTCGAGACGGCCAAGTCCTTCGGCTTCCCGGCATCCTGCGAGCTCTCCCCGTGAGCGACCACGGCCCCCGCCTGCGACTTGGGCGGCGCGGCAGCCATCGGGTGCGGTCTGCCGACGACGAGATAGTACTCGCCTATGTACGCAGCCGTGGAGACAATCCAGTAAATCGACAATCCGATCGGGTAGAGCATTGCGAAATAGCCGACCATGATCGGCATGAACACGAACATCCTGGCCTGCTGCGGGTCGGTCACGCTCATACGCTGCTGGAACCAGGTCGTGACCGCCACGAGCACTGGGATGACGAGCACGGTCAGGAGCTGCGGGTGCGCGCTAAATTGGCCGTACAAATGACTGGGAATGTCGTCTAGACGCAACCAGGGAAGCCCGTCCAGCGTGGCGTTCCCAAACAGATTCTTCTGATAGAGCAACCGGAACAGACCCCAGAGGATGGGCATCTGGACGAGCATCGGAAGACAGCCCATCATCGGGTTGACGTTGTGCGCCCGATACAGCGCCATCATTTCCTGATTGAGGGCCTTAGGATCGTCCTTGTGCTTTCTCTTCAGCGTCTCGATGTGCGGGGCCAGCACCTGCATCGCCCTCATAGACCGCAGCTGAACGCGGGTGAGGGGGTGGAGCACCAACTTCACGACCAAAGTCATCAGGACAATCGACACCGTCAGGTCGTGGGTAAACCCGTAAAAGAAGTTGAGGACGCCGTGCAGTGCATCGATAATGGGGTTGAGGAACTGCACCTATCGCTCCTCCTCGCCCTGGGTCAACCCGAAGCTAGGGCACCGGGTCATAGCCACCAGGATGCAAGGGATGACAACGCAGCAACCGCCGCACGGCGAGCCACCCGCCCCGCACCACGCCGTATCGCGAGATCGCCTCAGCCGCGTATTCCGAGCACGAAGGATAGAACCGACAAGACGCAGGGGTGTAGGGCGAGACCCATCGCTGGTAGAACCGGATCAGCCCGACCCCGAACGTTCGAAACACTTGTGTCATCCGTCGCGCCCACGCATCAACCGCCCCACAGCGCACAGGGCTTCCATCTCCGCCACGATCTCCGGGAACGCGGCGCTCAAGATCCTCGGTCGCGCCGCCAGGACCACGTCCCCTTGACCAGAAAGGCGGCCTCTGAGCCGCCTGAACGCCTCGCGCAATCTTCGCTTAGCGCGGTTACGCTCGACCGCGCCACCCAACTTTCTACCGGCCGTCACGCCGACGCGGAGCGGACTATCACCTGTCCTAACATACAGGACCACACATGCACCCATGAACCGCCGCCCTTCGCGGTACACGGTAGCAAAGTCCGAGCGACTCGCAAGCCGCCCGTTCTCGCGTGGTCTGGAAATACGGGACAAACCGACACGCGCCAGACCGCCGCCTCCGCTATGCTGGAGCGAGCCGACGCCTGCCGCGAAGCCGTCTACGGCGCAGGACGTTGCGGCCCCCGGGGGTACGCATGCGCACCCGAAAGCCGTGCGTCTTGCTCCGGTGCCGACGGTTCGGCTGATATGTGCGTTTCACCGAGCCGCTCTCCTCCCATGACTCAGATCGGCGCCCCGCCAAACGGCGGTCGCCGATTGTTCCGTCAAACTATAGCACACTGACACAAGCACATTCAATCAGACGAACCACTTCGCCCAACGCCCTACCGCAACGCGCATCATCAGCTCGCCAGCAATGCCGCGCGCCATCGTTACCTCGCCGAAGAACGCACACAAGGGGCCACGATATCGTCGCGGGTGGGACTTCCAGGTGGTCGCATGGCCAGATATCGAGACGACAACACATACAGATTCGCTCCCTCAAGTCGGGTCCAGCACCCACCCGCGTCTTTTCCAGGTTATCCACCGTTTCTATTCGGGATGAAATCCTGCATGACGGGCTCTGGTCTCTTCTGTGGATAACCTGGTACTAACTCACGTAATTGTCCACATTTCCCATCTCGCCCGCGATCCCGAAGATCGCGAATTACGGTCCGATCGAGCAGGATTGTGGGGGGGATGTTCTCGAAACAGAGGCCTCGCCAGGTTGTCCACAATCTTTTCCACATCTGTGGATAATCTGCTTCCAGGCCGCGGGGGGGCGAATTCTGGCGATTCCACGCATGTCGGCGCCCTGGAACGGCCGCCAGAAATGATGCAAACTCGACGGCCATCTCTCCACAATGCCGATTGCTTCACGGCACGTCAGCGGCACGCGCCGAAACATTCGCTAATGCCGCCGTCGCGGAAGGAGCCCGCACCGGTACGGCCAAATAGCGTCGGTGCGCGCGGGGGGAGGCAGTGATGCAGGACTTCTTCCTGCGGCTCGTGTCCCAGCGAAAAGTAGAGCCGGAGGAGTCGGCGTCTGCGCCGGAAGTCCGCATGGCGATCTATGATTCCCCGTTGGCGTCGCCCCAGGTCGTGTCACTCTCCGCGGAGGACTTCAACGAACTGGTCGGCGAGTTGGCGGCACGCACCCACAACTATGCCCGCGAACGAGGGGGACGTATCCCATTCGTGGTGATCAAGGAGATCGTAGAGAACTTGATTCACGCGTTCTTCCAGAACGCTGTGGTTTCGATCATGGATGACGGGAACACGATCCGGATCTCCGATCAAGGACCGGGGATTCGAGACAAGGAGCGAATATTCGAGCCCGGGTTCACCACCGCGACCCGAGACATGCGGCGTTTCATCAAGGGTGTCGGCTCGGGGCTGCCCGTCGCGAAGGAACAGATCGAATTCCTGGGCGGAGTGATCTCCGTCGAGGACAACCTGGAGCGAGGCACGGTCGTCACCCTGCACGTCGGACAGCCCCGCGCAACCGCACCAGCGCCACCGGACGCTCCGGCTTCGCCGTCCGCGGAGGCCGCCAAACCGACGGTGCGTCTCACCGACCGCCAGCGCAAGGTGCTCCTCCTGATCGCGGAGCTGGGACCGGCCGGGCCTTCGACAATCGCCAAGGAACTCAGCATCAGCCAGAGCACGGCATTTCGCGAGCTGGCGGCGCTTCAACGACTGCAGTTACTCGCGCCGCGGGGCCCAGGTAAGCGAACGCTGACCGAAGAGGGAATCGCATACCTGGGGAACGTTTTCCGGCCCTGATGCACAGCCCGCCACCCGGTGGGCCTTCCAGGAGGATCTTGCATGGACACACAGAGCGTCACCGTCGGCCAGGTCTGGCAAGAGGCACTGACACGTATCGAGAGCCAGCTCAGCAAGCCGAGCTTTGAGGCGTTCCTCAAAGCGATGCGGCCGGTCACGCTCGAGCGGGACGTGTTCGTCTTCTCGGTGCCAAGCCTCTTCGCCAAGGAGTGGCTCGAAGGCAGGTATCGCGGCCTCATCGCGGAGACGCTGCGCGAGGTCCTCACTCGAGGTGTGGACGTACGCTTCATCGTGTCGGATGCAGACGCGATCGAGACCCATGAGCCTACGACGCCTCGAGAGACCCTCGCCCCAGCGAAACCGACATACCTCGAAACGCCGACCTTCACCAGCAAGTACACGTTCGACACCTTCGTGGTGGGCAGTGGAAATCGATTCGCACACGCGGCGGCCCTTGCGGTCGCCGAAACGCCCGCGCGGGCCTACAACCCGCTGTTCATCTATGGCGGCGTGGGACTCGGCAAAACTCACCTGCTGCAGGCCATTGGACATCACCTCGTGACGCACAAACAAACGGCCCGTGTCATGTACGTCTCATCGGAGCGATTCACCAACGAGATGATCAACGCGATCCGTGACGACAAAACGGTCGAGTTCCGCAACCGCTACCGAAACGTCGACGTCTTGCTGATCGACGACATCCAGTTCCTGGCGGGCAAGGAGCGAACACAGGAAGAGTTCTTCCACACCTTCAATACGCTCCACGAATCGAGCCGGCAGCTCATCATCAGCAGCGACCGCCAGCCTCGAGAAATCCCGACGCTCGAGGATCGTCTCCGGTCGCGGTTCGAGTGGGGGCTCATCGCAGACATCCAGCCTCCGGATTACGAGACGCGGATCGCAATCCTCCGCAAGAAGGCCGAACTGGACGCGATCGTCGTTCCCGACGAGGTGACTCAGTACATCGCGCAGCGCATCTCCTCCAACATCCGCGAACTCGAGGGAGCACTGAGCCGCCTCCGCGCGCACGCTGAGATGCAGCGCGTTCCGATCTCCATCGATTTGGCCACCGACGTGCTCAAGGAACTGCTGCCGCAGGCGAGGATTCGTCCGGTCACGATTCCCGCGATCCAGCGAGCCGTCGCCGAGTTCTTCGGCATTCGCATCGAGGAAATGAAAGCGAAGCGCCGGACCAAAGGAGTCGCTTTTCCCCGTCAAGTCGCGATGTATCTTTCGCGCGAGCTAACGGACGCCTCGCTGCCTCGAATCGGCGAAGAGTTCGGCGGCCGCGATCATACGACGGTGATGCATGCCTGCGACCGGGTTAAGCACGCGCTCCTTCATGACACACATCTGGCTGCGGGCATCAAGAGCCTTGTGGACAGCTTCCGGACCGAGCGTGCATCAAGGGTGGACAAGTAAGATCCGTCGGAATGCCGGTCGCGCCTCCATCGTGCCGGACTCGAACAACGTGGAAAACTCAGGGCGGCCGTCACGTGGTTATCCACAGGAGGAAATCCTTTTCGTCTCGTCGTTCCGGCCCGATATGCACAGTATCCACAGGTTCTACTACTGTTCTGACGAATATTAAATGATAAAATTACCCTTAGGAGAGGGCTATGCGTTTGCAGTGCGCTCAGGAGCAGCTCCTTAGAAGTGTACAAACGGTTGGTCGGGCAATCTCTCCACGAGCGAGCATGCCTATCCTGGGAAATATACTATTGGAAGCATCGAAAAACGACGTAAGAATTGCTGCGACAGACCTAGAGCTTGGTATCGAGGCCCGGTTTCAGTCAACCGTCCAGGAAGATGGATCTGTGACACTTCCTGCCAGAATTTTCGGAGATATAGTCTCGAATCTCCCGGTTGCACCTGTGGATATCATTGTCGAAGAAGGTGAAGCGAAGGCGATCATCTCGTGTGACACTGTCAAGTTCGAGATCGTCGGATTGCCGAGCGCCGACTTTCCGGTAATGCCCACCGAGAGCGGTGATATTCTGGTCAAAGTGGACGGCGGATTGCTTCGGACGATGATTCGCCAGACCAGCTTTGCCGTATCGTCTGACGAAACTCGTCCATTCTTGACCGGTGTCTACATGGTGTTCGAGGGCAACACCGGCCAGCTTGTTGCCACCGACGGAGGCCGCCTTGCGCTTCGGCGGGCGAAGATTTCGGGCGCTTCGCGGGGTAAAATCGCGGCCATCGTGCCGAACAAGACTATGGCGGAATTGGTGCGTGTGCTTGGCTCGACCGAAGGGGACGTGACAATTGCGTCGCAAGACAACCAGCTGGTGTTTTCGCTGCCAACGTTGCGGTTCGTGTCGCGACTGATCGCCGGGCAGTTTCCGAATTACGAGCAGGTTATCCCCAAGGAATTCAAGCAGCGGATCAAAGTAGGAACCGAGCGTCTACTTCGAGGTGTTCGCCGAGCTAGTATCACAGCGCGAGACTCTGCGAACGTAGTCCGCTTGACAGCGTCCGGTGGTACGTTGACCGTGAGTTCCAACACCCCCGACGTTGGCAAGGCACAGGAAGATATTGCGGTAGAGGTCGAGGGTGAGGCAATTCCAGTGGCGTTTAATGCTAAGTTTCTCATGGATGCACTCGGGAACATGGACGCTGCCGAGGTCACCCTGGAGCTTACCGGGCCCCTGAGCCCCGGTGCCCTCCGTCCCGTGGATCACGCCGACTATATCTACGTGCTGGCACCCGTCAGGGTGTACGGGTAGGGAGTGGGAGAAACCATCGTCCGGGTGGCCATCTCGACGCCGCGGATTACCTTGGGCGAGTTTCTGAAGTGGGCGGGAGCATCCGCCACAGGCGGCGCCGCCAAGACTTTGATCCAGCAGGGTAGGGTCACCGTCAATGGTGAGGTTGAACGCCGGCGCGGTCGCCAGCTCTCGTCGGGGGATCTGGTAGCGGTGGCCGGGCGGGGGTACCTCGTTGCGGCTCGTTGAGTTGCGCTTGCGTGATTTCCGGAACTACGCATCCCAGGACGTAGCGCTCGGAGACGGTATCACGATTTTCTCAGGGCCCAACGCCCAGGGGAAGAGTAACCTGCTGGAGTCCGTCTACACGGTTGCCGTGGGACGCAGCCATCGGACGGTGGCGGATGTGGAGCTCGTGCGGTTCGGTCAGGACCGCGCCTATGTGCGTGCCGTGGTGGAGGGTGTACGGTCGAGCACGCTCGAGGTTGCATTCGATCGAGGGACAGGGGAGAAGCGAATCAAAGTCAACGGCGTCCGAGCGCAGCGCGGGCAGCTGCTCGGAAGGCTGGTCGTCGTGCTCGCTGGGCCGCTCGATGACGAGGTCGTTTGTGGCTCGCCCGCACACCGGCGGCGCTTGATGGACACCGCGCTCAGTCAGGTGAGCCCCTCGTATTATTTCCATTTGGTGAGGTATCTTCGGGTGGTTCGTCAGCGCAACCACTTGCTGAGGATAGGTGCCAGTTCGGCTGCGCTGGCACCATGGGACGAGCAGCTCATCGAGTTGGGTGCGGTAATCGCGGAAAGGCGTCGGGAGTTCGTGTTGGCGCTCGGCGCCCGCGTGCAGGCGCGTCACGCCCGCATCGCGGGCGGGGACGAGCGGTTGGAGATGACTTATGTCGGGCCCGCCCTTGCGGATGGGCCGGCGGGCTCCGAGGACGGCCGGCGCGCCCTGGCCCGAGCGCTCGACGAGTGCCGCGGTGATGAGCGGCGGCGTGGTATGAGCCTCGTCGGCCCGCACCGTGACGACCTGCGACTGAGCGTGAACGGTGTTGATCTCAAGACGTTCGGGTCGCACGGTCAACAGCACACGGCGGCTCTCAGCATCCGCTTGGGGGAGGTCGAATTCCTCCGTGATGAACTCGATGAGTGGCCGGTGGTATTGCTCGACGACGTGCTGGCGGACCTGGATTCCTTCAGGCAGGCGCTTTTGCTACGTGAGGTGGCCGGGCCGCAGGTACTGATGACGCACACGGCCCTGCCGCACGCGCCGGGGATTCCGTTGCGGCACTTCTCGGTGCAAGCCGGCGCGCTGGTGGAGGAGCGAGGTGTACTCGCTTAGGGAGCTATTGGACGACGCGTTGGCTGCCCTGATGGGACCGAGGCGGGTGAGGCAGGGCGCCGTGCTCGATCTGTGGCAGGAGGTCGTGGGTGAAGGGCGCGCGCGCCACGCCAGGGCGATCGGCATCCGCGGCAGTGTGCTCGTCGTTGCGACCGACCTTCCGGCGGTCTATCATGAACTCGGGCTCAGGCGACGAGCCCTGGTGGACACGCTCAACAAGCGTGCCGGTGGCCCGGCGATCAGGGATATCGAACTAGTTATGAGGCCGCTCGGCGGGTCTGGTGGCGCACCATGGTCGCGTGGTTCGAGTCGGTAGGAGGACCCCCTGATGTACGTGCATCTTGGAGGTGACGTCGTCGTCCCGATACAGGACATCGTCGGTATCTTTGATGCGCGCATGCTCGATGGAAGTCGAGATAACGAGCGATTTTTGGCGTCCGCACGAGCGAGCGGGCGGATGCTTGTGGAAATGCGCGCTGAAGACACGAAATCTGTTGTGGTGACGACTCATGGGGTTTATGCGTCGGCAATTTCGTCCCTAACCCTGGTCCGCCGGGTTACGAACGTGCAATGGGGTCTCGGGGCGGCCGAGGGGTGAAATCCTCGTCAGACGGTGCTCTCGGCGATTGACCGGGTAGGCCATCCTTGGTATAATTTTCGTGCATATAGTAGATAGAACTTTCCAGGGGCGTGGCATCTCGCCATGCCCCATTTGGTGGTTGCCGCTGAAACTCGGAGGGCAGACGTTGCATGGACCAGCCTACCTATGACGCTCAGCAGATCCAGGTCCTCGAGGGCCTCGAGGGAGTCCGAAAGCGCCCCGGGATGTACGTCGGAAGCACCGGGACCCGCGGATTGCACCATCTGGTGTTCGAGGTAGTCGACAATGGCGTCGACGAGGCGCTGGCCGGATTCGCCAAGAGAATCGACGTGATCATCCATCGTGACGAGAGCATCACCGTTCACGACGACGGGCGCGGTATTCCCGTCGATATCGTCGCTAAGGTCGGGAAATCAGGGGTCGAAGTCGTAATGACGATGCTCCACGCCGGCGGGAAGTTCGGCGGTGGCGGCTACAAGATCTCGGGCGGCCTGCACGGAGTCGGTGTGTCGGTCGTCAATGCGCTCTCTGAGTGGCTCGAGGTCGAGGTTCGACGAGATGGGAGGCGGTACGAGCAGCGGTTCGAGCGAGGGAAGCGCGCAAGCGCGCTCCGCGTCGCCGGGAAGAGCGATCGGACCGGCACGACGGTTACGTTCATGCCGGACAAGGAGATCTTCGTCGAGACGGTCTACGACGCGAAGATCCTCAGCGAGCGCCTCGACGAGCTGGCGTACCTGAACGCCGGGTTGGTGCTGTCTCTCAGCGACGAGCGATCGGGCGAAACCAGGGAGTTCAAGCACACCGGCGGCATCGCGGAGTTGGTCAAATCGCACAACAAGAGCAAGGGAGCGATCGGCGACGCGATCTCGATCCACCGTACACGGGACGGGGTCGAGGTGGACGCGGCCGTGCAGTACAACACCGGGTTCCTCGAGCACGTGTTCACGTATGTGAACACGATCAACACGACCGAGGGCGGTACGCATTTGATCGGGTTCCGCTCGGCGCTGACGCGCAGTATCAACGACTACGCGCGTCGGCAAGGTCTGCTCAAGGAGGCCACCTTGCAGGGCGAAGACGTCCGCGAGGGCCTGACGGCGGTGATCTCGATCAAGCTCCCGGATCCGCAGTTCGAGGGGCAGACGAAGACGAAGCTCGGAAATCCCGAGATCAAGGGCTTGGTGGAGTCGGTCGTAGGCGAGGGCCTGGCGGAGTACTTCGAGACGCACCCGAGCGATGCGAAGAAGATCGTGGCCAAGGCGGTTCAGGCAGCACGAGCCCGAGAAGCGGCCCGCCAGGCGCGGGATCTCGTGCGTCGGAAGAACGCGCTCGATGTTAGCACGCTTCCCGGCAAGCTCGCGGACTGCGCGGAGAAGGACCCGACGAAGTGCGAGATCTTCGTCGTGGAGGGCGAGTCCGCGGGGGGCAGTGCAAAGACGGGGCGCGACCGGCACTTTCAGGCGATCCTGCCGATCCAGGGGAAGATCCTGAACGTGGAGAAAGCGCGCGTGGACAAGATGCTCGGCCATGAGGAGATCCGCGCGTTGATCACGGCGCTGGGCACCGGTATCGACAAGGAGTTCGCATTCGACAAGCGGCGGTACGATCGGGTCATCTTGATGGCGGATGCGGACGTCGACGGTGCTCACATCCGGACGCTCCTGCTGACGTTCCTGTACCGCTACATGCCCGAGCTTATCGAGCGCGGAAAGGTGTTCATCGCACAGCCGCCGTTGTACCTGGTCAAGGCGGGAAAAAAGGCTCACTACGCCTACAGCGACATCGAGCGGGACGAAATCACCGCAGATTTGAGCAAGCAGAACCTTCCGTATGAGATCCAGCGGTACAAGGGGCTCGCAGAGATGAATCCGGAGCAGCTGTGGGAGACGACGATGAATCCGGATACCAGGACACTGCTCCAGGTCGAGCTGAGTCCGAACGGCGAGAACGGCGAGGGGGATATCGACCTGCTGTTCAAGACGCTCATGGGCGACGACGTCGAGCCGCGCCGCCAGTTCATCCAGAGGTACGCCAAGGAAGTTCGGAACCTCGACATCTAATGCCAGCGCGCGCCCGGTGAGGAAACCCGGGATCCGCGCCGCCGTAGCCTGAGCCGGAGAGAGCACATGGCCACCGACGAGAAGATCATTGCGCAACCGATCGAGCGGGAGATGAGGACGTCCTACCTGGACTACGCGATGTCCGTGATCGTGAGCCGGGCGCTGCCGGACGTCCGGGATGGCCTGAAACCCGTCCAGCGCCGGATTCTGTACGGGGCGTCCGAGATGGGCCTCGGGCCTGACCGTCCGTACAAGAAGTGCGCCAGAATCGTCGGCGACGTCATGGGCCGCTACCATCCGCACGGAGACGCTCCGGTGTACGAGGCGCTGGTGCGCATGGCGCAGGATTTTAGCTTCCGTTACCCGCTGATCGACGGACAGGGCAACTTCGGTAGCGTGGATGGGGATCCGGCCGGGGCGATGCGGTACACCGAGGCGCGCCTGTCGCGCATGGCGCTCGAGCTGCTGGCCGACATCGACAAGGAGACCGTTCCGTTCGAGCCCAACTTCGACCAATCGCTGCAGCAGCCGGTCGTCCTTCCAAGCCGGGTGCCCAACCTCCTGATGAACGGTGCCGCCGGGATCGCGGTGGGTATGGCGACCAACATCCCCCCCCACAATCTCGGCGAGCTGGCGGACGCGCTGATCACGCTGATCGACGATCCGAAGAGCGATACGGAGGCCCTGCTCAAGATCGTCAAGGGACCCGATTTCCCGACCGGCGGGTTGATCCTCGGGCGGGACGGGATCCGCGCGGCCTATACCGAGGGGCGCGGCAGCATCACGGTGCGGGCGAAGGCGACGATCGAAGAGATCCGCGGCGGGAGGGTGGCGATTATCGTCACGGAGCTGCCGTACATGGTGAACAAGGCCGCGCTCATCGAGCGGATCGCGCACCTGGTGCGGGACAAGAAGCTCGTCGGCGTGAGCGATCTTCGGGACGAGAGCGACCGGCGGGGGATGCGAATCGTGATCGAGCTGCGCCGCGACGTGAACCCCCAGGTCGTCCAGAACCAGCTGTTCAAGCACACGCAGATGCAAACGACGTTCGGAGCGATCATGCTTGCGCTCGTCGACGGCGTTCCGCGGGTGCTCACGCTACAACAGATGCTCCGCCACTACCTCGATCATCGGAAGGTCGTCACCACCCGGCGCACGGAGTTTGAGCTCCGGAAGGCCAAGGCGCGGGCTCACATCCTCGAGGGGCTAAAGATTGCGGTCAAGTTCCTGGACGAGGTGATCGCCCTGATCCGCGGGGCCAGGGACGTGCCGGCGGCCCGCGCCGGCCTCATGAAGCAGTTCAAGCTGAGCGAGATCCAGGCCGACGCGATTCTCGAGATGCGCCTGCAGCGCCTGACGCAGCTCGAGCGCGAGAAGCTCGACCAGGAGTACAAAGAGGTGATCAAGGCTATCGCGCGCTACGAGGACATCCTGCGCGATGAGCGCAAGGTGATGGCTCTGGTGAGGGAGGAGCTCCAGGACGTCAAGCAGCGGTTTGGGGACGCCCGGCGCACGCGGATTACTGGAAAGGACGCGGAGCTGGAAGAGGAGGACCTGATTCCCGATGCGGACGTCGTGATCACCCTCACGCACAACGGCTACATCAAGCGGCTGCCGCTCGATACATACCGGCGGCAAAGCCGTGGCGGCCGGGGTGTGATGGGGATGGAGACCAAAGAGGAGGACTACGTCGAGCTCGTCCAGGTAACCACAAACCATGCGTTCCTTCTGTTCTTCACGAACCGCGGCAAGGTGTATCGCATCAAAGCGTACGACGTGCCCGAGGCGGGGCGCGTCGCGAAGGGGATCAGCCTTGCGAACCTCTTGAACGTGGCTCAAGGGGAGCGCGTCAATGCGATCATCCCGATCCGGTCGTTCGAGGACGCCGGATTCCTGTTTTTCGCGACGAGCCGCGGGTGCGTGAAGCGCACCGGGCTGATGGAGTTCTTCAATGCGAAGCGCGCGGGGATCGTCGCCATTACGCTCGACAAGGGCGACGAGCTGGTCGGCGTTCATCTCACCGACGGCAAGCAGGAGATCTTCCTGGCGTCCCGGCGCGGTCAGGCGATCCGCTTCAAGGAGCACAATGTGCGTGAGATGGGCCGCCAGGCGCGCGGGGTGATCGGCATGCGTCTGCGCAGCGAAGACGCCGTCGTGGGGATGGCGCGCAGCGGCGAAGGCGATGAGCTTCTCATCGTCACCGAGCTCGGGTTGGCCAAGCGCACGGTGCTCACCCAGTACCGGCTGCAGTCGCGCGGCGGCTCGGGCATCAAGAATATCCGCTTGACGGCGAAGACCGGGGCCGTGGTCGCGATTCGTGCGATCCGGGAGGATACCGAGATCCTTGTGATTACCGCCCGCGGCATCGTGAGCCGGGTCTCCGTCAAGGAGATCTCGACCCAGGGACGCGCGGCCCAGGGCGTGCGCCTCAAGCGGCTCGACGAGGGTGATCGCGTGGCCGCCATTGCGCCGATCGTGTCACGAGACGAGGCCGGGGAGGCGTGATGGCGGACTTGGCGTTGCTGGTCATCAGGGTCTGGCTCGGGGTTACGTTCTTCTTGCACGGCAGTCAGAAGCTGTTTGGATGGTTCGGCGGTGGCGGCATCGCCGGCACCGCGGGGTATTTGGAGGGGGTCGGGATCCGACCGGGCCGGTTTTGGGCGGTGCTCGCTGGCCTCGCTGGCCTCGGTGAACTCGGCGGCGGTGTTCTAGTGGGGTTCGGGTTCCTCACGCCGCTCGGCGCGCTCGCCATCGTGATCACGATGGTGGTGGCGATCTCGGCGGTTGCTGGCAAGCGAGGATTCTGGGTGCAGAACGGTGGGTACGAGTACAACCTGCTCATTATCGTCGTGGCGCTGGTGCTCATTCTGATGGGCCCGGGCGCCTACGCGCTGGACCACCGGCTCGGCGTTCTCGGATCGAGATCGTAGCGCCGAGCACGCGTGGAGTTTCCGCGCGTGCTTGGTGTGGTTCGGAACCACGTGTGTGTTCGGATTTTGCGCGCACCGCGACACATGTCGCGGTGCGCGCCGTTGTGACCCCATCCGCTCACCAGCAGATCCGGTGGAGCGAGCAGGGGAGGAAACGGTGTGGGTGGCGAAAGAACAAACAGGCCGTACGGCCACCAGCGTGGAGGGCGGTTCGATGGATGCTGTTGTGCAAGGGATCGCCGAGCATCTCGACGAGGTCTGGTCATCGTTGCTCGACGCGCTCAGGACCGTGGACGACGATCTCTTCCAGTGGAGCCCCGGCGCGGAGTTCAACTCGATCGCGCTGCTGCTGCGGCACCTTGCCGGGAGCGAGCGGTGGTGGATCGGCGAGGCGGTCGGCGGGATACCGGCTCACCGCAATCGCGAGGCGGAATTCGTTCATGATTCGCCGAAGCGCGAGGACGTGCTTCGCTCGATCGAGGAAGCGCGCACCCGCAGCCGTGGGGTGCTCGCCGGCTTGACCGCGGCGGATCTCGCGGCGCCGATCACGAGCCCAGCAAGCGCTGCGCCGGCACGTCCCACGAAGATGTGGGCGCTCTTCCATTACCTCGCGCATCTCGGCTACCATTGTGGTCAGATCCTGCTGCTCCGCAATCTCGGCCGCAAGATGGCAGCCGCCCAGCAGGGCGGCCCGGCGGCGCCGCGCTAGCCGACGTGGCGGCCATGCGCTGGGAGCTCTGCCCCAAGACGCACGCCCGTTTGGTCCGCATCGTGGCGGCTCTCGGTTTTCGGCATGTCGATCCGGCGCGGGTCTTCTGCGTTCGTGGGTACGGTTCCACGTCCGAGGCGTGGGCGCGCATCTGGGGACTGCCCGCGTTGTGGCAACAGGTGCTCGACATCGGGCCGGCGTATGTTGTCGAGATCATCGAGCCGGAGTTTGACCGGCTGCCCGAGTCGGAGCAGGATCGCATTCTGATCCACGAGCTGCTGCACATCCCCCGCACGTTCAGCGGCGCGATTCGACCGCATCGGACGCCCACGTTTCAGATAACGCGGCGCAGTGTCGAGCGTTACTATCAGCGGTATCTCTCGGCGGTCGTGGGAGCGGAAAATGGAGCGTCGTCGGCGGACGA
>DASPUZ010000226.1:0-3380 GCA_035622635.1 bacterium | reverse complement strand
ACCTTTGCGAAGGACTTCCTCCATAGCTCTTAGCTTGTTCATAAACAGAATGACTACACATTTTGCAGGGGGCCCCGGAGGCAGTGCGCCAAGAGGCGGTCGAAAGCGACACCGTTTGCCTATTCGCGCTGGAGTAGCTAGAGCAACGGCGGGGAGTGTCGTTGCTACCCCGCCGGAATACCACAGGGGAAGAGCGCCCTCACGGTACCAGGCGCCCGCCTACATATGGACGGGTTGGGGGTGGAGCTACGGGCACCGGTAGGGTGCGCCGGCAGACTTCCGCCTAAGGGCAGGATCCTGGCGTCGACCATTGGATACGGGTCGATAACGCAGACGAGGTCCGGCGATACATAAACGCGATCTTCGGATCAGAGGTCTTCAGGTCACACTTACGCGTAGACGCCGGCCATGCCTTTCGCAACGGCCCGTGCGGCGAGGCAGATCGCGTAACGACCCGCTCGGAACGGGTGACGAGTCGATCCGATGGCTCGCGACGCGTATTCCTGCGACATTGACGGGTCATCGCCGGACGTGCCACAATCGGCACAGACGATCTTCACAAACCGGTACGGCAAGCGAATGACGCTGCCCTGAGGGTGCGGTCGATGACGGCCAGCGGCATCGCGCGATTGGTGGCGTGGGGAGGGTTGGCCGTCGCGGTGGCTGCTTCAGGCCTGGCGGCTCCTGATCGGCCTCCACCGCCGGCAACGCGGGCCGCAGGGCGGACGTTCCCCCTTGCAGGCGTCATGGCGGTCTCCGCAATGCGAAGACCGCCGTCACCGTCGTCGATGCCTGCGCACGACGATCAAGATCGGTTCTAGCAGGAGGAAACTGGATGCACCTGCCCAGGATGTTTATCCTGCTGTCATTCGCTAGTGCGCTGATGGGGATGACGGTCCCTACCCGCGCAGCAGATTCATTTTCATTCACCACCATCGATGCCCCAGGGGCGACCGACACGTGGGTCTGGGGCATCAACAACGCCGGGGAGATCGTGGGAGCGTTCTTCACGGACGGGGACAAGCACAGCCACGGCTTTGTGCGCAGCCCCAACGGCACATTCACCACCATCGATGCCCCAGGGGCGCTCAGCACGCACCCTCACGGTATCAATGATGCGGGACAGATCGTCGGAACCTTCGAGGACGCCAACAACCAGATACACGGCTTTCTGCGTACCCCTGATGGCAACTTCACGACAATCGATGTCCCGAACGCGACAACGACCTCCGCCAATGGCATCAACCGGGCCGGGGAGATCGTGGGCGTCTTCGAGGACACCAACCGTCTGACCCATGGCTTCCTCCGCACCGCCACCGGCGCCTTCACCACCATCAATGTCCCGGGGGCGATCGAAACCTACGCCAGGGCGATCAACAGCGCCGGGCAGATCGTCGGCGCCTCCGCGGACGCAAGCTACCACGGGCACACGTTCCTCCGCGCTGCGGATGGCGCCTTCACGATGGTCGATCCGCACGGGGCGACGATCGCGAGCGCCAATGGCATCAACGATGCCGGACAGGTCGTGGGATTCTTCGGTCGCGCTGGCGCTGAGGACCACGGGTTCGTCCGCACCGCGACTGGCACGTTCACCACCTTTGATAACCTGGACCAGGGGGCGATCCGCGTTAGTCCCCTCGGCATCAACGACGCCGGCCAGATCGTGGGAGTCTTCATGGCAGGGGACAGATTGCACGGCTTCGTGATGACGCGATAGCCCGCTCGAACGCTTCTTGCGGCTTCGCTTTCCCATCGATGGTCTTTGCGAACCCCCATCTGAAGAGGCTCCCTGCGGGCTTCAACGCCCCGCGAACGGTCACAGAAGGCACATGCGAGGGGACGACGCGAGCATGCGCCGTGCGCACCGACCACCGCGCAAGCACGCTCCTAAGGAGACAGTCCACCGCTGCATTCAGAGGTCAAGAGCATGAACGTATGTCCGTCGTACTTGACCGCTTCGATCTTTCTTCCGAGCAAGGTCGCTACCAGCAGCCTCTGAACCGCCCTGCACTCTTCTCCCAGTTCGCCGCCGCGCTCGCCGTCATCCCGGAGTCGGGCTCGGAGGTCACTGCGGCCCAAAACCTTCGCCTCCTCGACCAGAGCGACCGCTGCTTCTATAGATAATCCGGTTGATTAGTTTACACACGAACGTATGTGTGCTATCGTGAAGACGTGGTCAAACGGGACGGACGCCGGTTGGGGCGGGATGTATTGGAGCACATCCGTCTCCAGGCGGTGCGGGAAATCCGCGAGGGCGAGTCGCCCGAGATCATTGCCCGCCGAGTGGGCTTTTGTCGCCAGATCATCTACAAATGGCTCCGCCGCGCGCGTGACGCTGGGCTGCGCGCGTTGCACCGCCGACGGGCCCCCGGAGCCAAGCCGCGACTGACCCCGCCGCAGATTCGCCAGCTCAAGCAAGACATCCAGCGTCCGGCGACGGAGTTTGGGTTCCTTTCGGACTTGTGGACAGTGCCGCGTCTGCGGGCCCTGCTGCGTCGGCAGTTTCATGTGACACTCTCGCGCACCGGATGGTGGGAATTCTTGCGACGAGAAGGGTTGAGCCCGCAGCGTCCCCTCAAGCGCGCGTTGGAACGGGATGAGCAGGCAATTCGCCGATGGCTGCGCACGGAGTACCCACGAATTCGCGCCGAGGCCCGAAAAACCAAGGCGATTCTCTACTTCGGGGACGAAAGCGGCGTGCGCACGGACCATGTCTCCGGGCGCACTTGGGCCCTGCGCGGCCACACGCCCGAGGTTCATCGCACCTCGCGCCGGGCCGTGGTGAGCTTGCTGTCCGCGATGACTCCTCGCGGAGAACTGTTGTTCATGACCAGTCCGGTGAAAGTCAATTCGGACATCTTCATACGGTTCTTGCGCAAGCTGCTCGCGCATCATCGCCGACGCAAGCTCGTGCTCATCGCGGACCGCAGTGCGTACCACGGCTCCCGGAAAACCCGCGCCTTCGTCGCAGCGCACGCCGATCGCCTTCGACTGGAGTACCTCCCGGCGAATGCTCCGGACTTGAACCCAGATGAGCATGTCTGGAGCCATCTCAAAGGGAGTGGCGCGACCGATAGCACCACCGGGGTTGTTGGGGACGTCCGGCGGCAGATCCGATCACACCTGAAGTCCCTCCAACGCCGCCCCCACTTGGTTCGGTCTTTCTATTATGCTTGTTATGTCGCCTAATCAACCGGATTATCTATAATTACGCAGGTTGCCGGCTCGTCCATCCTATCTAGTTCGAGGATTTGTCGAGCACTCAGACTTGTCGAAACTGGGTACAAACATCCAGCTGGGATGGGGGCTGGACGATGGTAGGCAGGTATCATCCCTGAACCCCAAGGTGGAGTTCATTCGGGAATTCTCCTCTTAGAGGG
>DASPUZ010000225.1:0-3351 GCA_035622635.1 bacterium | reverse complement strand
CGCCGACGTCCTCGTCCGCGTCGGCGCCCTCGCCGACGATCTCCCCCACATCGTCGAGCTCGACTGCAACCCCATCATCGCCCACCCCCACGGCGCCGCTATCGTGGACGCCCGCATCCGCGTCGCTGCCGTCGAGCCGCCGTCCCACCTCAAACGACGCGCCTGAGCCGGCAGGAAGTAATCGATGGGCTCGGTATCGTCAGCAGAGGAGTCACGCTCCCGTCGACCGAGGATGTCCACACACGCTCCGAGGAGCGAGGGCTGGTCATGAATACAGAGCGAGTACATCGCTACGTCGACGAGCATCGCGAGGAGGAGCTGGAGACGCTCAAAAGCCTGATCCGCCGGCCCAGCGTCAGCGCGCGGGACGAGGGCGTCAAGGAGTGTGCCCAGTATCTTGCGAGCCTGCTCAGGCGCCTCGGCATCGTCGCCGAGGCCGTGCCGACTGCCACGCAGCCGGTCATCTACGGGGAGCTCATGTGCGACCCGACCGCATACACACTCCTCTGCTACGGGCACTACGATGTGCAGCCTCCCGAGCCCCTCGAGCTATGGGAAACGCCGCCGTTCGAACCAACGGTCCGCGACGGAAGATTGTACGGCCGCGGAACCGGCGACAACAAGGGGCAGCTCATCACCCACGTGCTGGCCGCGAAGGCATGGATGGAGACCGCCGGGGGCCCTCCTATCAACCTGAAGTTCGTCTTCGAGGGTGAGGAGGAATCGGGCTCACCGAGCCTGGCGAGCTTTGTGCGGACGCACAAGACCAGGCTGGCGGCCGATCTCGTCTATATCTCCGACGGCGGCCTGCACCCGTCCGGGGCGCCCACCATCTCCCTCGGCAACCGCGGCATCCTCGGCGTCACATTGGTCGCGCAAGGCGCAGACCGGGACAACCACTCGGGGAACAAGGGGGGCGTCGTTCCGAATCCCGTGTGGATGCTCGTGCACCTCCTCTCGACGATGGTAGACCCCGCGGGCCGCATCTTGATCGAGGGGTTCTACGATCACGTCCGACCGGTCGGCCCGGCGGAAGAACGCTTGCTCGCCAGGATGGACTACGACCCCAAGACGTTCGCCGCGACGATGGGGCTCGACGATCTCACGGTAGACGGCCCCACGTACTGGACGCGCATCATGCTGGAGCCGTACTTCAACATCAATGGCTTCTTGAGCGGGTACGTCGGGCCGGGGTCGAAGACGATCATTCCCTCGAGCGCAGAGTGCCGGATCGACATTCGCCTCGTGGTCGACCAGACGACACAGGACATTCTGACAAAGGTGCAGCGGCACGTCGCAAAAGTGGACCCGCGGGTGCAGGTGCTAGAACGAGGCTTTGGTGCGATGGAGCCGAGCCGGACCGCGCCCGACCACCCGGCCGTCGGTGTCGTCGCGAACGCGATCCGCGCGTACCGTGGCGTCGAACCCTACATCAATCTCTCTAGCGGCGGGAGCCTGCCGAACGCGGTCTGGCCGAACGTTCTCGGCGTGGATCACGTCGGTGTCCCCTACGCCAACGCCGACGAGAACAACCACTCCCCCAACGAGAATCTCAGCCTGGACCGGTTCTACGATGGGGTTCACGTGAGTGCCGAGGTATTCCGCGCGCTGGGCGAAGCGGCGGCCGAGGGGAAACTTCCGCGGCCACCGGTACGTCGATAACCGTCGTGCGATTCGAGTCACTTCGGAAGATCTGGTAACTCTCCATCCAAAGTACGCTACTCCTCAACTCTCATCGATGACTCCGGTTCCCTGTGCACAGTTGGGCGTGAGCGCAGTTCCCGGGCAATGGTCTGGCATTAGGGAGATACCGGCCGCAACTCGCGCAGGGCGTCGGCTGCGATCCAACGCGCCGCGGGAGAATCGATCCGCCGGATCCTTTCGGCCTCGGTGATGGCGGCACGCCTCAGGCGGGGCTTGCGTTTGCCGATCTGCCGCAGAGCCCAGTTCGCAGCCTTGCGGACGAAGCTCCTCCCGTCCGTGGCCTCCCGAGTGATGAGAAGAAGGAACCGCCGGAAGACTTCGTCCGGCAGTTCCTTTCGATGGACGGCCATCTGGGCCATCAGGACGAACCCGCAGCGCTTGACGAACTCGGCCCGACGCTTGCTCCAGGCGCGAGCCGTCTCCTCGGCAAACACCGTCCGATCAAAGAGGCAGCCGCAGCATGCGTCCGCCAGCGCCCAGTTGTCACACTGCCGGGCCCAGTGCTCCATCTGCCGACGGGTCACCTGCGCGGGATCGTCCACCAGGGCAGCGAGCATTCGCGCCTCGAAGATGCCGCTCTCCCAAAGTTCGAGCGCCAGCGCGTGATTGCGGCGAAGGGGCCGACTCAGCCGGCGCAGCGTCGTCACTGGGATCCCGAGCTGCTCTGCGGACGACACGATCCCGAACCTGCGCATTCCGGCAACGTTCCGGGCATTACGGCGGGAGCGCAGTTCGGCGATGATCTCGGCGCAGGTCACGCGCATTTCCCCGAGGTTACCGGAACAGGGTGCTCCCCTGCGCCAGCGTAGCGTAGTCGATCTTCCAGTCGCCGTCGACCTGCCGCAAATCGATTCGCATCGGGCTCGCCGTGGTCTGCGCGCCCCCGGCGGACGTATCTGTCGTGACCTGAGCCGTAAACGCCGCGGTTGCGGTGTCGCCGGTCACGACGACCCTGAGCTCATTCAGGGAAAATGCGACGAGCCGGGAGCGATCGAGCGGATCCGGCCAGGTCGCCGGACGATTGTACGTGAAACGCTCGATCCATGCCTGCGCCCCCGTGGCACGCGCGTGGGCAAATCCCGCGTAGACCTGCTCGATGGAGTTTCCCACCAGTTCACGGGGAGTGGCCGGATACCCGATGACGAGTCCTGCCTGCTCGTCCTGCTGCACCGCCTGATACGCCCAATGCCACGGTGGGACGTCGGGAAACGGGGCCGGCGGAGACTGGGCAACAACCGGACCAGATGCCCACAGTCCCGCCGCGAGCGTCAACAGCACCACGAGGAAAGGAAAGGTTTGCATGTCTACCTCCTTGCGGGCGTCCGGCACTCCCAATCCTCATCCATTGAGACAAAACGGAGCGGTGGCGGTGCGGGTTCCCCTTCACGGCGCAGGACCTTCCCCTCGCGCGGTGACATCGGCACGAACTGGCCGACGTCGGCGAGCTGGCCCGCGGGTCCGATCCTTAGCCCTGGAATTCGGAAACACTGAACCCCGCTCGGGGTGTCAGGCTGCTCGGGCGGTGCGCGGAGGGCCGGATAGGAATCGGTTGCACGCCCGATACCGGCAGGCCCCGCATAATTGTTATCATTTCGGCGGTCAGATAGGATAGCGGGGAATACTCGGGTTACACGCGAGGCTGTGTTC
>DASPUZ010000224.1:0-4796 GCA_035622635.1 bacterium | reverse complement strand
TGCCGCCGTGACAGTGGGCGGCTACCTTACGGCCGTGCCCATGGGCCACCTCACAGATCGCCTGCATCGTCTCGAGCGTCATCTCCGGAGAGCATAGGCCGCCGAGTGGACGCACAAGCTCGCTGAGCGTGGCATTGATCTTGATGAAGTCGACGCCGTAGCGGAGATTGAGCCGCACGGCGCGCCGCGCCTCATCCGGGCCGTCGGCCACCGCGGACGGTCCCGGCAGGACCACCCCGGGAATGAAGTGCTTGCCCCGGTCCATGTGGCCGCCGGTGCTAGTGAGCCCCACCCCACACACTCTCATGCGGGGGCCTTCGAACGTCCCCGCATTGATCGCGTTCCGGAGGGCGACGTCCGCATAGTGGCGGCACCCCAGGTCCCGGACAGTGGTGAATCCTGCCGCCAGGTTCTGCTGCGCGTGGCTGAGACAGTTCAGCGCGACGGCAGCGGGAAGCTCCGTCGCATCGTGCACCGTCCAGCTTGGGTCGCCCGGGTCGCCGCTCCCGAAGAGATGGACATGCGCGTCGATGAGCCCCGGGAGGACCGTGTAGGGTGACAGATCCCAGACTTCGTCCGCAGGGCCAGGGCGAAACGCCGCCCACGCTTCGAGACGCTCGATCCGTCCGGACGCAAGCGATACGACCATGTCGTTCAAGGGGGACCCGCCGGTGCCGTCGATCAGCCGTCCTACCCGTATTGACAACATTGACACCACTCCTCGTCCCGGCGCTGGACCCTGGCAATGCGCCCCGGTTCGTGCCTCTACTTCGCGACCGAGATGTCCCCGGCGAAAAACCACGCGCCGGTCGCGCCGAGATGAAATCCCTTCACGTTGCCGGTCATCGCGAAAAACTGTGGGTCATCGAGCGTCGGCAGGTATACGGCATGCTCCGTCAGCAGTCTTTGGGCTTCGAAGAAGTACTTGGCGCGCAGCTGCGGGTCCCCGGTGCTCTGTGAGTTCAACAGCGCCTGGTCGAGCTCGTCATTGTGGAACCGCGACCACGCCCACCCCCCCGGCCGCGCGTTTTTCGAGTAGAACTCGCTGTACAGGATGTCAGGTTCCAGGGTACGGAGTCGCTCGTAGATCAGATCGAAGTCCCCGCTCTGTGCCCGCTGCAGCTGGACCGGCCCGGGAACGACCTGAATCTGCAACTCCACGCCGATCGCCCGGAACTGAGCAGAGAGGTACTCCCCGATCTCCTGATGGTGGAGCATCACCATCGCGACCGTCAGCGATTTACCACCGCGCTCCCGGATGCCCGTTTGAGAGTTCACCTTCCAGCCCGCCGCGTCCAGCAGCGCACGGGCTTTGGTCGGGTCGTACCGGTAGGCCGACTCGGCCCCTTTCCAGTAGTACAGGGTGTACTTGGTGAGCGGCCCGTAGACGACGACGTACGTCCCATCGTACAGCGTTTGGTTCATCTTGACGGGATCGTAGGCGTATCGGAGCGCCTGCCGGACCCGCACATCATCGAGGGGCGGTCTCCCGGTGTTCATGGTGAACATCAGGCCATTCCCCGGCTGGTATCCGGTGGCGATGCGATACCGTGGATTGTTCGCATAGGCGCTTAGGCTCTGGGTCGGCAGCCCAATCACCATGTTCGCCTCGCCCGTCTTGAGGATCTCACCAAGCACTTCGGCCGAGCCGACGAACTTGATCGTGATACTCGACAGATAGGCTGGTCCGCGGTGCTGCTGAACCGTCGACCATCCTCCGTAATCGGGATTCCTCACGTATGTGATGTGGTCACCCCGGACCCAGGATGCCAGCTTGAACGCCCCCTCGCCGACCAGGTGCTGCTGGTAACTCGTCCCGTACTGCTTCACCGCGGCCGGGGACCACAGGGGAAAGATCGCGATGCCGCTCAAGAGGGACGGGAACGGGTCCTGATAGATGACGCGCACCTGGTTCTTGCCGACCACTTCGCTTTTGAGGAAACTGGTGACCCCGAGATCTGCCGCCATCAGCGCCGAGTGCGTGTCGGGACTCATGACGCGGTCAAAGTTGAATTTCACTGCGTCCGCATCGCACGGGGTGCCGTCCTGGAACTTGACGCCGTCGCGAAGCGTGAAGGTCCAGATCCGGCCTGCCGAGCCGACCGCCCAATCCGTGGCCACGGCCGGCAGGAACTTGCCAGCTGGCGAGAGCACCACGAGCGGATCGCTGACAAACGACGCGTAAAGGAAACCGGACGTGTAGGGATCAACTTGCGCGTCCAGCGACGCGGGTTCGTCACTCGCCGCATCGGCGATGACCAGATCCCCGCCGGGCGGCACGGCCGCAAAGACATGCGTCCCCGGGAACATCGCCCCCGCATATGCGCCCACAACGCCTCCTGCCGCCTGCTGGATGAGCCGCCGTCGCGTGATTCCAGTCTTGGCCATGCTCCATCACCTCCGGTGGAGAGGTCAGCTCGGAAAAACGGGCGGTAGACTTCCACAAACCGTCAGAACCCTTGCAATGCAGCGTACGGCTCCGGTTGATTCGGTGTGACGCATGAGGCTCACCCCCCTCGTGGCTGGATGTTCCCCTTGCCCCCTGATCGACCTCGTGGAACGCGGCTAGTGTCTCTCGTCACCGCCACACGCGTCGGCAGGAGCTCAAATGCGCGCGTCACGAGTTCCCACCGACGGCCTGCCCTGCAGGCTTGCACGGCTATTTCAGCAATCCCAACTCATGCAACGCCTGTGCCGCGCCATCCAGTGTCGTCAGGTCCATCCCCGCATAGTTGGGCGAGAACACCACCCCCTGCCCGCCGGCGCGGTAGGTCGCCAGGACGCTCCGTCGGACGATGTCGGGCGTGCATCTCGCCTGTGTCTCGCGGGAGCGCGGTGCGTCGACACCGATGCCCATGTACACCGCCACCCGTCCTCCGACCGCATCGACCGTTGCCCGGCACTGGCCATACACGTACGTGTCGGCGTCGAACCCCTTCTCGATCACATCATCCCAGGGCGCCTCTTGTAGTCCCAGGACCCGGTACATGATCGGGGTCATTTCCTGGGGCGGCACATCGCGCAGGATCGAGCGATGCCAATGGGTCATTTCGTCAAAGTAGACGCCGCCGGCTTGGTGCTGATAGGTAATCGGCTTGACCCAGTCGCACCATTGTGTCATTTCGGCCCACGGCCACTGGGCCTTTCGCAAAGGATTCAGATGGTTGCGGTTCCACACGTTCAGACCGAACTGGAGCTTCGGGTTGCACCACTTCACCATCCCATACAGCTCGCGGTCGAGGTCCTTGTCCCGTTCGACCCAGAAGCGTTCCCACACCAGAAGCTCGGGATTGGTGTACACGACCCGCAGAAATTCCACAAGCGCGCCGTCTGGGAACGTCGCGCCGCCCCGGGCAGCCTGGAAGTATTCGTACGCGGCCCGGCAGGCGCGCTGCGCCCCTTCGACGTCGATTCCCCGGCGCACCGCCAGCGCGCGGCAGTGCTCGCAAAAGCAGTTGGGGACGTTGCCGCTGATGAGGTTGTCCAACGGGCTTCGCCGCTCGTTGCACCACATCACGCCGTCGATGTCGTAGCTCCGGCAGTAGTCCTCAATGATAGAGTGCCACCACGTGCGGTAGTCGGGATGGTTGATGCACGGGGAGCTCCCGACACGATTGAGCACGTCCACCTCGAGCATCTGCGGCATGGTCGGAATCGCGACGACGTTCGCTGATCCGTGCCCCTCGTAATGGAACAGGGGCTCCATCACCTCGGGGTACACGCGCATGCCGCGCGCCCTGGCCGCCGGGATGAGGCACTCGAGGATATCGACGTCCTTCAGCGCTTCGTCCTGGGCGCGGAACTGCTTGATCGCAGTGTTAGCGTAGTACTCCGGGTGCGCCGCGACGTACGAGCCGCCCTGCAGCGGACGCGGATCTTTAGCACCGTGATCCGGCCACCCATCGAGCTTCCAGGAGATCCGGCGCCCGACCTTGAGGCCGAGCCAGGAGATCGTCCCGACGAACAAGACATTGATGCCGAACCGATCCCTCAGCATGTCTAGCAGCGCGTCGATGCCCTCATCGACGAAGCTCACGGGGCTGATCTGGATCCCCACGAACTTGTCCTTCTGCGCCTCCATGGATCGCTCTCCCCTCGCTGCTGATTATCACCCGGGCGTGAGGTGCGTTCCGCAGCCGCGCCGCCCGACTACCTTGTCCTGGTCCACAACGACCTCGCCGCTCACTAGCACCGTGCGAACCGACCCGGTGTGCTTGACTCCGTCCCAGATGAGCGCGGTCCCTCGCGCCTTGGTATGCAGCCGTCGATGGTCAAACGTGCCCCCTTCCGTTGGCGTGTACAGCACCACATCGGCGTCCGCGCCGGGCCGGATCGAGCCCTTCCGAGGCCACAGCCCAAAAATCCGAGCCGGCGCTTCGTACAGCACCTCGGCCGCCCGGGCAACAGACAGTCGGCCGCTTAGGGCCGCCCCAATCACGTAAGGAACGAGCACCTCGACGCCAGGGAACCCGGGCGGGGCGGCCCAAATGTCATCCCGTGCGCGTTCCTTCTCGGCGACAGTGAACGGCGAGTGATCTGAGGCGACCGTATCGATCGTGCCGTCCCACACGGCGTCCCAGAGGGCCCGCGAGTCGGTCGGCTCTTTGAGCGGCGGGTTGCATTTCGCGTAGGGTCCGAGTCGCGCCAGCGCTGAGGCGTCGAACTCAAGGTAGTGCGGGCACGTTTCCGCCGTCACGTGCACCCCACGCCGCTTCGCGTCCCGAATCACGTCCACGGTCATCCGAGAGCTCACATGCGGAATGTGCACGTGGACCCCGAACCGCTCCGCTAGCCGC
>DASPUZ010000223.1:0-9362 GCA_035622635.1 bacterium | reverse complement strand
CCTACTTGGCGGCGTTCGCGGGCGGCGCCGGCGCAGCGGCACACCCCGCGACGCCCGAACTCTTCATGGAGCGCGTCCTCGATGCGCCGCGCAACCTCGTGTTCGACGCGTGGAGCACGCCCCAGCACCTCGCGCACTGGTGGGGCCCGAAAGGATTCACCCTGCCCAGTTGCACGGTGGAGTTCCACGCCGGGGGCGCCTTTCGATTTGTGTTCCGCGGGCCGGACGGCACCGACTACCCGTTTGTGGGCAAGTATCTCGAGGTCGCTCGACCGGAGCGGATCGTCTTCAAGGGTGTGATCCACAATACGCCCGGTCAGGAAGTGCTTACCACGGTGACGTTCGAGGAACACCGGGGCAAGACGACTCTTAGGGTGCATCAGACCTATTCGTTCGAGTCGGACGCAACACGCGGCGCGCGCGAGGGCTGGACGCAGACTCTGGACCGTCTCGCCGAATATCTGGCGGGGGCCTGAGGTTGTTCGAACGAGCGGGGCGTCGCCCGCCGGGCCTCCGCCGCGACACGGTCGGCGAACCGTCGTGATGGAGTCATTCGTGAACCGTACGTTGTGGGCGCTCGAATGCTGCTGGTCGCGGCCGTTACGATCGGCGCGACGATCGTCACGTCGGTCTTCGGCGACGGCATGCTGCCGCTGATCCCAGTGACAGTGCGGCTCCTCGCGGCCTTTGCCGCCTACGGTCGCTCACACCTCTTGCCGCGCCGCCGGACGGCGTAGCTTATCGCCAAGAAGGAGACATCCAACCGAAGCCGTGGGCTTCACTCCAACGCCACCGCGGCGAACCCCACTAGCCCCCCGGCGGGATCCAACCCTTGGCCGTAGTTGAGGACCTGCCCTCGAACAGGCGCCAGCACGCGCACCACCGTGTAGATCGCGCCGAGACCGCAGACGTGATGGCTGTTGCCGTCCGCTGCGACCGTATGCCAGAATCCCTCGGCATCGCCGGACTCGACGTACGCAAGCGCTCCGAGATCGAACGCGCGGGTGCGCGCGGCCAGCGCCAGCCCCACGGGATCTCCGTCACCGAACCGGGGACCGACGTGACTGAGGTCTACTCCCCCCACCACGCAGACGGGGCGGCCAAGCGCCGCGATGGCGCCCCGCAGTGCGTCAATGAACCGCTCGACCTCGTCGACGTGAACGGGGCTCCTGCCGCCGCACAGCGCTTCGAGGTTCCCGCAGAGCACCGGCAGGATCGTGATGCGCCGACCGCGCGTGAGATGCGCCAGGAACAGCGCTTGGAACTCGATAGAGTGCTCGTTCACGTGCACGGGCTCGTCCGCGAACGCGTCGAACGGGCAGCGGGCACACACGGCATCGAGCAACGGTCGGTCCACCTCGAGCACGCCGAACGGGGTCTCATACCCTTTGGCCGTCAGCACGTACGGCGCGGATCGTCCCGCGTGTGCCACACCCAGGACGACCACGCAGGTCCCCTCCGGAAGATGTCGGAGCACGCGGTACGCGTGCCCGTACGAAGGCCCGCCACGGACGAAATCGATGTGCGGGGCGAGCACGCCTCGCGGCGAGACGCTGGCGGTTGTCCCGACGTACACACCCGCCCCACTCCTCCCCGGCGTGCCCAGGCGAGCCGCCTCGTCCTGGGGTACCCCGGGCCCCGCCGACGCCGGCGTCACACTGCCCGACGCGCCCTCCGCAGCCTGCAGATAACCGTCCAGCGCTTCCGCAAGCGCCTGCGGATCGGCTGGGTACGAGAGATCGGCGTGCGCCATCCGCCGGTAGGGTGCAGCGCGATAGGCGGCGGCGACCTCGCGCCGCCGAGCCTCGAGACGGGGGCTCTCCAGCAGAGCATGGGCATCCAGGTCATGAATGATCCGGTCGATATCCCAGGACGGGAGCAGGATACCGCCGGTCAACCGCAGGTACTCAACCTGAACGTCGCGCACCTCCCGGCGGCCGTCCAGGAGCATCGCAACCGTCACGACGGGAAGCGGCAGAAAGACCGGGGCGCCGAGCAATCCCTCATGGTCGCGGACGCAGATGACCCGCTGCCCGCGCCATTCGGTAGCGATGAAGTCCAGCGACCGCAACCTAGGGACCGGCATGACCACCCGACACGGAACCCACGCTGCCCTTTATTATAGCAGCCGGCAGTTGGCACGGCCTGCGCCGCCTGGACCGCGGCCCTTTGACTTCGTTCGCTGACCTCGCAGCCGACATGAAAGGAACGCGCGCAGCGATAATGGAAATCCACGCTGAGTAACCGGTATCGATGAGGAGAGTACTGTGCCTACGTATCATACTCTAGTACCATACGGCCCGGAAGAACGGCGGGCATGGATGACTCTGCCGTTTCCGCAGGCGGAGTACGAGCAGCGCGTGGCGGCCGTGCGGTCGCGGTTCGCGGCCGACGGACTCGCGGCAATCGTCACATGCTCCACCCGTGGAGACTCGGGTCACGCGAGGTACCTGGCAAACTTCGAGGCCGGGCCCGGCGAAACGTGTGTCGTCGTCCCGGCTGGCGGCGACGTCATGCTCACCACGAACTGGCTCATGCATGGCGAGCCCATGCATACGATGATCTGGACGACATGGGTGCGCGACGTCCGGCCAGCCGACCGCGCCGGCTTTTCGAGAGCACCTGAGGCGACCGTGGCCGGTCACGTCGCCGATCGGCTGCGGGAGGCGGGCGTCGGGCGCGAACGCGTCGGCCTGGCCGGCGGCGCGACTCTTCCGTACTATGTCATGGACGAACTGAGGAAACAGCTTCCGGACGTGACGTTCGTGCCAGCCGATGACATCGTGTTCGCGGCACGGGCCAAGAAATCCGCCGCCGAAATCGAGGTTATGCGGCGTGCCGCCCGCGCCTCCGGGAGGATGCACGAGGCGGCCCTTCAGGCGATCGCTCCGGGCGTGACGGAACGTGCTGTAATGGCTGCGGCGCATGCCGCCGGATTCGCCGCCGGGGCGGACGCGCTTGCATTCGACAGCGCCGTGGCGAGCGGGCCCCGCGCCGGTCTGAAGCACTGCGCGCCCACGGAGCGCGTGATGCAGACCGGCGACCTCGTATTCCTCGACATGGGTGCCGTGTGCCAAGGCTACTGCGCGGACGTCTCGCGGAGTGCAGTCGTCGGCCGTCCGAGCGCCGAGGCCCGCCGGTTCCTCGACACGGGGCTTGCGATGTTCGAGGCGGTGATAGACAAAGCCAAGCCTGGCGTCGCGGTCGTTGATCTGATCGCGACGGCGCGCGATGTGGCGGAACGCGCCGGCTTTGGTGAGGACTACATGCCGATGGGATTCGGACACGGCCTGGGGTGTTCGTTGTTCGAGCATCCCTCGCTCCGGCCGATCAGCACCGCCGTGCTCGAACCGGGGCACACGTTTGCCCTCGAACCCATGTTGGTCCGCTTCAACTTCGGCACCGCGTGCGTCGAAGAGACCGTCCTGATCACCCCGCAGGGTGCCGAGACTCTGTCGGGCTGTCCATACCGCGCGTGGTGACATCGGACCCGGGCATGGATGTCCCCATCCGGTCGTCCGCGCATCCCGGGGAGCGGACCGCGGTGCCGAGCGACGCCCGCGAATTGATCGCGCACTGCTATCGGCCCGCGGGACCAGGGCCGCATCCGGCCGTGGTAGTCAACCACGGCAGCCTGCTCGAGCAGGACAGCCATCCCGGGATCGCCCGAACGCTCACCGACGCAGGGTTTCTGGTGCTGGTCCCGTGGCGACGGGGATACGGGGGATCACCCGGACCCTCCCGCGTCGACGAGGTCACCGCGGCCGTGGGTACTCCGGAGCACGGCGCGCAGGTGTGTGCCCGGCTGCTTGCGGAGTCAGACGACGTGCTGGCCGCGTTGCAGTTCGTCCGTGCCCGGCCTGACGTGGACCCCACCCGTACTGCGGTCATGGGGTCGTCCTACGGAGGGATCAACTCACTGCTCGCCGCCGCGCGCGATCCCCTAGTGGGGGCGTGTGTCGCCGTCAGCGCCGCGGCGATGAGCTGGGGGCCGGTCCCGGAACTCCGCGACCTGCTCCTCCACCACGTGGACATGATTCGGTGTCCGGTACAGTTCTTGCAGGCGGAGAATGACTTCGACCTACGCCCGTCGGCGGCCTTGACCGAGCGCTGCCGTACGCGTGGGGGTGTCTGCGAGCGGCACCTGGTCCCACCGTTCGGTGCAAACCACTTCGAGGCGCACCGCCTGTGGGTCTACGCGCCGCATGTCTGGGCCCCAGTGGTGTTGCCGTTTCTCGCCCGCCACCTGCGCGGGGTGCCGTGACCTCCGGGTCGAGTCGCGTCCGCGCGGAGAGGCGGTGAGGAATGCCCCGGATCCCCTTCGATCTGGACGCCCGGCGGCCGTACCTCGTTCCGGCATTCAGCGACAAGGAGTACGATCGGCGCCTCGCCGCGCTCCGCGGCGAGATGGCGCGGGCGGGACTTGATGCCCTGTGCGTGTTTGGCAGTGCAGCGTCCCCGTCTGCCATCGCGTACCTCACGAATTTCGCGCCCGCGTTTGGCAGCGCGTTCGTCGTGCTCCGCAGCGACGGTGGGGTGACGGTGACCACGGACGCGGTGCTGCACGGTGAGCCGATGCACTCGATGATCTGGACGTGCCGCGTCCCGGACGTACGGGTTGCGCTTGGCGCCGTCTACGGCGGGAGCGCGGACGAGGTGGCCCGGCTGGCCGCCGACTGCATGACGGCAGCGCAGCGCGTCGGCCTCGTCGGGACGAACACCCTCCCGTACCCGCTCTACGCGGCGCTCGCCGCGAGGATTCCATCGCTGCGCCCCGCGGACCATGTACTTGCGGCCGTGCGCGCGGTCAAGAGCGACGAAGAGATCGGGAAGATGCGGGACGCCGGGCGGATTGCCGACGAAGCGATGGCTGCGGCGTTTCGGATCCTCGACGTGGGGACCGAGGAGACCACGATCGCCGCCGCCATCGTTCACCGCCTCCACGCGCTCGGCGCGCGGGAGGCGTTTCCAACGTGCGTGGTCGGCGGGGTCCGGGCCGGGCTCAAACACGGAATACCGCGACGCCGCGCGCTCGAGGACGGCGAAATGGTTTTCCTCGACCTGGGCGCATCCCAAGACGGGTATCTCTCCGACACGAGCCGATGCTCAGTGGTGGGCACGCCGCGGGCGGAGGCACTCGACCTGCTCCACGTGGGCCAGGACCTGTACGAGGCGGGGCTTGCGACCATACGACCTGGCGTGACGATCGACGACGTGTCGCGCACGCTGATGCGTGTGGTGGCCGGTACCAGGTACGAGCCGCACTACTGTTCCGGCGGGTTCGGGCACGGCATCGGGACTGCCGTGCTCGAACCACCGGGCCTGTTTGCCGGGAATGCGGCGGAGTTGCGGCCGCGCATGACGCTCGCCTATGAGCCGATGGTCGTCGTCGAGGGGCTCGGCACCGGCGTGGTCGAAGATACATTGCTCGTCACGGATACCGGGTACGAGCGTCTGACCACATTCCCGGTCGTGACGTGGCCGAAGTAAGCTACGGGATGGGTGGGACAAACACGAACAGCCGCTAGCGAGTCGGGATCGGACCCAACACTCACTATGGAGATTGGGGGGAGTTGAATGGTCAAGCGGTTGATGGCAACGGGATTGGCGCTGGTTGTGGCGGCCATGGTTGGCGGTCCGTGGACCGCGCCAGCGCACGGCCAGGCCCCCGCCGCGTTCCGGACACCGCTCACGGGTGAGCCACCGACACTCGATCCGTACTTCGCGGTGGACTCGGCGTCCGCACCGATCGTCTTTCTCATGTACAGTACGCTCGTGTCACTGGACAGTACCGGGAGACTCCGTCCCCAGGCCGCCACAAGCTGGGACGTCTCCCCCAATGGGCTGATCTACACGTTTCACCTGCGCGACAATGTGTACTTCCACAGTGGCCGCAAGGTGACGGCGGCGGACTGGAAGTGGTCATTCGAGCGGATGGGGAGCCCTGCAT
The DNA here is from genome assembly GCA_035622635.1 of bacterium. Lineage (GTDB taxonomy): Bacteria > Sysuimicrobiota > Sysuimicrobiia > Sysuimicrobiales > Segetimicrobiaceae > JAJPIA01. The sequence goes on along the minus strand of DASPUZ010000223.1, from coordinate 3,412 downwards.
TGAAGTCACCGGTCGGGTCGGTGGTCGTCACTGGCATTCAAGGGTACGATGCATTCCAGAGCGGGGCCCCGGGGATTGCCGGCATCGTGGCCGTTGATCCCCTCACGCTACGGATCACTTTGAATCCGGCCCGGCGAGGGGGATTCCTCAACCGGCTCGCCTACTATGCCGCGGTCGTGCTGGACAGGGACGTCGTGCAACGCGGCGGGAGCGGATGGTTCGAGACGCAGGACGCCGGTACGGGTCCGTTCATGCTGAGGGAGTGGGCGCATAACGACCACCTGTCGCTCCCGGCCTTTTCCAAATACTATGAGGGTGCGCCCAAGATCGCAGAGGTGAGCCTGCCGATCGTCACCGAGACCACGACGCAACTGTCGGAATATCTGTCGGGGCAGCTGGATTTCGTGCCGGTGCCACTTGGCGATTATCAGCGGATTCAGGCGGATCCGACGCTCAGCAAGCAACTGCTCGTGTATCCTCGAGCCCAGATCCTTTACCTCGGGTTGAACCCTCGCGTCTACGCGCCGTTCAAGGATCCGCGCGTGCGCCGGGCGTTCGCGATGGCCATCGACAAGCCGAAAATCAGCAAGACCGTGTTCTTCGGGTTCTTCACGCCGGCGAACTCAATCGTGCCGCCGGGGATCCCCGGGTTCTACGCTGGCTACAAGGGGCTGCCGTACGATCCGGGCGCAGCGAAGAAGCTCCTCGATGAGGCGGGCGTCGCGGGCCGGCTCCCGCCCCTGCAGATCGCGATGAACCCGTTCGGCCCCGTCGCCCAGATGGAGACCGAACCGGTCGCGGCCATGCTGAAGGAAACCCTCGGCGTGGACGTGCAACCTCAGAAGACAGAGTTCTCGAACTTCATCGCGAACCTGAACCGGCGAACCGTGTACCAAGCGTTCATGACGGGCTGGTCCGCCGACTATCTCGACTACAGTGACTACCTCGACCTTTTGCTCTACAGCTCGTCACCGCTGAATCGCCAGAACTACGAGAGCTCCGCCTTCGACAAGTTCATCGATCAGGCGAATGCGGCTCCAAACGACGCCGAGCGGGTCTCGCTCTACCACAGAGCCGAGGCGCTCGCGGTCGAGGACGCCACAATAGTGCCGATGCTGTTCACCCAGTTCGCGTACTTGAAGAAGCCGTACGTGCAGGGGCTGCAAACCAGTCCCGCAGTCAATGGCTGGCTCCCGTTCAGCGGTGTCCGCATCGTGAAGTAGACGGAGCCCGTATCCGCGTCGCGATGGCGCGCTACGTCGTCTACCGGGTCGGCATGGCGATCCCCTTATTCCTGGGGGCCGCCCTGCTCATCTTCGCCGCCGGGCACCTCGCCCCGGGCGATCCCGTGCAAACCGTGCTGGGTGACCACTACACGCCGGCGGCGGGAGCCATGCTGCGACATCAGCTGGGGCTGGACCGACCTGTCGCGGTGCAGTTCCTCCAGTACCTCGGCGGTCTTGCCCGCCTCGACTTCGGCACCTCGTATGTCAACCCCGGTCTCCGTGTCGGCGACCTCGTTGGCCATGCGCTTCCGATTAGTCTGCGCTTGGCCGCGCTCGCCGTGGTCGTGGCAACTCTGGTGGGGACCCTCCTCGGGGTGGGAGCCGCGACCACCCAGCGGTCGGCGTTGGATTCCTTGATACAGGTCGGCATGGTGCTCGGACTATCGGTGCCGAGCTTCGTCACCGCCGCGGTGCTCGTCTATATGTTCGCCCTGCGCTGGCCGGTCCTGCCGGTGGCAGGGTGGGGACTGCCACAAGACTACGTGCTGCCGGTGGCGGTGCTGGCGATCCCACCGGTCGCCTTCATTGCCAGGATAGCGCGATCAAGCGTCGGCGAGGTGCTGTTGGAGGACTACGTGCGGACGGCCCGCAGCAAGGGCATCCGCGCCCGTCGCATTCTCTTCCGCCACGTGGTGAGGAACGCTGCGCTGCCGGTCGTCACGACGATCGGTCTGGCGTTTGGCAACGCGATCGTCGGCGCATTTGTGGTGGAGGTGCTGTTCAACATCCCCGGGATCGCCCGGGTGGCGATCAACGCGATCCTGCAGCGGGACTACACCGTGCTGCAGGCGACCGTCCTCGTGTACACCGCCCTGTTCTCGATCGTCAACTTGATCGTCGATGTCTCCTATGCATACCTCAATCCGCGCATCCGATACTGAGAGTGCACAGAGGACCGTGGCGCGGCCGGCGCTGCTGCGGTTGGTCAGGCACGACCCATTGGCCGCCATCGCGGCGGCCTTTCTGTTGGTGCTCGTCCTCGTCGCGCTCGTGGGCCCTCTCGTCACCCGCTACACGTACGACCGAGAGGATCTCGATGCGCTGTTTCAGGGCCCGCAGCCGGCGCATTGGCTCGGCACCGACCAGTTCGGGCGCGACCAGTTCACTCGGATCATCTACGGCGCGCGGGTCTCGCTCTCGGTCGGCGTGTCCGCGGTCATCGGGGAGTCCCTTGTTGGAGTCACGTGGGGGACGGTCGCCGGATTCTACGGTGGTGCGGTGGATCACGCTTTGATGCGCGTGGTCGATTTGCTCATCGGGTTTCCAACGATCCTCCTCGCCATCCTCGTGACCGGAATCTTCGGTCCCAGTTTGGTCAACATCGTGATTGCGCTGGTGCTGACGGCGTGGCCGGCGACGGCGCGGACGATCCGCAGCGAGGTCGTGTCCGTGCGGGAGCGCGAATACGTGGAGGGCGCACGGGCCATCGGCGCGTCGGTCCCCAGGATTCTCGTGCGGTACGTGGTGCCGAACGTGATCCACCTGTTGATCGTGCGGGCGACGCTCGACGTGAGCTTCCTCGTGCTCGCGGAGGCGACGCTGTCGTTCATCGGGATCGGCGTACAACCGCCCCGGCCCAGCTGGGGCCAGATGATCTACACTGGCTTCCAGTATCTCAATAGCCACCCTTCGCTCGTCGTAATTCCCGCAACGGCGCTGTCGCTCACCGTGATCTCGTTCAACCTGGTCGGCGAGGCGCTCTCCGCCCTCCTGGACCCGCGGTACCGGCGGGGGCGTGCATGACCCGAGGCCAACGCCGATGATGCCGCCCGTCACACTTGCCTTGGAGCGGTACGACCGCACGCAGCCGCTCCTCGACGGTCGAGTGTCGTTTCCCGGCGTTGCGACGGTCGTCGTCGGCTCCGGCCCCCGGCACGAGCGGATGCTGCTCGACCAAGCGTACGACGCAGCGGAGCTGTCGATGTCGTCGTACGTGCTCGCGCGGGCTCGCGGGGCACCGCTGGTTGCGATTCCCGTCTTCCCGAGGCGCCTCTTCAGCCCGTCATGCATCTACGTACGACAGGGCGTCACCCGTCCGGCCGACCTGCTCGGCGGCAGGATCGGCGTGTACAGCCTGCAATTCACGATGTCCGTCGTGGCGCGGGGAGACCTGCACCACCACCTCG
>DASPUZ010000222.1:0-3895 GCA_035622635.1 bacterium | reverse complement strand
GCAGGACTTGCTACCGCCGCCGCGCCCGGCGTGCCAGCGGCGATGGCCTCCGGGCCGGCAGATGGAATGACCGTCACCGGCATCGGCATCATGGGGACCGGTGCCCGTGTCGCCATCATCAAGTGGGCTGAGCAGACGTACGTCGTCGGCGTCGGAGCGCACGTCGGAGATGCCGTTGTCGTGGCCATTTCAACCAGCGGGGTGACCGTGAGGCAGAATGGTCGCATACTCGTGCTGCCGCTTCCTCGTTCAGTGACATCATCATTGGCCGTGCCGGGAGTCTCCTCGGCTACCGTGGCGCCACGAACCGCTCCCACACCGTCGGCGCCCGCTCCACCGTCCCCTACACCGGCTCCAGCCGCGCCATACGGGTACCCATACCCCGGCTATCCGTATCCCGCCCCGGCTCCAGCCGCGCCATACGGGTACCCGTACCCCGGCTATCCGTATCCCGCCCCGGCTCCAGCCGCGCCATACGGGTACCCGTACCCCGGCTATCCGTATCCCGCCGTTCCGGCCTATTACCCGCCTCTTGAGGGCGACGTCATGGGCACGATCCTCGTGGGCGGCCTTTCCTACCTTTTGGTGAGCGGCGCCCACGGATTCTACTGGTATCCCTATTATGGTCCGTACTACCGCTACTACTATCGGCCGTACTATCACCCCTACTATGGCGGCCTCAGGTACGCGCCCGCCTACATATGGACGGGTGGGGGGTGGAGTTACGGGCACCGGTAGCGTGCGCCGGCAGACTTCCGCCTGAGGGCAGGATCCGAGCGTCGACCATTGGATACGGGTCGATAACGCAGACGAGGTCCAGCGATACTCATCGCCGGACGTGGCACAATCGGCACAGACGATCTTTGCAAACCGGTATGGCAAGCGAATGACGCTGTCCTGAGGGTGCGGTTGCATGTCGGCCAGCGGCATCGTTCGATTGGTGGCGTGGGGAACGTTGGCCATCGCGGTGGTTGCTTCGGACCTGGCGGCTCCGCATCAGCCTCCACTGCCCGCAACGCGGGCCGCAGTGCGGACGTTCCCCCTTGGATGGTACGTGCTGCACCGCGAGCGTGGGACCTGGACGGTGTGGGATGGTCCCTACCCTACCCCGATCGCATGCGTGGATGCCTTGGGCGGGTACACGCACGAGTATCCGAACCAGACATTCACATGCCGGGGCACGCGCGGTGCGCCAAGTCGCGCCCAGCCGAGCAAAGCCGGCGCCGACTTGTGGACAGAGACGCTCCGCGACGTGCAGAACAGGGCGATGGCGACTCGCGAGTGCTGCGACCATTGACGCGCCGGGATTCGAACCGACAGATCCTACGCACTCGTTTCATTTCTCAACACTCGAACAATCGTGTCGAGCCGCGGATCTTTGTGGGCCATACCCTCTGCAGCCACTACCTGATGCCACGGGGCAAATATCCAAGCTACCTCGTTCGGCCGCTCAAGTACCAGCACCAAATTACATCACCCGCGCTTTCCATCTGCGATGGAACGGTCGAGGTGCCGACCGGCCCTGGGGTGGGGATCGATGTAGATGACCGATTGCTCGATGATCTCAGGGCGCGGTAGCGGCCGGTCTGATGTGTGACTTTCCGAACGCGGTCGATGTGGTCGTGGTTGGAGCGGGCATTTGCGGTGCGACCTGCGCCGCCAGTTTGGCCGCGAGGGGTGCCACGGTACTTGTCGTTGAGAAGGAGGGCACGGTCGCGAGCGAACAGTCGGGGCGAGCCCAAGGGGCTATTCGTGTCCATGGGCGGGAGCCTAAGATGAGCCGCGTAGTTCCGGAGGAATCCTCTGACATACACCGGCCCGGGCAGGTCATGAAACCGCGCCGCCTCGAGCGCCTCCAAGTGGTGCCCCGGGATGCGCGCAAAGACCGATAGCAACGCGGGTCGGCCCAGCGGGTTGCATCGGTCAGAACGTCCTGTCGATTGACCTCTTCCAAGGTTCACCCGCTCCACCGGTCTCATGCCCAAGCAGTCGGTTCGCGTAGTGAGGATGCCGGCAAGTGGTCACGCGCGGGTATACGGCCTGGACCTGATCAGGAGACGTCCCAGCCCTGAGATACCGAATATGCTCGTAGCGGCGAAAATGCCGGTCATCCCCACTGGTAGACCGTCGTGGACGCCACCGAGCTTCACACGCTTGTCGCGGGCTCGAGGCCCTCGACGCGAAGGAATCCATTACACGTCGGGTCTCTGGTCGTGAGTGACGATCGTCACCGCTTGTAAGTGAATCGGGTCGCCTTCAGACCTTGCCCCCCGTTCCGGCAACGGCTATACGCCGGCACGCTTTCCCATAAAGCGCGGTACGAAGTCGTCGCCGATGAACTGTTCAATCGGCGTGGGCGTCGTGTTCTGTGCGGAGCGGGATTCCAACGCGACCATGTGGCCGGAGTTCAGCGCATCCGCCATGGTGAGCAGAAGATCCGCCATGTTGCTCGACATCCCCATTTGCACCAAGGCGGGCTTGAGCTGTGAGGCGGGTAGTTGCGAGTAACTCAGATCAGGCTTCGCGACCGCCTTGCCGATCAAGCTGGCTGCTTCGGCGTAGGTAACCTCACGCTGACCCAAGAGTTCTCGTGTTTGCTTTCCGTTGAAGGTCAGGTCCAGCAATGCCTCGGCCGCAAACGTGCCGATATCTCGCGTGGCGATCATGGGGAGCCGGAGGTCGGCGCGGACCGGACCGGCCATCATGCCAAAACTCTTAATCACGCCAACCTGCGGCAGTAGATTCTCCATAAAGTAGCCGGCTCTTACATAGAGCGCTTTGAGCTGGGGAATACCATTCAGCTTTTGCTCGAAGTTGTGCAGACCAATCACCGGACCTGTCCCGTCTGCCTTGTCGGCACCAATGCTACTCAGTAGGACCGCGTACTCCACACCGGCGTGTTCAGTCGCTGCTGTAAGTGCATCGCTCACACGTTCCTGGAAAGCGCGGACATCGGGTGCGGCCACATCCGGCGGGATCATAAGATAGACTGCTTTGGCGCCGATGAATGCCCGAGTCACGACGTTCGAATCGGTAACGTCTGCAACAACGGGGTCAGCCCCCTTCTGAACCAGGCGTCCCAGTCGGCCTGCATCGCGGCCAAGCACCCGCACTCTTTCGCCGCGGGCCAAGAGTCTCTCTGTAATAACCGCCCCTGTGTTTCCTGTTGCTCCTGTGATCACATACACGTTTGTTGTCCCCTTTGATTTTGATCTCTTTTCACTCTTGGAATAGCGGCGCTTCCTCCTGTCGCGTAACCCCTATTATCGTCCCAGTGGATCCGCGCGCTAAGCCTTCGCGACGGCGACTTCGTGTGCCTGATATCAATCTCACCGCCGCATCGTCATCGTTAACGCTGCTCCTGTAGATTCCCGCGATGCCAATGCTCATGCAGCCAAGTCCAAGCGCGGACATACTTGACCCCAGGCGGTCTAGCTGTCGCTGCTCCATGATGGTGCTCCTCGATGTCCTGAACTGATGCCTTTCTTCCGAATCTGGCTTACAAGAGTATCAACGCTCGATAACCGGAGATATCTTCCCTCAGACCTCGGGGTGGGCTCCGCTTTTTGGGTTTTGGCGAGACCGAGCGCGTAACGGCGTCCTGTCCCTCAGACTACCTCGTTCAAAATCGGGGAACCTTGATGTAGGTCCGCCGTTTGCTGTACTATCGAGCGCGCCTGGCCTCGAACCGGCGTCGCACAATCAATCAAGCCAAGGTCGTGCTCCGGCGAGTCCGCTGACACCGATGTGCGCCGTTGGCTCACCCCGGAGCGCCTGACCGCGCTGCCGGCGTCGGATCGCGTGATCCTCCTCAGTACATGTCACCAGATCACCACGCTCGAGGCCGAGATCGACGAGATTGAGGGTGAAATCGCCCGCTGTGTGGCCGACGTTC
>DASPUZ010000221.1:0-14388 GCA_035622635.1 bacterium | reverse complement strand
GCTCATGCCGAGTTATCAGGGGAAGTTGACGGCGGATCAGCTTGACGATCTCGTGGACTATGTCTATACGTTCTTCTATAAGCATCCGCCGATCAAGTAGCATCGGCGGAGCGGGGGGCGTGATGCACGAGGAGGAACGCGGATGAAGTTCGACAGGCGGACCGTGCTCAAGGTGCTGACGGGGATCCCGGTGCTGGGAGGCGTCATCGCCATCCTGTCGCCGCTCTTTCGCTACCTCAAGCCGAACGACAAGCCGTGGGGCATCTTCACGATCGCGCCCGATCTCCCGCAGGGCGGCGCCCAAATGATCGGGAAGGTCTCCCAGCTCGTCAAGCCGTGGGACTCGTTCTACTTTACGTACGTCCAGAAATTCGTCCAGTACACGCCCGACGGCCAGGAGGCCAGCAACGTCCCCGGCGTGGCGATCCGCCTTCCCAAGAAAGTGAGGTTCGTGAACAGCGAGGGGTTCGTCGGCTTCGACGGCGAGACCGACATCGTGCTGTTCTCCAGGATTTGCCCGCATCTCGGCTGCATCTTCAACTACGTGCCCGACTACCACGAGGTGTCGGCCGGGTACGGCGGCTTCCAGCCGCCGAATTGGGAACAGCACTCGTTGATGGCGTGCCCGTGCCACTTCAGCATCTACGATCCCGAATACCCCGGTGACCCCGGGAACGTCATCTCGGGCCCGGCGCCGCGCGGGGCGCGGTACTTCCGGTTCGAGATCCACGGGGACGACATCATCGTCACCGGCGCGGAGGTCGGGGCGATCGCGAAGTGCGGGCCGGCGGACCCACGGGACGCGTGAGCGCGATACGCATACCATGGTAGGGAAGCTATGAGGCATGGGACGGCGCGGCGCTGGCCGGCGCATGAACGGAGCGTGACGGGGACGGCTGGAGGCTGGAGGTAGGCGGTGGAGGCGGTACTCGCAAACCTGAAGGAGTGGTTCCAGGACCGGAAGCAGCGCCTGGACCTCTTCGACGAGACCCAGACGGCGCGCCAGGACAACCCTCTGTACATTCTGGGGGGCCTGGTCTGGCTCTCGTGGATGGTCGTGATCGTGTCCGGGATCGTGCTCATGCTGTGGTACGTTCCCACGACGACCGGCGCGTACCGCTCGATCGAGCACATCACGTACGACATTCCCTTCGGCTGGCTGGTGCGCGGGCTTCACAAGTACGGCGGCGACATGCTGATCACGTGCATCACGCTGCGTATCTATCGCATGTACTTTGCCGGTGAATACAAGAAGCCCGGCGAGCTCACGTGGATGATCCTCTTCGCGTCGCTCGTGCTGGCGATGATCTCCGGCGTCACCGGGTACACGCTGGAGTGGAACCAGCGTGCGTTCTGGGCGGCCAAGGTGATCCTGACCGTGCCGACTTACTACGACGAAATTCCGATCATCGGGAACCTCGGGCTCGGGCACGCGATCGCGTACATCTTCCTCGGCGGACCGGCGCTCGGCGCGGGCACTCTCACCCGGTTCTACGCGATTCACTTCGGGATCTCGATCGTGCTGGCGATCGTCGCAGAGACGTTCTTCTACCGGACGCGCCGCCGTCACCTCAACGTCTCGGCGTTCGTGATCGTGCTCGTGCTGAGCTTCCTCGCGCTCGTGAGCTTCATCAACCTTCCGGACATGGGCCAGTGGGCCAACAACAACCGGACGCCGCTCCCGGTCCTGTCGGACTGGTACTTTCTGGCCCTCTATCAGGTCGTGAAGTACATGCCCCCGCTGTGGGCGGGCGTCGCGCCGGCGCTCCTGATCGGGTACGGCATGCTCGTGCCGTTCCTCGACCGGACGAAGGAGACGCTGCCGACCCAGCGTCCGTTTTTCTTCGTGGTGGGCCTGCTCGCGCTCGTGTATTGGATCGGGTTCAGCGCGCTCATCATGCTGAACGTCGCCGTGATCTCCCGCGACCCGCCGTTCATCTGGGGCATCACCGTGGTCGTGTTGTTCCTGGCGCTTCTCTGGGAGTTGTCTTGGCGGCGTCGTCAGGCGCGGGATGCGGCGATGCGGGCCGCGCAGGGACCGGGTGCGAGGCCGGCGCCTCGCCCGGCCGGAGCGTCGTAGCTCATGCGGCGCAAGGTGCTGTTCTACGTGCTTCTTGCCGCGGCGACGCTCGGGCTGAGCCAGTTCTTCGCGGCGTGGCGCACGTGGCGGGCGGCGCCCACGTTCGACGCGACCGGGACGGTGGGAGCGCTCGGCGCCGCCTTGGTCCTGCTGATGCTGTGGCTCGGGTTCCTGCTGTACGAAGTGGATCGCGCGGCCGGGCAGGTGCGCCGCCGGGTCGGCCTCTACGAGTGGGTGCTCGCGAGGCGCCGCGAGGCGGGGCGTCGGAGCGGGCCTTGGCCGGTGGGGCATCCTTCGGTCGGACCGGGCAGGAGGAGGTGATCGAGATGGCGGACCGGGCGTCAACGTACGCCGCGTGGATCGTGGTCCTGGCGCTGGTGAGCCTGGCCTGCGCCGGCGGGATTGTCTGGGGAGAGCTCACCGGTCACCATCTCGTCGGAGGGAGCCTGGTGGGCGTGATCCTGCTGGCCTACTCGTTCATCCTGCTGTTCCTGCGCAAGGGAGGGTTCACGGGTGTATAGGCGGCTGCTGGGCCGGCTGCTCGCGGCCACGCTTCGGCTGGACACCGTGATCGCACGGGTGTATCCGGACGACTTCAACCCCTTGTACTACACCGGCGGGCTCGCCAACCTGTTTCTCACCGTGCTGGTCCTATCGGGGATCTTCCTGTTCCTCTATTACGCCCCATCGTTCGACCAGGCGTATACGTCGGTGCAGTTCCTCACGGTGGACGTGCCGTACGGGCAGATCGTCCGCGGCATTCACCGGTACGCCGCCGACGGGTTCATGATCGTCATCCTGCTGCATCTGTTTCGCAACTGGTTTACCGAGCGATTCCGGTTCTCTCGGGACGAGCCGTGGATCAGCGGCATGATGCTGCTCACGCTCGCCGGCTTCATCGGTGTGACTGGGTACATCCTGGTGTGGGATCAGCGCAGCGAGGCGCTCGTCGCGATGACCGCGAACGCGGCTGCGCAAGTCCCCGTGGTCGGCGGGTGGCTGCGCCACGCGCTGTTCGGTGGCGAGGGCCTCACGAACCTGCTGCTCCCCAGGGTCCTGTTCCTGCATGTCGGTCCCGCCGTCGGGCTCTACGTCTTTCTCTGGTGGCACTACACGCGGATCCGCCACCCCAAGGTCTGGCCGCCCGCTGTCTGGACGCTGTTCTCGCTCGGCTTGGTCCTGCTCCTGACGGGGCTCGTGCCGGTCACCAGCCAGGTGCCCGCGTCGGCCTCGCAGCCGCCGACAGCCCTGGCCGTCGACTGGCTGTTCCTCACGCCGTACTGGGCGATGCGATTCTTGCCGCCGCTCGTGCTGATCGCACTGGCGGTGGTGCTCATCGGGTACGGGCTGTACATCCCATATCAACTTCCCGAAACTCGGAAGGAGCTCGGCCTCAAGGACTCGGGCGTCGCACAGGTGATTGACGCGAACTGCACCGGCTGCGAGCTCTGCTACTACGACTGCCCGTACAACGCGATCGTGATGGTGCCGAGTCCCAACCCCGGGGTGACCAAGGCGGCCCAGGCGCGCAAGCTGCGGGCCGTTGTCCTCGAGTCGCGATGCGTCGAGTGCGGCATCTGCATCGGCGCCTGCCCGTTTGAGGCGCTGGAGCTTCCTCGGCTTCTGCAAAAAGACATCCACGAGAGGGTGCTGAGCGCATGCCAGAGCTAGCGGACCGTCCACAGCCCGCGCCCGCCTCCGCCCGCGGTCCCAAGATCGTGGGGTTTCTCTGCGACTGGGCGGTCGCGTCCGGCGAGATCGTCCGCGAGGACGGGACCATGCTGGACCTGCCGAATGTGACCCTGATCAAGATCCCGTGCTCCGGGTTCACCCGGCCGGCATGGTTGGAGTTTGCGCTCCGGAACGGTGCAGACGGCGCGTTCGTCTGCGGATGCCCGCTCGGCGATTGCTTCAACCGGTTCGGCAACAATCTGATCAGCGATCGGATAGAGCAACTGCGCCGCCGACTCGAGCGCCAGAAGATCAATCCCGAGCGCATCGGCGCGCTGTTCTACGGGAAACACGCCGCGCGAGAGTTCGTGGCGGCCGTGCGGGTCTTCAGCGACCGCATCGCGGCGATACCCGGCCCCGCGATTCCGCCGGCGAGGAGGCCAGCGGCCCCCGCCGCGGGGGCCGTGTCCCCGGGCGGCCAGAGCGGGATAGCGTCCGGGCGGGAGGGGGCGTGATGGCGGAACGCAAAGCCTCGAGCGCGCCACAGGGACCGAGCGCCGCGGTCGTATACTGGCGGTACTTGGTGTTCTGGGTGTTGCTCTTTGGCCTCCTGTTCTTCGTCTCGTTCTACGGAACGGTCGCGGACGTTTAACGGCCAATGCGGGCGCGGGACCAGTCGGGCGTCGCCCGCCGGCCCATGCGCTAGGCGTCCGCGACGTGGCTGTCCCGGGGTCCGGACCGGGGTGGAGCACGACGGGGCAGGCCGCGCTTGCCCGGGCCGGCTGCCCGGCCGGCGGGCCGACTCCAGGGAAACCCGCCCGGTGGCGAGAACAAGACACTCCATGGATCTAAGCAGGATCTATTCGCCCGTCCAGGACGACCTCGAGGCATTGGACGGTCTCCTTCGGGCGGAACTCAGGAGCGACGACCCATTCGTCGGGGACCTCGTGGCCCACGTGTTGCGCAGCCACGGAAAGATGGTCCGCCCGGCTCTTGTGTGTCTCAGCGCACTCGCCAGCACCAACGGTGCCGCGCGCCCTCCGGATCGCGCCGCGCGCCTCGAGATCGCCGGCGCGGTCGAGCTGATCCACGTCGCCTCGCTCGTGCACGACGACGTGATCGATACCGCGGACCTGCGACGGGGCCAGGCGACCGTCAATGCCGTCTGGGGGAATCAGGTGGCGGTGTTGTTGGGCGACTACCTCTTCAGCAAAGCGTTCCACCTGCTTGCTCGCCTGCGCCGCACCGACCTCGCCGCGGCAATGGCGTGGGCCACGGTGCGGATGAGCCAAGCCGAGATCAAGCAAATCAAGTACGGCAACGCGCCGCACACCGACGAGACGATCTACTTCGACATCATCGAAGGCAAGACGGCCCAATTGATGAGCGCCGCGTGCCGGTGCGGGGCGATGACCGCAGGCGCCGCGGAAGACGAGGCCCGCGCCCTCGCCGCGTTCGGACTGGAGTGGGGCATGGCGTTTCAGATCACCGATGACGCGCTGGACCTGACGGCCAGCCCGTCGAGCCTGGGCAAGCCGATCGGAAGCGACATCCAAACCGGCAAGGTGACGCTGCCGATCATCTACGCGCTCTTGGAGGCACCGGAAGCCGACCGCCAACAGTTGGAGGCGATGTTGATGCGCACGAACGGGGACGCCGGGGAGGATCCGTCCGCCGGCGTCCGCGAGATTCTTGCGCGATGCGGCGCGGTGGACTACGCGTTGAGCGTGGCTCGGTCTCGCGCCGGACGGGCCGCGGCGGCGCTGGGAGCGCTGCACGACTCGCCTGCGCGCGCGAGCCTCCACGAGCTTGTGGAGTTCGTGACCGTGAGGACGCGGTAGACTCGACGCCACGCATGCCTCGCCGCGCGCTCGTCGTATCCACGCCGCGTTCGGCCGTGCACCGTGACGAGTCGGTCCGGCCGTGGCAGCGGCTCCGCGAGATGTTGTTTCGGGTAGCGGTCCAAAGGACGAGCGCCCACCTCTTTCGTGCGCGCGGCACGATCATCGAGGCATGGCAGGCCTCGCTGCGGCGGCGGGTCCCGAGGTATCGCGACGTCTCCGAGACGGCCGAGTGGGGCGCCGAGGGCTTGCATGTGCTGCTCGGTGTGGCGCGCGTGTGGACGCCGCAGGAGCGGGCGCGTGCGCGTGACGCCGTGTTCCGGGCCGCCCGCGCGGTGGCGAGCGACCAGCTTCGGCGCGGGTTCTCCCTGGAGGAGATCCAGCAAGCGCTGGCGCTGTTTCGCCTCGCCGTGCTCGGGGAGATCCAGCACATGCTGCGGCGGAGGCTGTGGCTCGCGTTCCCCTGGGACGTCATGCGCGTCGCCGACCGGATCAACGAAGCGATCGATCTGGAGATGCTGGCGATCGGGCAAGCCTATCTCGACGAGCGTGCCGAGGTCATTCGCCGGCGCGAGCAGGAACTGGTGGCCGGGAACGAGCAGCTCCGGACGCTGCTCCAAGAGATGCACCACCGCATTAAGAACAACCTCCAGACACTGGCCGACCTGCTCTACCTCGAGGGACGCGAGACGGGTTCTTCCGAGGTCGCCAGCCGCCTGCGGGACAGCCTCGCTCGCGTGAAGAGCATCGCAACCGTCCACCGGCTGCTCTCCCTCGACCACATCGGCGAGGCCGACGCCCGCCAGCTCGCCGAAGCGATCGCGGACACCGTCTGCCGGGATCTCGGGACCCCCGGAACGCAGTTGGACGTGCGCGTGGAAGGTCCCAGGATCCTCCTGCCGAGCAAGCAGGCGACGTCGCTGGCTCTCGTGCTTGGGGAGCTCCTAACGAACGCGATCGAGCACGCCTTCGTGGGGCGGACGCGCGGCGCCGTGGTGGTGACGCTGTACGAGAGCGGCGGCGAGATCACCGTGATGGTCCGCGACGACGGCGTGGGAATGCCGCCGGAACTGGATCCGCACCGGGTCGAGAGCCTCGGCCTGTCGATCGTGCGGACGCTCGTGTCGCGTGACCTCCGCGGAAGTCTGCGCATGACGGTCAACGGGGGCACCGTCGCGGAGGTGACCTTCCCTCGATGACGCCGCGGTCCCGCATCCTGATCGCCGACGACGAGGCGATCCGCCTGATCACCCTGCGCACGCAGCTTGCCACACTCGGGATGGAGGTCGTCGGCGAGGCCACGACGGGGCGTGAGGCGGTCGCGCTCGCGCGTGAAACCGCGCCCGACCTGGTGATCCTCGACATCAAGATGCCGGAGACGGACGGGATCGAGGCGGCACGTGAGATCGCTCGCACTCGCTCGGTGCCGATTATTCTCCTGACCGCGTACTCCGACCAGACGCTGATCGAGCGGGCCGCCGCCGCCGGAGTGTTCGCGTACCTCGTCAAACCGGTCGCGGAGGAGGATCTGTTGCCGGCGATCCTCACCGCACGCACGAGGTTTCGGGAGTTTCAGGAACTTCGCAGGGAGATCGTCACGCTGTCGGAGGCCCTCGAAGCGCGCAAGGTCATCGAGCGCGCTAAGGGGATTCTCATGAACCGCCTGCGCATCAGCGAGGCGGAGGCGTTCCGGCGCATGCAGATTCAGAGCCAGCGCGAGAACAAGCGCCTGGTCGAGATCGCGCGGGCGATCATCACGGCGCATCCGATGCTCTAGGCGGCATCCCAACAAGTGGCTGCGAGGGAGGCAACTTGTTGGGAGCCGTGGCCGGCTTCGGCTTCGGACCAGGCGGATGCGCTTCGTGTGGCGGCGGAACGGTACTGAAACCGAGACGAACCTCGGGGGCTCGAGGACCGTAGTTGGAAAAGGCGTAGCCTGAAAAGGCGCACGGTCTGGAACGCGAAGGCTGGGCGTCGTCGCTCGTTCGAATGGTGTATAATCAGCGCGGAGGTGCGCTGCTATGGGACCGAAGTTTTGGGAGCTGATCATCGTCCTGGCCATCATCATCCTCCTCTTCGGCCCGAGCCGGCTCGCCGGCTTGGGCGGAGCGGTGGGGAAGGCCATGCGGGAGTTCAAGGAAGCGACGAAGCCCGAGGACCAGAAGCCGCCGGCGTCGGACAAGGGCGCCGGGGAGAAAAGCTGACCTGTAAGACCGGGGCATCGGGGAGGCGCCGAGGCGACCTCGACGTGCAGCACGCGAGACCGGGGAGCGGTCGCGGGCCGCTCCCTTTTTGTGTGCGCGAATTCCCGCGTGTGACGGCATCTCCGGGAGGGTCCCCGCGCCGGCCTGCGAGCACCCGGTGCGCTGATAGGGGGGTGGCGGGTGGCGCCGGTTGCCAAGAAGACGCGCGAGCCGTGGTGGGTCCTGGTTGTCATCGTCATCGCGGGGGCCATGCTGGGCAGTGTCTTCGCGGACGCCGTGGGACAGTTTACATACCTGGCCCCGCTCGGTCACTCGGTTGCGTTCGGCGTGGACCCGCCGGTGACGGTGGATCTGCGCGTGTTCACGGTCACGCTCGGGTTCACGGTGCGGTTGAACCTTGCCATCATCGCTGGTATAATCGTTGCGATCTACCTGTTCCGCGCGTTGTGAGTACGCCGGGGCGGGGTTGAGGGGGTGGGGACGGCGGGCAGGGACGCCGAACTCGCCCCATCGTTGTTCCATCGCGCAGACTCGGGGGCCGCAACTGAGCGGCGGGCGGTCTGCGATCTTAGGCTTTCGGGTGCTGCACTGAGCGAGCGACCACGCCGGATAGCGGACCTGCCTCAGGAGATCCGTCCTCGGGAGCGGCTTCTGCGACACGGGGCGGCGGCGCTCAGCAGCGCGGAGTTGCTCGCCATTCTCCTCCGTACAGGATTCCGTGATCACGGCGCCCTGGAGGTTGCCACCAGCCTGCTGGGGAACCATGGCACCCTGGATCGCCTTGCCGCGGCCACACCGTCGGAGTTGCGCCGGACGACCGGCATCGGCGAGGTCAAGGCTCTCCATCTTCTCGCAGCGTTCGAGCTGGGCCGTCGACTCCGGGCGCTGCCGCCACGGACGCGGCCTGTTGTACGGCGGCCTGCCGATGCGGCGACGCTCGTGCTGGACGAGCTGAGGTTTTGCGACACAGAGCGCTGCTGGGTCCTGTTGCTCAATACGCGGCACGAGGTGCTCGATCGGACTGAGCTCACGCGGGGCGGTCTGGCGAGTTCCCCGGTCCATCCCCGTGAGCTGTTTCGAGCGGCGGTGCGCGGGGGCGCTGCCGCCGTCATTTTGGTGCATAATCACCCTTCGGGCGACCCGACGCCGAGCCGTGCCGACCTCGCGTTGACCGCACGGCTGTGCCGGGCAGGCCGACTGATGGGGATTCCCGTGCTGGACCATTTGATCATCGGAGACGGCCGGTACGTCAGTCTCAGGGAGCATGGAGGTCCGTTCGACCCGGTGCCGGCGGACCCGCGCGGACCACGGAGGGGGGCCGGGCCCCGTGAGGGCCCGAGAGGAGCGTGAGGGGGATGATCTTCAACGGCTTGTTCAGCCGGTTTACTCGAGACATGGGGGTGGATCTTGGGACCGCCAACACCCTCGTGTACGTGCGACGCGAGGGCATCGTGCTCCGGGAGCCGTCCGTGGTCGCGAGGCGGGTCGACGGAGGAGAGGTGCTCGCGGTCGGCGACGAGGCCAAGAAGATGATCGGCAGGACGCCCGGCGACATCATCGCCACGCGCCCACTTCGGGACGGGGTCATCGCCGACTTCGACACGACCGCCTCGATGCTGTCGTACTTCATCAAGCGCGGTCTGCGGGGTCGCAGTCTGATGCGACCCCGGGTGATCGTGGGTATCCCTAGCGGCGTCACCGAGGTGGAGAAGCGGGCCGTGATCGATGCGACGTTGCAGGCGGGGGCGCGGGAGGCGTACCTGATCGAGGAGCCGATGGCGGCCGCGATCGGCGCCGGCCTTCCGGTCTCCGAACCCATCGGGAGCATGGTGGTGGACATCGGCGGCGGTACGACGGAGGTCGCGGTCATCGCGCTCGGCGGGATCGTGACCGCCAGGAGCATCCGCGTGGCCGGCGACGAGATGGACGAGGCCATCATCCAGTACTCACGAAAGGCGTACAATCTCTTGATCGGCGAGCGCACGGCTGAGGACATCAAGATCAAGGTCGGCTCCGCGTACCCCCAGAAGGAGGATCAGTCCGTCGAAGTTCGCGGGCGCGACCTGGTCTCGGGGCTCCCGCGGACGGTGCGCATGACCGGCACGGAGATCCGCGAGGCGATGGCGGAGCCGATCGCGGCCATCGTGGAAGCGGTCAAGATGACGCTGGAGCGGACCCCGCCCGAACTGGCGGCGGACATCGTGGACCGCGGGATCATCATGGCGGGCGGCGGCGCCCTGCTCCGCGGGCTCGAACGGCTGCTCGCCGAGGAGACCGGCATGCCGGTCATGATCACGGAAGACCCGCTGAGCAGCGTCGTGCTCGGAACGGGGCGGGCGCTCGAAGAGATCGAGACGCTTAAGAAGGTCCTGGTCACCAGCAAGAAGATGTAGGCCCACGCGTGTTGTCCTCCACGCTGATCCGGCACCGACGGCTCCTCGTGTTTCTGACGCTGGGCGTCGTGGCGCTGGCCGTATTGACGGAACAGGTACGGAGCCCGGATCGCCGCCGGATCGGGTGGGCCGGCGATGCTGTGGAGTTTGTTCTCGCCCCAGCCGCCATGGTGCTGTCGCGAATCGGCGGGGCCGTGTCGGGCGCCTGGTCCGTGCTCAACGAAATCGGCACGCTCCGCACGGAAAATGCGCACCTCAGGGCCGAGGTGGGGCGGCTGCGTGAGGAAAATGCGCGGTTGCGGGCGTCCGAGCAGGAGAATGCCCGCCTTCGGACGCTGCTCGGGTTCAAGGAACAAGAGCCCTATCAGACTGTAGCGGTCCGGGTCGTCGGACGCGATCCGAGCGATTGGTTCAGCACGGTCCTGGTCGATCGGGGCACACTCGCGGGGATCCGGCGGAACGATTCCGCCGTCACGAGCGACGGCCTGGTCGGCCACGTCATCGAGGCCGGCCTCACGTGGTCGAGGGTGCTCCTGCTGCCGGACCCCAGGAGTGCGGTGGGGGTGCTCGTGGTCCGTTCGCGCGAGGCCGGCGTCGTCGAGGGTCAGGGACAGCCGCTCCTTCGCGTGAAGTATCTCGCCCGTGACGCCGACGTGCAGCCCGGAGACGAGGTCGTGACATCCGGGTTGGGCCCGATCTACCCGCGCAGCCTCGTGGTCGGCAGCGTGGTCGAGGTCAGTCACCCCTCCGGCGACATGTTCGAAGAGGCCGTGGTGAGACCGTCAGCAGACCTGTCGCATCTGGAAGAGCTGCTGATCATCGTTGGGGACGGCGCTCAGGGCGCTCGATGACCCGCTTGGCCGTCTACGGTATTCTTGCCGTCGTTTCGCTGGCTCTCGAGGTGACGTGGCTGAGCGTCATCCGGCCGGGGGGAGCGGTACTCGACCCGCTCCTGATCCTGGTCGTGTCGGCCGGCCTGCTGCGGGGTCCCGAGGAGGGCGCGGTCGTCGGCGCCGCAGCGGGGCTTCTGCAGGACGTGGCGACCGGGGTACCGCTCGGGCTCGGCATGCTCGGCAACTTGTGCGCCGGATTCAGCGCGGGACTCGGGGAGGGCCGGATCTATCTCGAGAACGTCTGGCTGCCGGGGATTGCCGCGTTCGCCATGACGATGGTCAGAAATGCGGTTTGGATCGGCGCCGGTCACTTGGTCAGCCTTGTGAACGTCTCTCCCGGGGAGGCCCTGCGCGTCACCGCACTGGCTGCATGTTATAATGGCGTTATTGCGATCCCCATTTTCCAGTGGCTCCGGCGGCTTGACGGGATGCTGCAGCGGCTCTCTGAACGGCCGCGGTGATCCGTCTCGGGAGCCAACTGCGAGTTCGTTGTCGACGTTGCGATACTGCGTGGCGTGGTGGACCCCGCCGGGGGCACCACGGACTGCAAGCGCGGGTGCGATCAGCTGCCAGCCCACGACGGTCGCTCCCGGCGCCGCCCTGAGCCATTTGGGGGCGCAGTCGTGGTGTGCCCCTGCGAACGGTGAAGGAGAAAGGTAGATGGACCGCGAGATTTTCGAGCGCAGGCTCGTGGTCCTATTCGCCGTAGTGGTCGTCCTGCTGGCCGTGCTGTCGGTGCGGCTGTGGCAGGTCCAGATTGTTCAGGGCGACTATTTCTCCCGTCTCGCAGACGAGAATCGACTACGTGTCACCACCCTCGCCGCGCCCCGCGGTCTCATCATCGATCGCGCGGGGCGTCCGCTCGTCGTCAACCGTCCCGCGTTCACGGTCGCGGTCATGCCCATCGAGCTCGTGCACCCGGACCAGGAGGTTCCCGAGATCGCCCGCCTGCTCGGCATGGATCCCGCCGAGGTGTGGCAACGGATCGCCGACGCGCGGGACCAGCCGTTCGAACCCGTGCGGCTGCAGCGGGACGTGCCGAAGACCGTCATCGCCGCCGTCGAGGAGAGCCGGATGGATCTGCCCGGTGTCCTCGTCGAGGTCGAGCCCGTTCGCGATTATCTCTACCGTGATCTTTTGGCGCACGTGCTCGGCTATCTCGGGGAGATCAGCGATGCGGACCTGCGCCGCCTTCGGGCCGACGGGTACGAACCGGGCGACCTGATCGGGAAGGCGGGCATCGAACGCGCGTACGATCGATATCTGCGAGGGGTCAACGGCGAGCTCCAGGCCGAAGTCGACGCGATGGGCCGGCCCTCGCGGACGCTCAAGACGATTCCGGCCGTGCCCGGGGACACCGTGGTGCTTGGGATCGACCTGTCGATGCAGCAGGCGGCCGAGACGGCGCTGGGCGATCGAGTGGGCGCCGTGGTGGCGATGGATCCCGCGACCGGGGCCATCGAGGCGTTTGCGAGCCATCCGGCGTTCGATCCCAACCTGTTCTCGACGGGCATCCGGGCGGCTGCGTGGAACGCGCTGTTGCACGATCCGCGGCAGCCATTGATCGATCGGACTGCCCAGGCAGGATATCCCACGGGGTCCGTCTTCAAGATCGTGACCGCTTCGGCCGCACTGCAGCTCGGTCTCGTTACTGCGGACACGGGATTCTACGACCCCGGGTATTACGACCTGAACGGGCGGATCTTCCACGACAACGCGGGCGAGTCGTTCGGCCATCTGAACTTCCTGCAGGCGATCGCCGTGTCGTCGAACGTCGTGTTCTGGACGATCGCTCGGACGGTCGGCCCCGAGCACATCTCCGAGTACGCACACCTGTACGGATTGGGCGCCCCAACGGGCATCGACCTGCCCGACGAGATCGCGGGCGTGGTGCCCGATCCGGCGTGGAAGCGCCGCGTCGTCCATCAGCCGTGGTATGGCGGGGATACGCTCAACACCGCCGTGGGGCAGGGGTACGTCCTGGTGACCCCGCTGCAGGCTGCGCGGCTGATTGCCGCGGTGGCCAACGGCGGCACCCTCGTGACCCCGCACATCGCCGTGGAGATCCGCTCGCCGTCAGGCCAGGTCGTCCGTCGGATCGCCCCCGCGCCGACGGGGCAAGTTCCGCTTAGTGGGCAGACCCTGTCCACGCTCCGGGCCGGACTCGCCGCGGTCGTCACCCGCGGCACCGCTGCCTCGATTCAGATTCCAGGCTTGGCCGTCGCGGGCAAGACCGGTACCGCGGAGAGCGGACACGGCAAGCCGTACGCGTGGTTCGTCGGCTACGCACCCGCAGACGCCCCCAAGCTCGTGGTGATCGCCATGGTCGAGAACGCCGGCTACGGCGCCGAGTTTGCTGGGCCGATCGTGCAGCGGGTCCTGGAGGAGGCGTTCGGTCTCACGCCCGCCGCGCAGCCCGGAGACCCGAAACCGTGAGCGCGGCGGAGATGGCCAGCACCACGCCGGGCGCACTGGGCACGCCTGGCGCGCGTACGCGGCGTCTCGTCCGCAACATGGACCCGATCCTGATCGCATCGACGGCCGCGCTCGTCGCGTTCGGGCTACTCATGGTCTACAGTACGACGCGCTCGATGCCGCACCCGTTCACGTACACGCGAAGCCAGCTGCTCCACCTGTCGCTCGGGGTCGTCGTGGGCATCGTGCTGGTCGCCGTCGACTACCGGTCGCTCGCATCCGGATGGCGCTGGCTCTACGTGGTCAACCTGGTCTTGCTCGCCGCGGTGCTCGTGGTGGGTCGCAGCAGCCTCGGCGCACAGCGGTGGATCCCGCTCGGGCCGCTGGGGCAGTTCCAGCCATCGGAGATCGCGAAACTCGCGATCGTCATCACGCTCGCGAAGCACATGGCCGACCGGCCGGGGCCGTACCGGTCGATCGGCGACCTGCTCCCGTTCCTTGGGCATATTGCACTGCCGACGGTGCTCATCTTCCGCCAGCCCGACCTCGGCACGGCGCTCGTCTACGGGGCGATCTTCGCCGGAATGCTGTACGCGGGCGGCGCGCGCCGCCGCGATCTCGCCGCGCTCGCCGCAGGGGCCGCTCTGCTCCTCCCCGTGCTGTGGCACCTGCTCAAAGAGTACCAGCGTCGCAGGCTCATGGTGTTCCTCGACCCGTCGCTGGACCCGCTCGGCTCGGGGTACGGGATCATTCAGTCCAAGATCGCCGTCGGCAGCGGCATGGCGTGGGGGAAGGGACTGTTCGCCGGCACGCAGAGCGTGCTGCAGTTTGTGCCCGAGCACCACACCGACTTCATCTTCTCGGTGATCGGCGAGGAGTTGGGGTTCGTTG
>DASPUZ010000220.1:0-3481 GCA_035622635.1 bacterium | reverse complement strand
GTGCTGCTCCTCAAGGCGGGGATCTACGGGAATGTGATCCGCATTCTCGTGCCCCTCGTGATCACCGATACGCAGCTCGACCACGCCCTGGCCATCCTTCGCAGCGCGATCCTCGCAGAACCGCAGGGTTCCGCGTGATCCGGGGCGGGACCACACAAGACCGCTCGCCGCGCGCGGGGCCGCGGCTCGCGAGCGGACCTCGGGCGACCCCAGCGGGCGAAAGGAGCGAATCAAATGGCAATCGAGAGTGATCGGCTCGAAACGATCGTGACGTCGGAGGTTTCCGAAGAGCGGGTCTGGGGCCACGTGCGGCACTTGGTCGAGACCATACCGGCGCGCATCAGCGGGGAAGGCGGCGATGTGCGGGCGGCCGCGTATTACCGGGCGGAGATGGAGGCGTCGGATCTCGGCGTCGAGTGGTGCGAAATGGACCTATTGAACAGCCGCGCGGGATCTGCGGATCTCCGCGTTCTGGCCCCGGAGACCCGGGTGCTGGATGCGGATTGCTGCCTGCACATCGCGTCGACGACCGCGGAAGGGATCACGGCCGAGCTCGTCTTTGTCGGTCCGGGCGGTGTGACCGATTACCGCGGGAAAGACGTCCGCGGCAAGATCGTGCTGGCCGAGGTGTCGTACGCGCCGCCGACCCCTGAGAAGGCACGCCTCGCCGCGATACACGGCGCCGTGGGGATCGTGCTGATGAACTGGGGGACCGCGGACATGCCGTACGTGCCGAAGCGCGCGCTCAAGGCGGTGTGGGGGAATCCCACGCCCACCACGGCGGTGCAGATCCCACAATTGGCGGGGGTCGCCATTACGCGCGCGGCCGGGGAATACCTGCGGGAGCTGTGTGGGCGTGGCCCGGTGCGAGTCCGGCTCCGGGCCGAATCGCCCCGGGAGTGGCAGACGCTGGTCCAACCGATTGGGCACCTTCCGGCCGGGGCATTGGAGCGGCCGTTTATCATCGTGAGCGGCCACTTCGATTGTTGGCCGCCCGGAGCGACCGACAACGCGACGGGGAACGGGGTGATGCTCGAGATCGCCCGCGTGCTCGCCCGGCATACGGACGATCTTCGACGGGCGGTGGTCTTCGCGTTCTGGAACGGGCACGAGGTGGCCGAGGCGGCCGGGTCGACGTGGTTTGTCGATCACGCGTGGGACGCAATCCAGCGTCACGCGGTCGCGTATCTGAATATCGACTCGCTCGGGATGATGGGCGGGACCCGTGTGGTGACGGCCAGTTCTCAGGAGCTGGCCCGCTTCCATGCCGACGTCGAGCAGCGGATCCTGGGGCATGCGGCCGAGCCGCGCCGCCTCTCGCGGACGGGGGACCAGTCGTTCTTCGGGATCGGGGTCCCATCGGTGACCGGGAGGTTTATGCACAGTGCGGCACAGATCGAGGCGTGGAATGGTGCCACCCTTGGGTGGTGGAACCACACGGACCAGGATACGTTGGACAAGATCGACCGCAGGTTGCTGGCGACCGAGCTGAAGCTGTGGGCCGCGTACGTCGTCCGGCTCGCCAGCGAGCCCGTGCTGCCGACGCGATTCCAGCCGCTGGCGCTCGAGTTGCAGCAGGCCGTCGCGACGCTCGCGGCGGGCGGCACGGACCTTCTCGACCTGGCGTCGCTTGCCACGCTCTGCGATCGACTGGTGCAGCGCACCGCCGCCCTCGACGAGCGCGCCGACGTGCTGGCGCGCCGGTGTGCGGACGGGAGCGGCGCGGGCCCGGGGGAGGAAGCGACGGAGATGAATGAGTGTCTCCTCCACCTGAGCCGGGGGCTCACGGCCCCGGCGCGGTCGGTCGCCGGACGGTACGGCCAGGACAGCTATGGGCTGACGGATCTCACCGCGCCGATCCCGGCGCTGGCGCCGCTCGCGACGCTGCGCGCGCTGCCGCCATTGTCCGACGAGGCACGGGTCCTCGGCACGGAGCTGCGCCGACGCCGAAACGCGCTGGCCGATGGCGTCAGCGACGCCGTGTGGCTCATCGACCGGACCCTCGCGCACGTCGACGCGTGACGGTGCCGGGTGCAGCCGTGGCGCTTGAGGGCGTCGGCGTCCGATTCGCCGGCCGCCGTGGCCGAGCAAAGGCACTGCGGCCGGACGGCCGTGCGAAGCGGCGTATTGCCCGGATGCTATCAAGCTGCAGGACGAGAATCGCGGACGTTGCTCCACCTCACGGACCAGCTTGCTGCATGCGTGGGGGTACACAGCCTGTGCATCGCAGACCAGATCGCCGGCAGGAAGCGCCGGCGACGTGATCATTCGCTGCCCGGACAGCCCGTAATTGCTGCCCGCCCCCGCCGCCTATACGGGTGACGTCGGGCGAGGCCGAGGGGGAGGCGAGACCGATGGGCAAGCCGATACGGAGGAAGGTCACACGGCGAGCACTGCTGCAGGCGGCCGGAACCGGCATCGTAGGGGCGGCGATCAGCAAGCTCGCGGTTCCATGGGTACGCAGCGCATCTGCGCAGGGCGCCCGGACGATGACGATCGCGCTGATCAATGATGTGGCCACCCTCGATCCCTTCAACACCTACGACAGCGTCGCGCTGTCAATCGAGCGCGGAGTCTACGACGGGTTGGTGGGATTCACCCGGGACATGAAACTCAGGCCGGAGCTGGCCACGTCGTGGGAGGCCTCGGCTGACGCGAAAACGTTCACGTTTCACCTCCGCCCGAACGTCAAGTTCCACGACGGCACGCCGTTGAACGCGGCGGCGGTGAAGCTCAACTTCGACCGCGTCCTCGACCCCGCGAACAGGCTCATTCGGCGGAGCCTCTTCGAGCCGATCTCCACGGTGGACGCCGTCAACGACACGACGGTGCGGTTCAACCTGAAGGCGCCGTTTGGCGCGTGGCTCTACACGCTCGCGCACCCTGCGGGCCGCATCATCAGCCCGGCGGCGATTGGCAAGGGCGGCGATTTTGTCGCCCGAAACATGGTCGGCAGCGGACCGTTCCGATTCGTGAGCTGGACCCCGGGGCAGCAGGTGGTGTTGGAGCGGAACCCCGAGTTCTGGCAGGGCGGCCCCCAGGTCGACCGGCTGATCATCAAGCCGGTACCCGAGGACGCCAGCCGGGTGGCGATGCTGCTGAGCGGGGATGCGCAGTTTGTGCATCCGGTGCCCAACGTGCAGGCGGATGCGGTCTCGAGAGCGCGGAACGTCACCCTCCAGAAGCAGTGGAGCAACGTGCAGCAGGATGCCCAGATGCACTGCCAGCACGAACCTTTCCGCAATCCGCTGGTGCGCCAGGCGCTCAACTACGCCATCGACAAGCAGGCGCTGGTGCGGGTGATCCTGGGCGGCCTGGGACGGGTGATGGACTCGCCGGTGGCGTCGGTCATCACCGGATACAGTGTGGTGCAGGCGGGCGGGTGGCCCTACGACGTAGCGAAGGCCAAGACGCTGTTGGCGCAGGCGGGCTTCCCGAAGGGCTTCGAAACGACGATGTGGCTCAGCAACTCGACGGAGCT
>DASPUZ010000219.1:0-29169 GCA_035622635.1 bacterium | reverse complement strand
GCGCGACCGCGCTCGCGGGTTGGACGGGACGTTTCGGCGTCTGGTCGAGGAGGTCGGCGAGGTCGCGAAGAGCCTCCGGAGTGCCGACAAAGACGCGCTCGCCCAGGAGCTGTCGGACGTGCTGGCCTGGACACTCAGCGTCGCAGTTCTGTGCGGCGTCGATCTCGCGCAGGCGGCATCCCGGTATGCCCGCGGGTGCCCGCGTTGCGGGGAATCCCCCTGTCGCTGCGTGCGGGACTGGACGCCCCCCGCACCCGCCGGCCGGCGGTCCCGGAGTCGACCGCCGAAGCGTTCCGCGTACAAGATCTAACTCAACTAAGAGGCTCCGCCAAGTCGGGTCACCGCAAAGACGCCGCGCGCGAACGCGCTCACCCCCCGTACAAGAGGAGCATTTCGCGGACGAGCGACGCTGCGATCACGGCCGTGCGGCCGCTCGGGTCCAGGGCGGGCGCGACCTCCACGAGGTCCATGCCCGCGATCCTGCAGTCCGCGAGACTCCGCAGTCCGTCGAGCACCTCGGCGTACGCCGCGCCGTCGGGTTCCGGATTGCCGGTGCCGGGGGCGACGGCCGGGTCGAGCACGTCGACGTCCACGCTGAGATACAGCGGCCTCGTCCGCAGAGTGTCCACCAAGGCCGGCGGAAGCTTCACGCTGCGCGACGAGTAGAGACACCGCCCCTGCGCGAGCGCAAACTCCTCGCGCGTTCCCGCGCGGATGCCGAGCTGGACGAGCGGCAGCCCCCCGTCCAGCAGGCGTCGCATCACGGTCGCATGGGCAATCCGCTCGCCGTCGTATTCATCCCGAAGATCCGTGTGGGCGTCCCACTGGAGCACCGTGAGGTCGGGGACCCTGGGCGTGATCCCTTGGACCGCGCCGAGGGTGATCGTGTGCTCCCCCCCGAGGAAAAAGGGCACCCCGCGCGGCACCTGCCGCCGGATCGTCTTGACCATCTCGGCGGGCTCGAGTCCGTCCAATAGGAGATCGCCGCCGTCCACAAAGGACGCATCCACGAGATCACGGTCCAGCGTAGGACTGTAGGTCTCGATGCTGTCGGACGCGCGTCGGATCGCTACTGGACCGAAGCGGCTGCCGCGCCGGAACGAGGCCGTGGCATCGTACGGGGCGCCGAGCAGGGTAATCCGCGCGGGCGATCGCTCACTTGGTGGGCGTGCTGCGAGAAACATCACCGGGGCTCGATGGCGGCGCGCAGATACGGCGGGAGATCGAACGCGGCGTGGTGGCCCCGGGGCGTGTAGTACCGGAGGCCAAAGTGCTCGGTTCTGCGTGCGATCTCGTCGACGGGAACGGCACCCGGCTCACGGCCTAGCGAGCCCACCGTGAACGACCACACCACGCCCGGATAGGCGAGCACCGTCGCGACGTACGTGCGCACCGTGGGGAACGACGGCGCCATATTGCGGCGCACCATCGCGATCAGGTCGTGTTGGTACACCGCGGAGCCCGACTGGACGGCGACGACACCCTGGGGCGTGAGCCGCCGGGCGATCGCGGCATAGAACTCCTCGCTGAAGAGCCCAGTCGCCGGCCCCACCGGGTCGGTCGAGTCCACGAGTGCAACGTCGAACGGATCACGACCTTCGGTCACGTAGGCGACACCATCCCCGATGATGAGCTCGGTGCGCGGATCATCGAACGCGCCCGCCGAGATCACGTCGAGGTACTGACGGCTCGAGCGCACGACGGCGCTGTCGATCTCGATCATCGTCGCCCGGTCGAGCGGGTGCTTCAGCGCCTCCTCCAGGAGGCCGCCGTCCCCGCCGCCGATGATGAGCACCCGCCGCGGAACCGGATGGGTGAGGAGCCCGGGGTGCGCGAGCATCTCGTGATAGATGAACTCGTCGCCTTCGGTCGTCTGGACCGCGCCGTCCAACACGAGCATCCGACCGAACCGGGGGCTCTCGTAGATCTCCAGGTGCTGGTACGGCGTTTGTTCCTCGTGCAGGCGGCGCGTGACCTGAAAGCAGGTCGTTACATCCACGCACCCCTGATCGACGATCCAGGCGCCCTTCATCTCGGCAGTCCAGTCGGGGTCGGCCAGAACAGGGCGAGCGCGACCGCGCATCCGGCCCGCAGCACGGCATGCTCGGAGGCGGCGACGACGATCTCGTCGAGCTTTAGGCCGCGTATCTCGAACCCCTCAACCACCATTTGGCGGGCCATCTGCTCCGCCTCGGCGCGGGACGTGTGTCCCGTGTACTCCATGATCACGCCGTGGCTTTCGCGAGAGATCCCGACGCCGATCGCCGCGCTGATGATATCACCCGGGCGCGTGCTCACGATCCGCGCGTAGACGGCGGGCATCAGGACGCCGGGCGGGTACGGCGGAAGCTCGATGACACGTGCGCCGGGTGGCAGAATGCTGGTGACGCGCAGGAAGTTGAGGTCGGCGGCACCGGCATCCAGCAGGGCTCGGTCGAAGGCGTTGATCTCGGTTCCCCCTTCGCCGTGCCCGGCCACAAGGGAGATCGCCTTTGGTAGCTGCCACATGACGGTGTACTTTCAACCCGGGTGCGGGCGCTCCTGCGCGTGGAGGAACCGGAGGAGTTGGGGAAGGATACGAAGCGGATACTATGACGGGACTGCGTACGCCTGAGCAGCCCACATCCGTGTGCGGGAGGTTGTCGTGCGCTCGTTGCCGCTGGTGCTCACCGCTTCCTTGATCCTCGCAGTGGCAGTGTCCACGCTTTCCTCATACGGGCAAGCACCGCCGCGGACGCCTGCAGCGGGCGCCGACGCCTTCGGTATCGACCTGGCATCGGCCCAGAGCCCTTCCGGGACGGCCGCGCACCCTTCGATGCTCTCCCTCGGTGGCGTCGGCTGGGTGCGCGTCGTCGCCGACTGGGCAGCGCTCGCGCCCACGCCCGGCAGGTACGTCTGGGCCGACCTCGATGCAGAGATCCGCGGGGCGGCGGCCGCCGGGATGCACATCGTCGTGCTCCTCGAGGGCACGCCCCGGTGGGCCGCGATGAATCCCGATGCCCCCGCGTCGGTATGGAGCCGCCAGCCGCCTCAGCGCCTTGAGGATTGGACGGCCTTCGTCACGTCCGTCACGGAGCGCTATCGGGCCCGGGTCACGGCGTGGCAGGTGGAGCCGTCTCTCGACCTCTCGGACTTCCGAGGCACGACCCGCGACTACGCCGCGATGCTCCACGTTGTGCGGGTCGCCGCGGCGCATGCGGACCCGGGGGCTTTGGTGGTGGCCGTGTCGCCGGGCGGGCTCGACCTCCCGTACGTGCAGGCGATGCTTACCAAGGACGGCACGGACTTCGACGCGCTCCTGCTGTACCCGCGCGGGCGCCGTCCGGCCGAGGTGCTCGAAGCCCTGAGCACGATTCACGCCCGCATCCCCATCGACGCGCGCCACCAGCTGTGGCTGTACGGTCGCCAGGAATGGGGTGCGCCGGTTCAACTCGCGGTGGTCGGCCTGGCCGAGGGCGTCGCCCGCGAGTTCTGGCCGGTGCTCGACCCGGCGGTGCTCACCGTCATGCACTATCTTGGGGGCGCCAGGTTCGTCGGGCCGCTCGACCGGGGACCGGGCGTCGTAGCGCTGGTATTCGAGAAGCAGGGGGCGCCGGTCGTGGTTGCGTGGGCGGTGGGGGGGACACAGGCGGTCGCGATCCCGACCGTCGGACCGGCTGCCGTTGTCGGCCCCACGGGGCAGGCCACACTCGGTTCTCAGGGTGACGCTGGCAAGCTCGCTATCGGGCCGGAACCGGTGTTCGTGACAAACCCCGACGAGGCGCTGGTGCAGGAGGCTTCGCGGATGGCGAGCGCGGGGCCGTTGATCATTCCCGTGGACCCGGCCCGCGACTTCTCGAAGGTGGATTCGGTCTCGGCTCGGCTCGGCGCGACGGACGAAGAGCACGGTCTGTATAACCTGCCACTCCGCGGTCTGCCGGCGGGGGGGGTGGTGCCTGTGACCGTGGACGGGAGTTCGGCCGTGCGCACGGACGCAGACGCGAACGCCGTCTACGTCTACTTCACAATTGATGATTCGTTCGCGTATTTCAACGACGGTCGGTACGACTTCGTAGTTGCGGTAGAGGTGCACAAGGCAAGCGCGCCGCAACTGGTCGGGTTCAATCTCATGTACGACTCGATGACGGGATACCGGTTCACGCCGTGGCAATGGGTCGACGCCGGTGCGGGGTGGGCGACGTACACGTTCCGTCTCTCTGACGCGGACTTCTCGAAGACGTGGGGATGGGACTTCGCCGTCAACGGCGCCGGCGACCGCAAGGAGAATCTCGTCGTCCGATCCGTCACGGTGCAACGCGTTCCCGCCGGGGCCCCGGCGCACTGATGCGCGCCCGTGTTCGCCATCGGCGGGCTTCCGCGAACAGACATAGACGTCGCGTGCGGCTCGGTTGCCGGTCGCTCGGCCGGTCGTGTATAATGACGCCATTGCTGCGCAGACTGTCATGGAGGTGGGCCGGTTGACCGAGGTTCGGGTCGGCAAGGATGAGACGCTGGATAGCGCTCTCCGTCGGTTCAAGCGGCAAGTCAAGCGGTCCGGAATCCTCACAGACGCGAAGCGCCACGAGCACTACGAGAAGCCGAGCCAAAAACGCCGCCGCCGCGCCGTTCGGCGCAAGCGCCACTAGCCCCCGGGTTCGACGGGTCGCCCGGAAGCCGAGCCGGAACGGCCGGTGCGTGGGCCCGGTTTCGAGAGGGTCCGGCCGGTGTTTGAAGCCGGATGCGGCGGTTCATCCCGCCTCTCGGGCGGCGTCATTGCGCACGCGCAGGAGGATCACGTGCCGCAGCCGTGGCGCAAAGTCAAGCCCGCTCGCAGCGCTGGCGGGGTTGTGTTTCGGCGGAGCGCTCCCGCCCAACGGGGGAATGGCTATCGGATCCTGCTGCTGCAGCATGAAACCGGCAAGTGGATGCTTCCCAAGGGGACGATCGAGCCCGGTGAGACTCCCGAGGCTGTGGCGCGGCGCGAGGTCGCCGAGGAGACCGGGATCCACAACGTCCGGATCGTGTCGGACCTGGGCGAGGAACGGTACACGTTTTTCTGGAAGGCGGAAGATACGTATTACGACAAGACAGTGCACTACTACCTCATGGAGTTCCTCGGCGGGGAGGAAGCCTCTCCGCAGCGCGAGGAAGGGTTTGTGCGGTGCGAGTGGGTGACGCCCGACGATGCCCTGGACCGCATCAAGTACAAGGAGACGCGTCAGGTCGTTCGCCGCGCCCAGGAGATGCTGACGCGCGTCTCGCCGGAGGCGGCGGGGTCGACGGAGGTGCGTGGTGATCCCGGAGTCGCATGACGACGGCATTTTGGCGGGGTGCCACGCGTCACCTGTGGCGGTGCTTCCCCCCGAAGAGCGCGACCGGCTGGTCCAGGAGACGATCGATCGATACCGCAGGTATGTGAATCCGGGGCTCGCGCGTCTCTTCAAGTTCGGCGGGTCCGAGACCGTGGAATGGGCCGCCCGGGACTGCCTCGTGTGGGACGCGCATGGACGCGAGTACGTGGACTGCGCCTGTGGTCCCGCGATCTTCAACGTGGGGCACCGGCACCCGCGCGTACTGGCCGCGGTGCGCGACCAGCTCGACCGGATGCCGATGTCGGTGCGGACGATGCCGAGCGCCCCGCTCGCCGAGCTCGCCGAGCGCCTGGCCGAGATCACGCCCGGAGATCTCCGGTACACCTTCGTGTGCAACAGTGGCGCCGAGGCAGTGGAAGGGGCGCTCAAACTCGCGCGCCTCGCGACCGGCCGTCCCGGCATCGTCGCGATGCGTGAGGCATTTCACGGCAAGACGTTCGGAGCTTTGTCCGCAACGGGACGCCAGTACTACCGCGCGCCGTTCGAACCGCTCGTGCCGGGGTTCACGCACGTGCCGTTCGGAGACGCGGATGCAGTCGAGCGGGCGATCGGGCCGGATACCGCCGCCGTGATCCTGGAGCCGATCCAGGGGGAGGCGGGGGTGATCGTGCCGCCCGCCGGATACCTCCGCCGGGTGCGGGAAATCTGCGACCGGCATCACGTGCTCCTCATCGCCGACGAGATCCAGACCGGCCTCGGGCGGACCGGACGGCTGTTCTGCGTCGAGCACGAGGAGGTCGTACCCGATATCCTGACGCTCGCGAAGGCGCTCGGCGGCGGCGTGATCCCCATCGGCGCGTTCGTCGCGAGGCCGGCGCTCTGGGAGGAGTTTCAACGCGAGCCGTACATCCACTCCTCCACGTTCGGGGGCAACCCCCTCGCGTGCCGGGCGGCAGTCGCGACGCTCGAGGTGCTCGCAGACGAGCGGCTCCCGGAGCGGGCAGCGGCCATGGGCGGACGTTTCCTGGCGAGGCTCGGGGAGATCCAGCGCCGGTACCCGTCGGTCGTCCGTGACGTGCGCGGCCGGGGGCTCTTGCTCGGCATGGAGTTCGCACACAGCGACTACGCGCTCATGGTGTCGGCGGAGGCCGGGCACCGCGGCGTGATCACGTTTTACACGTTGAACAAGCCGGAAGTCATCCGGATCGCGCCCCCGCTTACGATTACGCCGGACCTGGTCGATCGCGCGGCGGCCGGGCTCGATGGCGCCGTCGCGGAAGCGGAGCGCCTGTTGGCGTCCGTGCGCGCGGCTGCCGCGGACCACGCGTGAGGATCGTACGGCTGGCGTGATGACCGGCGCCGAGATCCGGGAGACGTTCCTTCGATACTTCGAGGGCCAGGGGCACACGCGCGTCCGGAGCGCGTCGCTCGTCCCGGCTGACGATCCGACGCTGCTGTTTACGAACGCCGGGATGGTGCAGTTCAAAGACGTATTCCTGGGGCTCGAGCAGCGACCCTATCTTCGAGCGACGACCGTCCAGAAATGCATGCGCGTCAGCGGCAAGCATAACGATCTCGAGAGCGTCGGACCGTCGCCGCGCCACCACACGTTCTTCGAGATGCTCGGCAACTTCAGCTTCGGCGACTACTTCAAGCGTGACGCCGCGCGGTTCGCGTTGGAGCTCGTGACCGGCTCGTTTGGGCTTCCGCTGGACCGCCTGGTCTTCACGGTCTTCCAGGACGACGACGAAGCCGCCGGTGCCTGGGCAGCCCTCGGGGTGCCTCCGGGGCAGGTGGTCCGGATGGGCGAGCAGACCAACTTCTGGATGATGGGCGACGTCGGACCCTGCGGCCCGACGAGCGAGCTGTACTATGACCGGGGGCCGGAGGCGTGCACCTGCGGCCGGCCGGACTGCCGCGTGGCGCTCGACAACGGCTGCGGCCGCTGGGTGGAGTTCTGGAACCTGGTGTTCATGGAGTTCAACCAGGCGCCCGGGGGCGCGCGCACGGCGCTCCCAAAGCCCGGCGTCGACACCGGCATGGGACTGGAGCGAATCGCCTCGATCCTGCAAAATGTCTCGACGAACTACGACACGGACCTCTTTCTGCCGATCCTTGACGGGATCCAGACGAAGATCCTGGGCCACAGCGCCGCGCAGCGATCGGTGCACACCGTCGCCTATCGGGTGCTCGCCGACCACGGCCGCGCGATGACGTTCCTCGTGGCCGACGGCGTGATGCCGGGCAACGAAGGCCGCAACTACGTGCTCCGGATGATTGTGCGCCGGGCAATGCGCTTTGCCCGGCGGATGATCAGCGAGGATCCCGGGGTGCGGTCCGCTGGAGGGGCGGAACCGTTGCTGCCCAGGATCGCCGACGAGGTCATCGCGGTCATGGGGACCGCCTACCCCGAATTGGCGCAGCAGCGGTCCTATATTCGCCAGGTACTCGCGGGCGAGGAGACGAGGTTCGAGCGGACGCTGGACGCGGGACTGGCCCGGCTCGACGTTCTGATCGCCGACGCGCGCGCCCGCGGGAGTTCGGTGCTCTCCGGCCCCGAGGTGTTCCGGCTGTACGATACGTACGGATTCCCCCCGGACCTGACGCGGGACGTCGCGCGCGAGCACGGGATGCAGATCGACGAGGACGGTTTTGCCTCGGAGATGGAGCGGCAGCGCGAGCGGTCCCGAGGCGCGCTCGCCTTCAAGTTCGAGGCGCCGGACCGGACGGCGTACGCGGATCTTCGCGACGCCGGGGTCGAGACGGCTTTCGTCGGGTACGACGCGCTCGAAGCCGAGGCCCGCGTCCTGGCGGTGCTCGTCCGGGGCAACCGCGTGCCTGCCGTCGAGGCCGGCGAGGACGCGGAGGTCGTTTGCGACCGGACCCCGTTCTACGCGGAGGCCGGAGGGCAAGTCGGCGATACGGGAGAGATTCTCGGGCCGGGCGGGACGGTCTCCGTGGGCGACACGCAGCGTCCGGTCCCTGGCCTGTGGGTGCACCATGGCCGCGTCACGGCGGGACGTCTGCGTGAGGGCGACTCCGTGCGCCTGGTGGTAAACGCCGCCCGCCGGGAAGACATTGCGCGCAATCATACCGCCACTCACCTGCTCCACAGGGCGCTGCGCGAGATCCTCGGCGAGCACGCGCGCCAGGCCGGGTCGCTGGTGGCGCCCGACCGGTTGCGCTTCGATTTCATCCACACGGCGGCGCTAACGCAGGACGAACTGGCGCGGATCGAGGATCGTGTAAGCGCCCAGATCCTGGACGCGCTTCCCGTGGCGACGGCGGTGATGCCGTACCGCGACGCCCTGGAGGCGGGCGCGACCGCGCTGTTTGGTGAGAAATACGGCGATGAGGTGCGGGTCGTCAGCATAGACGGGTACAGTCGTGAGTTGTGCGGCGGCACGCACGTGCGGGAGACGTCCGAGATCGGCCTTTTTCTGGTGACGAGCGAGGGGTCCGTCGGGGCAGGCGTTCGGCGTCTCGAGGCCGTCACCGGCCGGGGCGCGCTGGATCGTCTGCGTGCCGCTCAGACCAAGCTGTCCGAGGCGGCAGCCGAGTTGCGCGTCGCACCCGAAGCGCTACCCGAGCGCATCCGGCAGCTTGAGCAGCGGCGGCGCGCGGTCGAGCGGCGCGTGGAGCGCGCGAGGATGGGGGCGGCGGTGCCGGATCTCGAGGGGCTCATCCGTTCGGCGCGCGACGTGGAAGGGATCGCGGTCGTGGGGGTGATGGTCTCGGGTGCCGATCAGGCTTCATTGAGAGCCCTCGGAGACCGCATGAAGCCGCGCCTTCCGTCCGGCGTCATCGTGGCTGCCGGCCGCGTCGACGGCAGGATCGAGTTGGTGGTCATGGCAACTGCGGGCGCCGTGGAGCGTGGTGCGGCCGCGTCGAGGGTGATGCAGGCGTTGAACCGCCGACTCGGGACGCGTGGCGGAGGACGCCCCGAACTGGCCCAGGGGGGCGGGGGCGATCCGGAGCGCCTGGCAGGTGCGATCGAGGCGTTGCCGGAGATCGTCCGCGAGGTCCTGGCGGAGGCTACCCAGAGGCGTCGATGACGCGCGTGTTGGGCATCGATCTCGGCACGAAGCGCATCGGCCTGGCCCTCAGCGATCCGTCGGGAATCATTGCGTCGCCTCTGGCAACGCTTGCCCATCGCTCAATGCGCGAGGATGTGGAACGGGTGGCTACGCTGTGCGCGAGCCACGGCGTCACCAGCGTGGTAGTTGGATGGCCGCGCAACATGGACGGAACGCCGGGGCCGGCGGCGCGCCAGGCGGAGACATTCGCAGGGCGCCTCCGTGCCCAGACCGGTCTCCCGGTGGAACTGTGGGACGAGCGTCTGTCGACTGTGGCGGCCGACCGTGCGATGATTCGCGGCGGTGCCCGCCGGGAAGACCGACGCCTGACGCGTGACCGCGTGGCCGCGGCAATGATGCTTCAATCGTGCCTCGATGCGCGGGCGTCACGTTCCCCGCGAGAGCGTTCTTGACTTGAACTGAACTTCGCCGTCTTCGAGCGACACTCGTGTCCGATGCCTTCATAGCAACGTCGATTTTCTTACTTCCGAGTCCACTAGAAGTTGCAATCTTGAGACACTCTCTTGACAAGTTTCTATAAGTATGTTTATTTAATGGGTACAACTCCATAGTGCGACCGCTTCTGTAGGGGCAAACCCAGAGAGATCTGGGGACGCAAAGCCACGGGACAGGCCAGCGAGAGCTGGCAAGTCAGCCGGGTTGCCGGAGCGAGGTCCGGGAACCTCCCGTGTTGCGCCGGGAGGCTTCTTTTTTCTCCGCAAACGCGGGGAAGCCGTACGGCGCCACGGTCCGCGGTTTCTCTGTCTCTGTTCTCTGTCTGATTGCCCCCACCGGAATGGATTCGTACAGGTTGTCCGAGTCTGTCCGCGCCTGAGGGCGCGCGTAGACGAAGGCCGGCTAGTCGTGCACCCGCGACCTGGGGGCCCCGGCCGGCGGGTGGCAACGGAACGGGGGGGGAGCATGGGCAACATAGCGTTGGCCGCGGGGCAAGATGTGGGCTCAAGTGAACCTGCAGTTTTGGACGTCTTCCGGCAGTACCGACGGACAAAAGACGTCCGGCTGTACCACCGGCTCGTGTGCCAGTATCTTCCGCTGGTTCGCAAGATCGCCCGCCGATACGTCCGGCAGTCTGTGTCACTCGACGACCTGATCCAGGTCGGCGCGATCGGCCTCATGACGGCGGTCAACACCTTCGACCCCGCCCGCAACGTCAAGTTCGAGACGTATGCCTACCACCATGTGGCTGGCGAGATTCGACATTACCTGCGGGACGATGCCGACCTCATGCGCACGCCCCGCTGGGCGCGCAAGGCCTACGGCGAGATGAAGACCGCCGCAGCCGGGCTGCAGCAGGAGCTGGGCCGATCCGCAACGCTCCCGGAGATCGCGCAGCGGATGCGGGTCAGCGAGGAGGAACTCCGCGAAGTCCTGCGGGCCTACGGCGCCACCCGCGTCGAGCGGATCAATGACGAGGGTGGCGCCGGCGACGCCCCCCCGCAACCCCGGCAGCGATACGCATCGTTCCAGCTTCCGATCGAAGATCGGGTGATGCTACTGCAGGCAATCGAGCGCCTCGCCGAGGTGCAGCGCAAGGCCATCTACTATTTGTTCTACCTCGATCTCACGCAAAGCGAAACGGCCAAGCTCATGGGAATCTCGCAACGGCACGTGTCGCGGCTGCTCGCGGCCGCGCTCAAGCGTCTCGCTCCACTCGTCCAGACCGTCGGCGCGGACGGTGCATAACGCAGTTCAGCGCGAAGGGAGAGATGGGGTCATGCGACCGAGGCTAGGAAACTTGCCGATCTATCCGATTCGAACCGCCGCCGCGCTCACGGGTGTGGAGCCACGACGCCTCAGGATGTGGGAGGTGGAGTATCACTTGTTGCAGCCGGCGCGGACCAGGGGCCATCACCGGCTCTACTCCATGAAAGACCTGGAGCTCATCCGTCAGATCCGCCGCCTCATCGAAGAGCAGGGGATGAGCCTGCAGGGTGTGGGAGCCTGGCTCGCCGCACAACCGGCGGACGAGGACGACGAGGGCGACGGCGAGCCAGCGTCCTCGCATGACGCCTCGCAGACCGCCGTCGCCGCTGGACAGCGGCGCGATGGCTAACCGGATAGACCGGCGCGATCCCGTGCGAGCGCCGCTCCGAGACGGCATCGCGCGACGCCTGCGCGCGGCGGGCCATGCGGCTCGCGGCCGCGGGCCGGTGCGGTTGTGACCGTGCGGCTGGAGAACAGAACGCCCGCAGACGACCAGGCGGCGCCGGTTCCGCCCGCATTGGTCTCTGTCGCGCCCGCCACGCAGGAGGACGAGACCCTCGCCCTGTTTCGCGAGTACCGGCGGACGCAGAGCGCGGATCTCTTCGAGGACCTGGTCTGTCGCTTTCTGCCGCTGACACGCAAGGTGGCTCACCGCTATGTGAGGCCGTCCGTCGCGCTGGAGGATCTGACGCAGGTCGGCACGATCGGCTTGATGCACGCTGTCCGGAACTTCGATCCCGACCGCAACGTGAAGTTTGAGGCGTACGCGTACACCCACATCTCCGGCCAGATCCGGCACTACCTCAGGGACGACGCGGATGCGGTTCAGGTGCCGCGGTGGGCGCGCAAGTTGTATGGCGAGATCATGGCGGCCGTGGCGGACCTGCAGCAAGAGTTGGGGCGGACGCCGACGCACGCGGAGATTGCCGTGCGCATGAACATGACCGAGAAGGGAGTCGACGAGGTCATCCGCGCCTACGACACGGCGAGCGTGCGGTCCATCGACGAGATGCCCGTGGAGACGGGCGTCCGGCGCGAGGCGATCACGCATCAGCGGTACGTCTCGTTTCAGCTCCCGGTCGAGGACCGGATTGTGCTGCTGCAAGCCGTGGAGCGCCTCGCCGATCTGCAGCGGAAGATCGTCTACTATCTCTTCTATATGGACCTCAGCCACAGCGAGGTGGCGACCCGGCTCGGCATCTCGCAGCGTCACGTCTCGCGGGTGCTGGCGGCTGCGCTCAAGCGCCTAGCCTCGATGACCCATGTCGCCGACCTGCACCACCGGTAGGTCCGCGGCGGAGCGTGCGACATCATGCACACCGTGCGCACTCCGAACCGGCTAGCCGGATGCACCGAGGCTGCAGAACTGGCCTCGTGGACGCCCGACGGAGGCGACGTCGGGGGGGAGGGCGCGAGCGGGTCCGGCTGGCGTCTCAGCGAGGGGCGGCCGTTCCGAGAGACACCAGCGGTCCCGCGCGGCGGCGCCGTGGGGGGCATGACCGGAGGAGCAGTCGATGACGAGAACGCGCGAAATCCTGGATTCGATCATCTCCGGCACGCCTGGCGTCCTGGGTGTGGGCGTGCTCGGGATGGACGGCACGCCGATCGAGGTGGTGAAGGCAGACGTACACTTTCCGCTGGAGGCCGTCAACCAGGAGGTCGCCACGCTGGTCAAGCTCCTCGTCTACACGTGCCGGAAGCTGCACGATCCGACGTTCAAGGACTTCATGATGAACTGCGAACGGTTCACCGTGCTGGTGGCGCAGCCCGCAGTCGATCGGTGCGTGGTGGTGTTCCTCAGCGGCAAGGCCAACGTCGGGACCGCGCGCGTGCAGCTCCGCCGGCACCTGCCGGCCCTTGCATCGGTCAGCGAGACACTCGCGGGGTAGATTGGACTACACAATCGGGGGTGGGGGATGGTCACGAATCTGACAGGTAGTCTCAAGGAGATCCTCAACGACCTCACGCACAAGGGGGCGATCGTCGCGGCGATCGCGGTCAGCCGCGACGGATTCGTCATCGACGGGGCGAAGTCGGAGGAGGTTGACCTGGACGCGGTCGGTGCGCTGGTGAGCAGCGCCATGCTGGCATGGGAAGCCATCGCCACCGAGATCTCGGCCAGTGATCCGCCGGAGGTGTTGCTGGCCGAGTTTCCCGCCGGGCCGATCGCGGTGACGCAGGTCAACAAGGACGCCATGCTGGTGTTGATGGGGAGCCGGTTCTGCAACCTCGGCCGAATCCGCGTGGAGACCCAGCGAGCCCGCACGCTGGTAGCCGAGTGTCTGTAGACCGCGCCGAGGGCGTTCGTGTGCCTGGTGAGCACGCCGGCACCGTGGCCGGCGTCCGGGAGCAACTGGCGTTCTACCGCAACACGCTCCAGTTAGCGGACCGGGAC
The DNA here is from genome assembly GCA_035622635.1 of bacterium. Classification (GTDB taxonomy): domain Bacteria; phylum Sysuimicrobiota; class Sysuimicrobiia; order Sysuimicrobiales; family Segetimicrobiaceae; genus JAJPIA01. The sequence goes on along the minus strand of DASPUZ010000219.1, from coordinate 15,682 downwards.
GCGGCGCTCGAGGTCGCCGTGTGGTTCTACGCGGGCGTGCTGCGGCAGAAGGCCGGGGACTTCGAGGCCGCCGTTGCGTGCTTCAAGAAGACTATCGAACTGGCGCCGGACGACCCGTGGGCGTATTGGGAGCTCGCCGGCCTGTACGCGGGCCAGTCGGACGCCCGGCCCGCCGTCGTGGTGTTGGGAGCGCTGGGCGACCGCTGCGCGGAGCGGGGCCATTGGAGCGAAGCCCACGCCGCATTTGCGCGCGCGGCGGAACTCGCACCCGGCGATGTGGACGTCCTGGTGTCGCTGCGCCGGGCCTCCGAGCATACGGGGCACACGCACGTGCTGGCCCAGCTCGATGCAGCCATTCGCGCCGTGCGGGAGCGGCGGACGCCCGCGCTGGCCGGGGAGGAGACGGCGGAGCACCCCGCGGCTTCCCAATCCCCTGCGCCAGGCGAGGGTGGTCCGCCGTGGGACGCCGCGGAGGTGATCCTGGACCATGTAGGGGTTTCGCCTGAGCCTTCGTCCCTGGCAAACGAATTACGCGGCACCCTCGCCGGCGATCCCGCCGCCGCGCCGACCGCCGAGCCGGTCGCCCCGGCCGACTCACCGAGCGTCGAAGGGGCGGTTACGCGGCAGCGCTGGGGGGCCCTTCTCGGCGAGATTGTCGTCCGGGAGGGTTGGGTGACCGCGGAGCAAGTCAAGGAGGCGCTCGCGTCCCAGCAACTGAACGGCGCCCCGCTGGGCCGCATTCTGGTCAACATGCGCGCGCTGACCGAGGAGCAGCTTGCGAGGGCGTTGGCGCTGCAGTGGAACCTCCCGTACACCAACCTCCCGGATCGCGAGATCGAATTCGAGACGGCCCGATTGCTGCCGGCGTATCTGGCGCGGCGCCACGGCGTAGTGCCCGTGCGGCGCTCCGGCAACCGGCTGGTCGTGTCGATTGCCGATCCGGCGAACGTGGTCGCGATCGACGACATCAGGCTCGTCACCGGGCTCGATGTGGACCTGGTCATCTCGAGCCCCGTGGACATCGCCCGAGTCCACGGGATGATCTATGGAGGCCAGGCCGACATCGAGGAGATCCTTAGAGGGTCGGTGGAGCCGGAGGCGGTCCGGGACGCCCCCGCCGAGGACGTGACGGTCGAGCACCTCCGCGCCATGGTAGAGGACGCGCCGATCGTCCGAGCGGTCAACCAGATCCTCGCGCAGGCTGTGTTGGCCGAAGCCAGCGACATTCATATCGAGCCCCACGCGCAAGAGGTGAAGGTACGGTTTCGCGTGGACGGGATTCTGCAGGATTTCATGGCGCCCCCCAAGGCCGTGCAGGCGGCTTTGATCTCGAGGATCAAGATCCTGGCCAACATGGACATCGCGGAGCGCCGCTTGCCCCAGGACGGTCACATCCACCTCCGGGCGCATGGCAAGGACCTCGACCTACGGGTCAGCACCCTCCCAACGGTGTTGGGGGAGAAGGTGGTGCTGCGCATCCTCGATCAGTCGCGTACCCACCTGACGCTCCCGCAGCTCGGGTTCGCCGACGATCTCTTGGCCGGGTGGGAGAGCCTCATCACCAAGCCGTATGGCTTGATCCTGGTCACGGGGCCGACCGGGAGTGGCAAGACGACGACCCTGTACACGTCGCTCGGACGCATCAACACCCCGGAGCGCAACATCGTCAGTGTGGAGGACCCGGTTGAGTATCAGATTCCTCGTGTCAACCAGGTGCAGGTGAATCCGAAAGTGGGACTCACATTTGCGAGCGGCCTTCGCACGATCCTGCGCCAGGACCCCGACGTGATCCTGATCGGTGAGATCCGGGATCGGGAGACCGCCGAGATCGCGATCCAGGCGTCGATGACGGGCCACCTCGTTCTGAGCACGGTGCACACCAACGACGCGCCGACCGCCCCCACGCGACTGGTCGACATGGGCGTGGAACCCTTTCTCATCTCCTCGTCGCTGATCGGCGTGCTGGCGCAGCGGCTGGTGCGCATCATCTGCAGCCGGTGCAAGGAGCCGTACGAGCCTCCCAGGGAAGCGCTTCGTCACCTCGGGGACGTGCCGACGAACGGGTCGTCGTCCGCACGCCTGCACCGCGGGCGCGGCTGCGACGCGTGCCGCCAGACAGGGTATCGCGGGCGCATCGGCGTGTTCGAGCTGATGCCGATGACCGAGTCGCTTCGCAAGCTCGTGCTGGGCGGACAGTCGGCAGACCGGCTGCGCGAAGCGGCGCAGGCGGCCGGGATGCGCTCGCTGCGGCAGCACGGGGTTGAGAGGGTGCTCGAGGGTAGCACGACGATGGAGGAAATGCTGCGGGTGGTGTTCGTCGGTGACTAATGGATCAACGGACTCGAGCCATCACGGCCCGGCGGCAGACCAGGCGCCGTCGAGGCTCCGGCCGGGTTGGCCGGAAGAATCGGAGCCGCTGCAGGGACAGACGGTACATCGGCGAGGCGAGGGGGAGAGTGCAGTCGTGACACCAACTGACGAGACAACCGAAGCCACGATCCTCCACGGGTTCATCCACGACAAGCAGCTGATCACGCTGGCGCTCCGCGAAGGCTTCCAGCAGGAGATGATGCGCACGCCCGGGGCGGTCAGGCTCTGCAAGGCCGTGCTCGAGCTGTACAGCCAGCCGAACAGCGTGGTTGATCCCGCGTCGGTGCGGAGCCATCTCGAACGCACCGGGGCGCTCACAATCGCGATGGAGCGCTATCTGCAGACGGTGCGGTCCACGGCGATCATGGACGCGGGAGAGGTGATGGCCCTGATCCAGGGGCTGCGCAGCCGCGACCGCCGCGATCGCCTCGGCGTGCTCCACGCCCGGCTCGGCCGGTTCCTCCACCAGCAGGACCCGGCGGACGGTGAAATTGCACAGCTCACGGCGGAGATGATCCGCGAGCTCGTCGAGCTGCAGCGCCACCGGATGCGATCGCATCTGCGGCCGGTGAGCGACATCGTCGGAAGGCTCGTGGAAGAATCGGCTCAGCGTGAGGACCGCTCGAGCCTCCTCGGCTACTCGCTCGCCCCGTTCGACCGGCTGACGACGCTGCTGTCCGGAATGCGGCGCGGATTCTACTACGGGCTGGCGGGCGCGCCCAGGAGGGGCAAGACCAACTTGGCCCTGCAGTTGGCGACCTACCTGGCGGCCAACCACCGGATCCCCGTGCTGTTCTACTCATGGGAGCAGACCACGCAGGTGCTCGGCGCACGGCTGATCGCCAAGGAGAGCGGCATCAATCCGGTCGCCATCCTGAGCGGTCACGACAGCGACGGGCACTCGGTGGCGGAGACCATCCGGTCGGCCCAGGAACAGATGGCGGGATATGCGCCGTACATGTTCCTGATCGAGGCGGGGCGCCAGGACACCGTCGACCGGATCCGGGCACACGCCTACAATGCGATGCAGGAGTTCCAGACGAACGAGATTGCGCTGTTCTTTGACTACCTCCAGAAGATCCCGCTCTCGCATGCGATCGAGGACTGGAAGGCCCGCACCGACCGTATCTCGACCGAGCTGGCCGAGCTGAGTCTGGAGTTGAACGTGCCCATCTTCGCCATCTCCCCATTGGACAAGGAGGGGTGTCGCCTCGACGAGCAGCCGGGGGACGAAGCGGACGCGTATTCGCTGTACCACCGGCCGACGATGCACCACAGCGTCGGCAGCGGTGATCTTGAGTACGATCTCGACGTGGCGATGGTGCTGGCCAAGGACTGGAAGAGCACTGCCGAGTTCGCGCAGTTCGTGGAGAACCGGGCGAAGGCGGCGAACGTCGACCCGGCGACCCTCCCGAAGCTCGACATCATCAACCTCCACATCGACAAGAACCGTGACGCGCCCGAGCACGCGGCCACGATCATCCAGTACGCATTCTTCGTCACGCTCAACAAGTTCATCGAGCTCGACTACAAGCTTGAGGCGGAGTACCGGCCGGACTACCACGCATTCATGAAGCTCCAGAACATCTACGCACAGCTGACCGATGCCGGCGCGCTGTCGGTGGCGGCAGCGGGACGATCCAGGGAAGGGAGATAGCCATGGCGGCGCGAGCGATGGACGACAAGCTGTTGCAGGCGTCCGCTCAGGGCGAGGTACAAAAGGGCCGGAACGCCACCGTTCAGCGCAGGCGGCGGCTGGGCGAGATCCTCGTCGAGGCCGGGGTCATCACCCTTGAGCAGCTGGCGGAGGCCTTGGCGGAGCAGAAGCGTGGAGGGCGGCACCGGGGGCTGGGCCAGGTGCTCGTCGACATGGGGCTGGCCACCGAACGCGGGATCGGAGAGGCGCTCGCCCTGCAGCTCGGCCTGCCCCACCTCGACCTGCGCGAGGCGCTCCCCGACGAAGAAGCCATGCTCCTCCTGCCCGAGCATCTCGCGCGGCGCTTTCAGGTGATCCCCGTGAAGGTGGACGGGGACACGTTGACCGTCGGAATGGTCGATCCGCTCGACGTGCTGGCCGTTGATGACATCCACCGGCGGACCGGACGCGTAATCCAGCCCGCCGTCATTACCCACGAGGACTTCCAGCGCGCGCTCAACCAGTACCCGGCGCTCGATGAGAGCGTCGAGACCGTGATCACGGAGATCAAGGCCAAGGCCCGCTCGGAGGAGCTCGGCCTGGAGATGGGCGTGGATCAGCTGCGCGCGCTGGTGGACGAGGCGCCCGTGGTGCGGCTGGTCAACATGATCATCGTGCAGGCGATCCGCCGGCGCGCCAGCGACATCCACATCGAGCCGCAGGAGTACCGCATGCGGGTACGCTACCGCATCGACGGCGCTCTGTACAACGTCATGACGCCCGCGCGGGACATCCAGGCGGCGGTGGTCTCGCGCATCAAGATCATGGCGGAGATCGACATCGCGGAGCGGCGGGTGCCTCAGGACGGGCGCATCGCGTACCGGTTGGAGGGCCGCGAGTACGATCTTCGGGTGAGCACCGTGCCGACCGTGTTCGGCGAGAAAGTCGTGATGCGCATCCTCGACAAGAGTGCCACGATCGTAGGGCTGGAGCGCATCGGGATCCTGCCGGCCGACCTGCTCCGGTTCGAAGCGATGATCGGCAAACCGCACGGGATCATCCTACTCACCGGGCCGACCGGGAGCGGCAAGAGCACCACCTTGTACTCGATGCTCAGCCGGCTCAACTCCACGGAGTCCAACATCATCACGGTGGAGGACCCGGTGGAGTATCAGCTCGCGGGGATCAACCAGGTTCAGGTCAACCCGAAGGCGGGACTCACGTTTGCCAACGGGCTACGGTCGTTTCTCCGGCAGGACCCGGACATCATCATGGTCGGCGAGATCCGCGACGAGGAGACCGCCCGGATTACGATCCATGCGGCCCTGACCGGCCACCTTGTCCTCAGCACGCTCCACACCAACGACGCCCCCGGCGCGGTGGCCCGGCTCGTGGACATGGGGATCGAGCCGTTCCTGGTGGCGTCCTCGATGGTGGGGGTCGTAGCCCAGCGCCTGGTGCGCGTGCTGTGCGATCGTTGCAAACAGGCGTTCGCGCCATCGACGGAGCTCCTGGATCGGTTCGGCGCGATCGCCGCCACGCAGCGCGGTGCCATGACCTTCTATCGGCCGCAGGGATGCGACCACTGCGACAACATCGGGTACCGGGGTCGAACCGGACTCTTCGAGATCATGCTGATCGACGACACCGTCCGGGAGCTGGTGACCAAGCACGCCTCGGTCGCGGAGATCCGGCAGGCGACGACGCGGGCCGGGATGCGGACCCTGGCACAGGACGGGTTCGCAAAGGTGCTCCTTGGAATCACGTCTGCGGAGGAAGTGTTGCGGGCAGTATATGTGGAGGACTGAGGAAGGCGAGACACGGCGGACCCCGTCGGGGGGAGGGCTGTAATGCACATTGACGATCTCTTGCAGGAGACGGTGGCGGCGCACGCGAGCGACCTGCACCTGACGGCGGGGGCGAAGCCGACGATCCGCGTGTGGGGCAGGCTGTTGCCGCTCGAGCGCCATGAGGTATTGACGCCCGAGGATACGTCGCAGCTCGCCTACAGCATGCTCAACGCGTTTCAGAAGCAGCGCTTCGAGAAGATCTGGGAGCTGGACCTCTCGTACGGCGTGACCGGGCTCGGACGGTTCCGGGTCAACCTCTACCGGCAGCGGGGTGCGGTCGGCGTGGCGATGCGCACCATCCCCGTGGCGATCCCGTCGATCGACGAGCTTAACCTGCCGCCGATCCTCCTGGACCTCGCGAGGCGCCAGCGCGGGCTGGTGCTCGTCACGGGGCCGACGGGAAACGGGAAGAGCACGGCGCTCGCGTCGATGGTCGACTTCATCAACACGGAGCGGGCCTGCCATATCGTGACCGTGGAGGATCCCATAGAGTACCTCCACACCAACAAGAAGAGCATCGTGAACCAGCGGGAGCTCGGGTTCGACACGCAGAGTTTTCCCAACGCGCTCAAGGGGGTGCTGCGGGAGGACCCGAACGTGGTCATGGTCGGCGAGATGCGCGACCTCGAGACGATCGCGGCGGCGCTCACCATCGCGGAGACGGGGCACCTCGTCTTTGCGACGTTGCACACCGCCACTGCGGCCCAGAGCATCGACCGGATCATCGACGTGTTTCCGCCGCACCAGCAGCCGCAGATCCGCACTCAGCTCGCTTCGATCATCGAAGCCGTGGTCGCGCAGCAGCTCGTACCGAACGAACGATTCGTGGCGGCGCGGCGTTCGACGGAGCAGGCTGCGGCGAAGGCGGGCGGCGGCGGCGGAGTAGCGACGATCGAGCGGTCGCTTACGGCGATCGAGCAAGTCGGCCGGGTCCCCGCGGTCGAGGTGATGATCGCCACGCCGGCGATCCGCAACCTGATCCGGGAGTCGAAGACCCACCAGATCGAATCCGCGATCCAGACGGGCGGCCAGTTCGGGATGCAGACAATGGACAGCGCGCTGGCCGATCTCCACAAGCGTGGGCTCATCAGCACCGAGACGGCGATCCTCCGGGCCATCCACCCCGACGAGATGAAGCGGCTGATCGGAGCCGGGCGGGGACATGGGCATGGGCACGGGCACGGGCGCGGGGGCGGGGACGGCGCAAACTGAGCCCGGCACACGGCGACCGGGGGTTGGAGATGACGGGGCAGGACAGGGAGGTACGTTGCCATGGCCGTGTTTGAGTACACCGCACGCGACTCGGCCGGGAAGATCCTGGCGGGATCGCTCGAGGGCGACAGCGAGGCGATCGTTGCCCAGAAGCTGTGGGATATGGGGTTCTTCGTCACGGACCTCCACCGGCGCGCCCAAGCAGCGAACGTCGAGGACATCTTCGCGCGATGGCGCGGCGTTCCACTCAAGGAGCTCGTAGTCTTCAGCCGCCAGTTCGCGACGATGGTCAGCGCAGGCCTATCGCTCGTGCGCACCTTGAGCATCCTGGAGGAGCAGATCACGCACGTGATCCTCCGCGACACGGTCCGGCAGGTCCGCGTCGACGTCGAGGGCGGTTCGACGCTCAGCAACGCCCTGAGCAAGCACCCACGTGTGTTCAACAACCTCTACGTGAACATGGTGCGCGCCGGCGAGGCCGGCGGCGTACTCGATGACGTCCTGTTGCGGCTGGCGACGTTTCTCGAGAAGGAGATGATGCTCCGCAACAAGATCAAGTCGGCGATGACCTATCCCTCGCTCCTGTTTGTCGCGGCGCTCGGGGCCCTCCTGTTCATGACGATCGTCATCATCCCCCAGTTTGCCGACTTCTTCAAGCAGCTCGGGGGGGACGCCCCGCTACCGGTCCCGACCCAGATCGCGCTCCTCATCAGCGTGCTCATCCGCCACTTCTGGTGGCTCGGGCTGCTGATCCTCGTGGGGCTCATCGTGGGGATCCGCCGGTACGTGCGGACACGAACCGGACGGGAGCAGTACGACCGGTTCAAGCTTCGTCTTCCGCTGCTCGGCCCGGTCGTGAAGAAGATCGTCGTCGCTCGCTTCACGCGCACCTTCGGTACGCTCGTGAGCAGCGGTGTCCCCATCATGCGGGCGCTTGAGGTGGTGGCGCAGGCGATCGACAACACCGTGCTCGGACGCGCCATCGAATCGATCCGGTCGAGCATCCGCGAGGGCGAGAGCATCGCGATTCCGCTCGGCGCCAGCGGCATGTTCCCCCTCATGGTCGTCCAGATGGTGCGGGTGGGCGAGGAGACCGGCGCCCTGGACACCATGCTGAACAAGGTGGCCGACTTCTACGACGGCGAGGTGGAGGCCACGGTCAACAGCCTGACCTCGATCCTGGAGCCGATCATGATCGTCGGCATGGGCGCGGTCATCGGCAGCCTCTTGCTCGCGATGTACCTGCCCATCTTCGGGCTCGCGAACGCGATCAAATAGGGGCCTCAGGGGTCGCGTTCCAGTCGGCAAGACCGCACGATAGGCGGCAGCAACCCGGCAGCGGCGCTGCAGATGCCTGGCAGCGCCGCTCGTGTGCTCGCCGGGATCACTCGCATTCAACAGCCCGTGCGGTACCCACGAACGGCGCCCGGACGTTGGCGATCGCGGGACTCGGTTACCGGTTGCCATCCCTTCGGTGCCCGGCTCGAAAGATGGTCACACGATGCGCTTCGTCGTCAAACGCGCAAAGGAGTCGACACTCTCCGTTGGTCCGATCGGTGGCCTTTCCGGACGCGGATCTCCGGGTCGCGATAGCCCTGGCGCCGCTCGCCTTCGTGTGGCCGAGGATTCTCAGTCGGGTTGAGCAACCCGCAACCGACTTGCCGGCGGGGCGGTGCGTCCAGGTCTGTAGGTGGTCTGGGGCCTGCGGACGGACACGTGGATCATGGGCATCGAACGACCGTGGCGGCGGCGTCCCGCTGGACTCCGAACGAACGCAGGGCGTCAGTGCCAGACACGGACGTAGCTCACGGGCGGCGTGTACGAGGAACGCTTGGCTTGTGCCGCTACGGTAAGAATCGCGCCCTCGGCGCTCGCCGGCGTCTGGTTCCACACGCCGATGTCCAACCGTGGCAGGCGGGATGAGTCGGCGCCCGGCAGGATCGCCCACCCGAGCGTCGTGAACATGTATCGATAGCCCGCCTGGTGGGCCAGGGCGATCAACGCCGGCGTGTACTGGCCGTACGGGTAGACGAGGGCGTCGACCCCTTCGCCGGTCTCGCGCTCGACGGTGGCACGGGCCCGCGTCAGGTCGGCGAACACGCGCGCGTCGTACGCGGCCTCCGATTCCTGTCGGCCGTCGGCCGCGAGGACGCGTCCGACGGTTGCCGCCGTGCTCGCGCCCGCGCCGATCGCGACCCCGCGGTGGAGGTCGTACGTCTCCGTGTAGAAGTGCACGAGTCCGGTCTGAGCCATGCCGCGGATCTCGCCCCACGTCAGGTCGTTCGCCAGATGGTTGACGTAGCTCACGATCAGGAACACGGCGGCCGGGATCTGACGACGCTCCAGCACAGGCAGCGCATAGCGGTGGATCCCTTCGTACCCGTTGTCGAAGACCACGCACACGGCATTGGGCGGAACGGCGGTGCCATCGGAGACGAAACGCTCCAGCCGGGGCACGGAGACGAAGTGGAATCCGTCGCCTGCGAGCCGATCCATCTCGGCGGCAAACTCCGCTGGCGACACCGTATCGGTGCCGCGCGGCACCATCGGAGAGACATCGTGGTAGGTGAGGACGACCACCGCGTTCTGGTAGTACGCGTGTGCGGGCGCTGAAGCCGTCGCCGGCGCGGCGGGAGCCGCCGCCATCGGCGAGGCGGTGAGAATGGCCGCGCTCACCACGACGAGCGCCCCGGCAATGTGAACGCGGGCGCGTGCCGCGTATCCGGGCAAGGCGATGCTCGTGTCACTTGAGGGCTGGTTGGGGTGTTGCCACATCGGGGTCGCTCCTTTGCTGGAGATGCACGGTGAGGTGCGCGTGCAGCATGGTGCCGTCCTGGGTGGCCGCGCTGCCATCAAGGCGCCACTCGCCGGGCGCGAGGTAGGTATTCGGTGACGTGGCCGGTGCTGAACCGCCGCGCAGCCAGCACGGCCGAACGTACTGAAGCGACGCGTCTTGATGGTGGCAATCTTGACACACGAGGTTCGATCTGGAAGCAGATCGGCCCTCCCGATTGGTACGGCGTTCGTCGGGTCGCGCCGCGGGCCCAGGCGCGCAAGCCGTGCGCGGCGGGGAAGGGCAGGGCCGCCTGGCGCACCTCACGAGCCCGCCTGTCCGCGGCACACGACCCGTATCACCGCGACCGCGAGGACGACCGCGGCGGCCGCGGTGAACGTCACTGCCCACGTCCACCACCACGCCGCCGCGATGCCCGCCGGGGCCGCTGCCACGAAGATGCCGAACCGGTCGGTGTCGGCCACAACCTGCTCGCTTGCGGCAAATCGCGTCGTCCGCAGGCGGACCCATCCCGCAGGGGCGGCTCGAAGCAGCATGGTCGCATGGACGGGGAAACGCAGCACCACGGTGACGGGTTTCACCAATGCTGCAGGACGCCCCGACGTAGCGTACCATGCCGTGATCCGGTAGGCGTTGCCGTCGAACCTGAGGCCTCGGGGTGCGGGCGCGACCGTCCGTGGATCGAGCGGAGCCAGCCGCACGTTCACCGCCGGTTCGCCGGGGCGCATCGCCACCGCGCCCTCGGCGAACGTGATGGCCGCCTGTTCGTCGCCCGTCGATGCATCGCCGGGCATCGCTTCGAGCGCGCCGAGCTTGATGGAGCCGGTCCCGGATGCTGGGCGGTGACTGTCCGCGGCGAGATCCGGCGGCGGCGAGATCCATCGATAGGGCGGGAGCGGCACCACACCGTCGTACAAGAGGGCGCCCGCATGCAGCCGTCCCAGCGCGACCGCGACCAGGTAGAGGGCGGTGGCCGCAACCCCGACCCACGCGGTCCGGCACGCCACGGCGCGCGGGTCATAGTGACGCAACGAACGTTCCCAGCCGATCGCTGTGCACTACGATCTGCCGGCTGGCGGGGAACACCGTTTCCCGAAGGGCCAACCAGGTTCTTCTCTCATCGTGCGGGCGCAGCACCACGGTGGCATGGTTGGAGTACATCACCGCGATGTCCATCGGAGGGGTGATCGTGGGACAAGCCACGGCCAGGCCCGGCAACCCGCGAAACGGACTCGCCAAAACTCTCAAGGCTGTCTATCCAATCTGCAGCAAGTTCGCGGCCATGTGAGTGACGGCCGATGCGGTCCACCCGCCGGTCGCAAGACGCTGCCACCCGAACAGGAGGCCTGCGGCGAAGTCGACGGGCAGCGCCCGGAGGCCATAGGCCGGGACATGCACGATGGCAAACGCGACGGATGATCCGAGGAGCGCCGTCGTCGTGCCCAGGGCGGCCAGCTGGCCGTAGACCCACCGGCGGAAGAAAGCTTCCTCAGCCACCGACGCCATCATGAGCACGACAATCCCCCACGTCGAAAGCGGAACGCCGGGAGCGTGCACGGGCATGAGGAGCCGGCCCGCCGCAAACGCCGACACGCCGATCGCCGAAACCGCGCCCCACCGAGGCCAGGTCGGCGATCCGTCCGGTGCCGCCGGCACGGCGCCCGCGATCCCCACGATGCCGACGGCTAGGTCTGCGAGCGGCGCGACGCGAACGTCGGCCGCGCGTGTCGCCAGAACGAGACAGCCGAGCGTGCCCGTGATCAGTGCCTGCCAGCCTCGCATCGCGCTCACTTCACCGTGAACGTCAACGTCTTCACCACGCGGGGATCGAACGGGAAGTGATCTTGAGCGACAAATTCCGCCGTGAGAATGTGCATTCCAGGTGTGACGTCGATGACCTGGTCGAGACCGTACATCATCGAGATGACCTTGCCGTCGATCGACAGATGGATGTGTCCCTTGTCGGGGTTGAGATGGGTCGTCGTCTGGGGCACAACCTCAGCGTTCTTCAGGGCGAGGCGGACGGTCATCTTGGGTCCCGAGACCACGGCACCGGGCTCGGGATACAGGATCGACAGGACGCCGGTGGAGCGAGGCCGGACTGCTGTCTGCGACGGCGTGGTCACCGTTTGCGCGCTGGGGCTGCATCCCGCGCATACCAGCAGGGCTCCGATAAGACCGATGACACTGACGGTACGTCCCACGTTCATCTCCCGCGTGGCGTTGACGTGACCAAGCCGGTCGTCCGTGCGGTCGACATGACCAAACAACCCGATCATAATATCTTGTGTTCCCGAGCGCCAGTTCGCCAAACCCTTGCGAGACTCGCCGATGGAAGGCGCGGCGTCTCCGGCGCCTGCGCGGTCCTCAGAAACACGGCGCAAGAGGCGTCATACCGGCGGAGGTCGACGACAGGGGGATCGGTGTGCGCTGTCAAACTGGCAAATCCAACAGAGGTGAGGCGTATGCGTCGCATTCTCACGATATGTTCAGTATTGGCCGTGGTTGCGTGGACCGCCGTCTCGGTGGCGTGGACGGCCGACGGGCAAGAACGCCCCATCGTCGTCGGAGCCGTCTACCCGACCGGGGGCCCGCAGGGCGTGGTCGGCGCGGGAATCGATGAATACCAGGGGGTGCTCCTGGCCGCCGCATACGTCAACCAACACGGCGGCATCCGCGGGCGCCCGGTCCAGGTCCGGCTCGCCTCCGCCAACTCTGTCGACGCGGCGGCCGGGGCGGTCGAGCAACTCGCGGAGAGCGGGGTCACGACGATCGTCGGGACGTACGGCAGCGTCATCGCGCGCCCGGCGGCGGAGACTGCCGCCCGTCTGGGGCTCGTGTACTGGGAAACCGGTGCCGTGGGTCAGATCGGAGATGCCGCGGGCCCCGGCACGCACTTCTTCCGCATGGCGCCGAGCGGCGCGATGCTGGGGCGTCAGGCGGTCGACTTTGTCCAGGATCAGATCGCCCCGCGCCTGCACCACGTCGAGCCGCTGCGCTATACCGTCGCCTACGTGGACGATGGATTTGGCCGGGCCGAGGCCCAAGGGGAGATCGCGGAAGTTCACCGCCTTCACCTTCCGCTTGCGGCCACGTTACCGTACAATCCATGGCACGCCGACTACGCGGCCCTTGCTGCCAAGATCGCGGCGGCGCATACGGACGTCTTGGTTGTGGCCGCGTACATGGAAAACGCCGTGGCCCTTCGTCAAGCGGTGCTCCGCGCCCGTGTACCGCTCGCCGTCAACATCGGGGGGTGCTCCGCATACATCATGCCGGAGTTCGGGAAGCGTCTCGGCGCGGCAGCGGTCGGCGTGTTTTCGTCCGATAAGACGGGTGACCTGCTGCCGACGCGGACGCTCACAGGGCGAGCGGCGCAGCAGCTGTCGTGGGCGCGGCACGCGTTCAGGGAGCGATACGGCCACCCGCTGTGGGAGCCGGGACTCTCGGGATTCTCCGGCGCCATCGCTTTGTTCCAGGACGTGCTTCCATACGCGCGGGACCTGGCTCCGGCCCGTGTGGCCACGGCCGCGCGCGAGGCGCGTCTTCCCGTCGGCGCTCTCCCCAATGGAAGCGGGCTCGCGTTCGGCGCCCCCGGATCGCCGCAGGCCGGCGAGAACCTGAGGGCAGCGAGCGTTGTGTGGGAGTGGGTGGCTCCCTACACGCGGGCGCTCGTGTGGCCTCCGGCGCTGGCGACACACGAGATCGTCGTGCCATAGGGGTCCCTGCGCCGCTTCGGGATCGGGCGGCAACGATCGCCGTTGATCCACGTATGGCCCGTGGACCGGGGAGGGACGTCCATGGCTCACGATGCCTGGCGTCTCCGCCGTCGCCGCACGCGGTCTCGCACCAGCGCTCCAGCGATTGCGGCGGCGACGACCCACAGCAGGATCGTGACGATTTGGTACGCCCAGACGGACAGCGACGGTCCGTGCGAAGGTGCTCCCGCCGCGACGAACGTGCCGAGATCGTTCGTGGGGCCGTAGATCTGGAACGTGATCGGGAGCGTCGATGGTGACAGGGGGACCCACGCCGTACCGGTGTAGCGCAGGATCGTGCTCGCTCCGGTCGCGTACCGGAGCACGACGTTGGCCGGCGCGACGAGCGGCGCGGGCTGATGGGAGATGGCGTAGGTTGCGGTGATCCGGTACGCGTTGCTGTCGTAGCTCAGCCCGTTTGGTGCCGGCGCCATGGCTGCCGCATCGAGCGCGTCGATGCGGATCTCAACCGAGGGCTCCCCCTGGCTCGGCGCGATTGCGTCCCTGGGCACGACGACGACGGCCTGCTCGTCTCCGGTCGCAATGGACGCCGGGGCGGATCCCTCGGAGGTCAGTGCGATCACTCCCCTGCCGGGTTGAGGGGGCTGGTTGTTACGGGCAACCGCGGCAGGAGGGTGTACCCACCGATAGGGTGGCGGAGGCGTGTACCCGTCGTAGAGGAGGCGCGCCGGGAGAAGCCACGGCCATGCCCACGAGACGGTTGCAAGATAGGCAATGGCGGCGAGGCTGCCCGAAGCTAGCCACGCAGACGGCTTTCTCGCGGCTGCGCGCGCGGAGATACCTCGATGACGTATGTTCGCTGCCGCGCCGCCGTGTCCCGCACCCATCGTTGCCCTCGCACCCAGACTACTTAGTTACAGGACTTACGCACGAGCGTGAAAACGGGCTGAAAAAATAAAATAAGGGACACCGCCCGACGAAGGCTTTGTGTGGCGCACAATGCAGACGTCGGGGAGGGTGACCCCTCATGGTGTCCCGCCTGTATGCTAGCACCCACGCCCTGTGGGAGCAAGTTGAAACGGCGATCGCAACGTTGGACGTGGGCCAAGGTCGGCCCCGCCGATTGGTCGAGGTGATGGCCTGTACGTGACCGGGCTCATCCTGCTGGAGAAGGGTCAGACCGCGGTGCGCATCGCGACGGTGCTGCCGGGCCGAGCGCATGATGCGCTGAACCGCTTGCTCCGGGTCCTGCCATGATCGCCCCAGCACCTGATCCTCGGGCTGATCCGCTGGGTGCAACGTCAGGCGGGCGCTGGCTATCTGTGTCTCGACGATGTCGTCGTGGAGAAACCCTTCGCCAAACTGCTCCCCTGGGTGGGGTGGACGTACTCGCACAGCAAGCGGGGACCCGTCTTCGGCTTCCACGTCATCTTGTTGTTCTGGTGTAATACAAGGCTGCGCATTCCCGTCGGCTTCCGCCTGTGGCGGCCGAGGCGGGATGGGATGGCATTCTACCGAACCAAGCTGCAACTCGCGCAAGCCTTGATTACCAATGCGTTGCACGCAGGCCTCACCTTCGAGTACCTGACGTTCGACAGTCGGTACAATGTCCGCTGGTTTACGAAGTGGCTGACGGCCCAGGAGATCATCTGGGTCAGTACGCTGAAGGCCAATGCTCGGGTCACCTATCGCGGCCGCACCCAGCCGGTCGCGGAGGTGGCTCGGCAGCTTCCCCGCCACCGGATTGCGGGTAACACCTGGGCCTGGATCGGCTCGGTGTATCTCCCAGAATACGGCACCGTCCGACTCGTCGTGGCAACGAACGGCCGGGGAGGTCTGGACTCCATCGTCAGCAACGATCAGCATCGGCGCGGGAAGAGTCTGGTGCATCGCACGCGCAGTCGCTGGGACATCGAGACCAGCTTCCGCGACACCAAGCAACTGGCCGGGCTGGGAGCCTGTCAGTGCCGGGTGTCGCAGGCTATGGAGCGCCACGTCGCACTCGTCCTCCTCGCGTTCGTCGTACTTCAGCAGCTGCGTCTCGCCCCATCAGAAACGGTGGGGGAGGTCACACGTCGCTTGCATCTGACTGTTATCCGAG
>DASPUZ010000218.1:0-24177 GCA_035622635.1 bacterium | reverse complement strand
ACGCATCGGAGCGTCTCCGCCCGGGGGTAGCGACGCGATCGTGTGCGGCGGAAGGCGGTCTCCCGGTGGACCGCCTTCCGCTTTTTCCGGGAGCCCACACTGTCGGCTTGGGGCTGGCGGTCACGGAGGAGCACCAGAAGTCGGATTGTCCCGAGGTCGTCGCCCGCCGCTTCTGGGCTCGCACCCGGGAAGAATATTGACAGTGTTATTGTCAGATCTATTGACACTGACTACGCCATATGGTAGCCTACCGATTGGGAAAAGTCCGAGGGAGAGACGTGAAAAGCAGATCGCCGGACATGCCGGTCTACGTCATCAGCATCGCAGCAGACCTCACCGGCTGCCACCCAAGGACGCTCCGGATCTACGAGGAACGGGGGTTGCTGGCACCGGTCCGGCGGCGCCGGATACGCCTGTACTCCGAGCGGGACATTGAGCGGATCAGGGTGATCAGGTTCCTAACGGAGGAACGTGGGTTGAACCTCGCGGGGGTGCGTTTGTTGCTGGAGATCCAGGAGCGCTACCACGAGGAACTCAACTGGGTGTTTGACGGAGGCGAGCCGGAAGCGAACATGGAGCCGTCTCCCCCCGAGGACGTACAGACAATACGCACTACCGAGAGTAAACCTCGAAAGCAAGGAGGACGAGGACGATGAGCATCATGCGTTGGGATCCGTTCGAGGAGGTGGGCACGCTCCGACGCTCGATGGAGCGTGTGTTCGACGACTTCTTCGCGCCACGACGCGCCTTGAGGGAGAAACCCGAGTGGACGTTGTGGGAGCCGCCCGTGGAGATGTTCGAAACGAAGGATGAGGTCGTGGTGCGCGCGGAACTGCCGAACATCGACCCCGATCAGATCGAGGTGACGGTCAGCGCCGACGCGGTCACGCTCAAGGGCGAGACGAAGCACGAGGAGGAACACAGGGACCGCAACTACCACCGGCGCGAGATTCGGTACGGCGCGTTCACGCGAACGGTGCCGCTCGCCGCTGAGGTGAAAAGCGGGGAAGCCAAGGCGATCTACAAGAATGGCGTCCTTGAAGTCACGATTCCGAAGTCGGAGCGCGTCAAGTCGACGCCGGTCAAGGTCGAGATCAAGAAATAGGCGAAAAGAGCGCCCCGGCCCGGCGTCCGCGAATCGCGGGCACCGGGCCGATACCCTGAACGCGGCGACCGGCGCCGCCGGGAGGAGTACGGTATGGCAAAGGTAGTCGGTATCGATCTAGGCACCACCAACTCGGTGATCGCGGCGATGATCGGCGGCGAGCCCACGGTCATTCCCAACGCCGAGGGGAGCCGGCTCACCCCCTCCGTCGTCGGCTTCACCAAGACCGGAGAGCGTCTGGTCGGCCAGATGGCCCGGCGGCAGGCGATCCTCAACCCCGAGAACACCGTGTACTCGATCAAGCGCTTCATGGGCCGGCGCTACAGCGAGGTGGAGTCGGAGCGCAAGATCGTCTCGTACAAGGTCGAGGAGGGGAAAAACGGGACCGCCGTGGTGAACATCCCCGCTGCCGGCAAGACCTTCACCCCGGAGGAGATCTCCGCGATGATCCTCCAGAAGCTCAAGACCGACGCGGAGGCCTACCTGGGCGAAAAGGTCGAGCAGGCGGTCATCACGGTGCCGGCCTACTTCAACGACGCGCAGCGGACCGCCACCCGCAACGCCGGGGAGATCGCCGGGCTCAAAGTGCTCCGGATCATCAACGAGCCCACGGCGTCGGCGCTCGCATACGGCCGGCAGCTCGAGCAGAAGCACGCGAAGACGATCCTCGTGTTCGATCTCGGCGGCGGGACATTCGACGTCTCGGTGCTGGAGATCGGCGAGGGCGTCTACGAGGTCAAGGCGACGAACGGGGACACCCACCTCGGCGGGGACGACTTCGACGAGCGCATCGTCAACTGGCTCGCGGACGAGTTTCGCAAGCAGCAGGGCATCGACCTTAGAGCGGACCGGCAGGCGCTGCAGCGGCTGCGGGAAGCGGCGGAACGGGCCAAGATCGAGCTCAGCACCGTGGTCCAGACGTCGATCAACCTGCCGTTCATCACGGCGGACGCGTCCGGCCCCAAGCACCTGGACATGGTGCTCACCCGGGCCAAGTTCGACGAGCTGACCGCGGACCTGGTGGAGCGGTGCACCGGGCCGTTCAAGCAGGCCCTCGCCGACGCCAAGCTGTCCGAGAAGGACCTCGACGAGGTCATCCTGGTGGGCGGCGCCACGCGGATGCCGAGTGTACAGGAGCTCGTGCGCCGTCTCACCGGCAAGGAGCCGAACAAGGAAGTCCACCCCGATGAAGTGGTAGCCGTGGGCGCGGCGATCCAGGCCGGCGTGCTCGCCGGCGAGGTGCGGGAGGTGGTCCTGCTCGACGTCACACCGCTCTCGCTCGGCATCGAGACGCTCGGCGGGGTCAATACCACCCTCATCCAGAGGAACACGACGATTCCGACGCGCAAGTCGGAGACGTTCAGCACGGCGGAAGACGCGCAGCCTGCCGTGGAGATCCACGTGCTGCAGGGCGAGCGCCCGATGGCACGCGACAACCGGACGCTCGGGAAGTTCATCCTTGACGGCATCCCGCCCGCGCCGCGAGGCCTGCCGCAGATCGAGGTCACGTTCGACATCGACGCCAACGGCATCCTGAACGTGGCCGCGAAGGACAAGGCGACGGGCCGCGAGCAGTCGATCAAGATCACCGGGACCGGCACGCTCGACAAGAGGGAGGTCGAACGCCTCGTCCAGGAGGCGGAGGCGCACGCCACCGAGGACCAGCGCAAGCGCGAGGCCGCGGAGGTCAAGAACCGCGGCGACAGCCTCGCCTACCAGACCGAGCGCATGCTCAAGGAAGTCGGCGACAAGGTCTCCGCCGACGAACGGGGGAAAGTCGAGGCCGCACTCGCCGAGCTCAAGGAGGCCACGAAGACCGAGGACACCGAGCGCATCAAGCGGGCGACCGAAGCGCTCCAGCAGGCGAGCTACAAGCTCGGGGAAGAGATGTACAAGCGGACGACCGCGGGGGCAGCCGCGGGCGCCGGTGGCCCCGGCGCGCAGCCGGGAGGTACGGGGAGCTCCGGCGCCGACGACGTGATTGATGCGGAATTCAAGCCGTCCGACAAGCCGTGACGAGCGCGCGTCCGGGGCGGGCGCCGAAGCCTGCCCCGACGACGATGTTCAGATCGATCGAGGTGTCGGCATGATGACCGAATACGCCCACGGACGACCGGACGTGGACGGCACTCCGGGGCCGGCGGAAGCGTCGGGCCGCTCCGAGAAGCAGACTGGCGAGACGGAGAACCCGCCGGGGGCGGCAGAAGAAAGCAGCGCGCGTGCCGGGGCCGTGAGGCCGACGGACGAAGCGGACGACCTGGACGCGCTCTCCGCGGACGAGTTGCGTGAGAAACTCCGCGAGGCGCGGGCCGAATCGCAGCGGTACTGGCAGCAGTTCCTCCACTCCGCGGCGGACCTGGAGAACTACAAGAGGCTCGCGGTGCGCGAACGGCAGGACGCAATCGAGCGAACTCGCCGGCAGGTACTCGGGCTGGCGCTGGGCGTCCTGGACAACCTGGATCGCGCGCTGGCGTCCGCTACGCGTCAGGACGGCGGGACCAAGGCGTTGGTGGAGGGGCTCCGCATGGCGCAGCGACAGATGCTGGATCAGCTCGCGGTGGTTGGCGTGCGCCCGATTGACGCGCTCGGCAAGCCATTCGACCCTCGCCTCCACGAAGCCGTGGCGACGGTTCCACCGCAGGGACCGCAGCAAGCCGCCGGCACGATCGTGGGAGAAGTGCTTCGCGGGTATCGGCTCGATGATGACGTCCTTCGACCGGCCAAGGTGATGGTGGTCTCGGAACGAGAGGGTAACGGACGCGCTGAACGCTAACCGCCGCACGGGCGGCTACGCGACGAGGGACGCGGGGCGGCTGTCCGCAGGATACGTATCCACGGGAATGGTGCGATGGAGTTCAAAGACTACTACAAGATCCTCGGGGTGGATCGAGCCGCCGACCAGAAGGCGATCCGGCAGGCCTTCCGCAAGCTCGCGCGTCAGCATCATCCAGACGTCAACCCCGGCAATGCCCAAGCGGAGCAGCGCTTCAAGGAGATCAACGAAGCGTACCAGGTCCTGAACGATCCCGAGCGCCGGGCGAAGTACGACCAGATCCTTGACCTCAGGCAGCGCGGCGGCGGGTGGGAAGACCTGCTGCGTCACGGGGCCGCCCCCGGCGGGGACGGAACGTTCACCGTGTTCAGCGAGGGCGTAGGTCCGGAAGGGCTCGGCCAATTCAGCGAGTTCTTCCAGCAGATATTCGGAGGGGCATTCCGGCCCGGCGGGAGCCGGCGCCGAAGCCGCGACGCCAGCCCGGACACGGCTGAAGATCTGCTCCGGCAGCGCACCGGGCGGCGCACCGGCGCGGAGGACGTCGAGAGCGCGGTCCAGATCTCGCTCGACGAAGCGTACCGTGGCACGAGCCGGACGGTCACCGTCTCGGACGGCCGCGGATCGTCCCGCTCCCTCGAGATCAAGATCCCCAAAGGCGTGCGTGACGGCCAGCGGATTCGCGCTGCCGGGCAGGCGAACGGCGGAGATCTCTTCCTCACGGTGCGAGTGCTTCCGCACCCACAGTTCACGCGGCATGATGATGACCTCTCGTGCGAGGTCGCCGTGCCCGTCTGGACCGCGGCGCTTGGCGGCGAGGCCGAGGTGCCGACGCTAGCCGGCACGGTGAAGATGACGATCCCGCCGGCGACCAAAGACGGACGCACATTCCGGCTGCGGGGACAGGGCATGCCCCACGTGCGCGGAGGCGGTTCCGGCGACCTTCTCGCGAAAGTGAGGCTCACGCTGCCGGACCCGCTCACGCCGCGCGACCGGGAGTTGCTCGAAGAGATGCGGCGGTCGCACGAACCGTCGGCGACAAAACCTTAGCAGACGAGGGGATCCTCATGGCCATGAAGTTTGATCGGTTCACCGAAAAGGCCCAAGAGGCCATCGTCGCGGCGCAGGCCCTGGCGCGGGAGCAGAACCACGCGCAGATCGACACCGATCACCTGCTCGACGCGCTGCTCGTTGCACAGGACGGGATTCCTGCGGCGGTGCTTGGGCGCATCGGGGCCAACGTCGGCGCGCTCAGGACCCGCATCGAGCAGGAACTGGCTCGCCGTCCCAAGATCCACGGTGGTCCGGAGCCGACCGCGGCGCCCGACCTCCGGCGGGCGCTCGAAACGGCGCAGGCGGAAGCAAACCGCCTGAAGGACGACTATATCAGCACGGAGCACTTGCTGCTCGCGATCGCCGCGGACCAGAGCACCGCCGCGGGGCGCCTCCTCGCCGAGGCGGGCGTAGACCGCGAGAAGATCTACGCCGCGCTCGCGCAGGTCCGGGGCGGACAGCGCGTCACGGATCCCAACCCCGAGTCCAAGTACCAAGCGCTCGAGCGTTACGGCAAGGATCTCACGAAGATGGCCCGCGAGGGCAAGCTGGACCCGGTGATCGGACGCGACGATGAGATCCGCCGGGTCGTCCAGGTGCTCGCGCGGCGGACCAAGAACAACCCGGTGCTTATTGGCGATCCGGGCGTCGGGAAGACGGCCATCGTCGAGGGGCTCGCGCAGCGGATCGTGCGCGGTGACGTGCCCGAAGGGCTACGACGCAAGCGCGTCGTGCAACTGGATCTCGGGGCGCTCATCGCCGGATCAAAGTTCCGGGGCGAGTTTGAGGACCGGCTCAAGGCCGTGCTGCGCGAGGTGACCGAGGCGGCCGGAGAGATCGTGCTCTTCATCGACGAGCTGCACACCGTGGTCGGCGCCGGGGCTGCCGAAGGCGCAATGGACGCGAGCAACATGCTCAAGCCGATGCTTGCGCGCGGCGAACTGCACGCCATCGGCGCCACGACGCTCGACGAGTACCGCAAGCATATCGAGAAGGACCCCGCGCTCGAGCGGCGGTTCCAGCCGGTGCTGGTCGGGGAGCCGTCCGTCGAAGAGACGATCTCGATCCTGCGAGGCCTCAAAGAGAAATACGAGGTCCATCACGGTGTCCGGATCACCGACAGTGCCGTCATCGCCGCCGCGACACTCTCCGACCGGTACATCAGCGACCGGTTCCTGCCCGACAAGGCGATCGACCTGATCGACGAGGCCGCGAGCCGGCTGCGCATGGAGATCGACAGCAAGCCGGCCCCGCTCGACGAGGCGGACCGCAAGATCATGCAACTCGAGATCGAACGCGAGGCGCTCCGCAAGGAGACCGATCCTGCGGCGCGCGAGCGGCTCAGCCGGATCGAGCGGGAGATCGCGGAGTTGCGGGAGCAGAGCCAGGCGCTCCGCGTCCGCTGGGACCAGGAGAAACAGGTCATCGCCGATCTACGGGCGACACGGGCCAAGATCGACGAGACGCGCGTGCGGATCGAGCAGGCAGAACGCGCCGCAGACTTGGAACAAGTGGCGCGGCTCCGGTACGGGACGCTGCGCGAGCTGGAGCAACAGGTCAAGACCCACGAGGCCAAGCTCGCCGCCATCGGCGAAGGCCGGCTGCTGAAGGAAGAGGTTGGCCCCGAGGATATCGCGGAGGTCGTCAGCCGGTGGACGGGCATCCCCGTCACGAGGCTCATGGAAGGCGAGATGGCCAAGCTGCTCCAACTCGAGGACCGCCTGCACGCCCGCGTGGTGGGCCAGGACGACGCGGTCCAGGCCGTCGCGGACGCGATCCGGCGGTCCCGGGCGGGGCTCGCGGATCCCAAACGCCCCGTAGGGTCGTTCCTGTTCCTCGGTCCCACCGGCGTGGGAAAGACCGAGCTCGCACGGGCGCTCGCGGTGCTTCTGTTCGACGACGAGGACGCGATGGTCCGCATCGACATGTCCGAGTACATGGAGAAGTACTCGGTGAGCCGCCTCATCGGCGCCCCGCCGGGATACGTCGGCTACGACGAAGGCGGCCAGCTCACGGAGGCCGTGCGCCGGAGACCGTACCGGGTGATCTTGTTCGACGAGATCGAGAAGGCGCACGCGGACGTGTTCAACGTCCTGTTGCAGGTCCTCGAGGACGGCCGGCTGACGGATGGGCACGGCCGGACGGTGGACTTTCGGCACTCCATCATCATCATGACAAGCAACCTGGGCAGCCAGTATCTCCGCAACCTCGACCCGGACGACCGCCCGGCGTTCGAGTTGGTGCGGGTCCAGATCCAAGAGGAGTTGCGACGCACGTTCCGGCCCGAGTTTCTCAACCGGATCGACGAGATCATCGTGTTCCATCCGCTCACCAAAGCAAACCTGGAGCAGATCGTCGATCTGCAGCTCCAAGGGCTCGCGGCCAGGCTCCAGGATCTCAAGATCGGGCTCAACGTGACGCCGGCGGCCAAGGCGCTGCTCGCGCGCGAAGGGTACAGCCCGGACTTCGGTGCGCGGCCGCTCCGCCGGTTGATCCAGCGCGTGGTCGAGAATCCGTTGAGCCGCGATATGCTCCGTGGCGAGTTCCGTGAGAACGACACGATTCTCGTGGACGCGCAGGGCAGCGACATCGTCCTGCGGAAGGCGGCACCGACGCCGGCCTGACGCTCCCCCGCGGCACTGAATGTACGGCGCGCTCCGAGGAAGGAGCGTGGTACGCGGGGAAGTGTTGCCCAGCCGCTTCGCCGTGGAGGACGCTCATTCTTCAAGTCATCGTGTTCGTCAGCGGCGGCGTCTTGCTCGCGCTCGAGATCGTCGCGAGCCGCGTGGTGGCGCCGTACTTCGGGAACTCGGTCTACGTCTGGGGCAGCCTCATCGGCGTGTTCCTGGCGGCACTCAGCCTCGGGTACTTCCTCGGCGGGCGCATCGCGACGCGCTGGCCGACGTGGGGCCCGTTTCTCGTGCTGGTGCTGGCCGCGGGGGCGTGCATCTATCCGATTCCGCACGTGGCCGACGGGGTGCTCGGAGCGATCGCGGCCCGCGACTACGGGCCGCGCGCCAACCCGCTGGCCGCCACCATGTCGCTGTTCTTTCTCCCCAGCGCCCTGCTCGGAACCATCTCGCCCTACGCGGTGCGCCTCAGCGCGCGGTCCGTGGAGGGGGTCGGCAACGTCGCGGGTGTGCTCTACGCGCTCAGCACGCTCGGGAGCATTGCGGGCACGTTGCTGGCGGCGTTCGTCCTGATCTCCACGTTCGGCGTCCGATCCATCGTCCAGATGCTCGGCGCGACGGAGATGGTCCTGGCCCTGCTGGGATTTCTGTGGTGGCGCAGGATACGCGCCGCAACGGCCGCTGCCGCGGTCATCGCGGTGGTGCTGGCCGCGACCAGTACCGTGCCCGCCGATGGCTCGGATGTGATCTACGCGCGGGACACAATCTACCACCGCATCACGGTGAGCGATGAGGGCAACGACCGGTATCTCAAGTTGGATCAGTACTGGCAGAGCGCCGTCGATCGGAGCGCGCCGGGGCACACCGTCTTCCCGTACACGGACTACCTGCACCTGGGCGTGCTCTTCGTTCCGCAGGTGCGCCGGGTGCTGTTCGTCGGGATGGGCGGCGGAACCGCACCGGGCCGATTCTACCGCGAGTACCCGCAGGCCAGAATCGATGTCGTCGAGATCGATCCGGCGGTCGTCGCAACGGCCCGCCGGTTCTTCGATCTGCCCAACGACCCGCGCCTCGCGGTGCACGTTCAGGACGGCCGGCTGTGGATCCGGCGTACGGCTGAGCGATACGATCTCATCGTGCTGGACGCGTACCTCATCGACACGATCCCGTTCCACCTGGCGACCCGAGAATTCTACGAGAATGCGGCGGCGCACCTGACCCCGGGAGGCGCCGTCGTAAGCAACGTCATCGGTGCGGTTCAGGGACCGCAGAGCCCCCTGTTCCGCGCATTCGACAAGACGTTCCGGTCGGTATTCCCCGCGGTCTACGTGTTCCCGGTCGGCGGCGGGGGCGACGGTCTGCAGAATATCATCATCGTCGGGACCTCCGGTCCGCCGCTGAACCGCGCCGATGTGCTCGCCCGCGCCCGCAGCGCCGTGGCGCTCGGGAGGGTTCGAATCGACGGTCTCGTCCGCGACGCCGCCGACCTATACGACAGCCCGATCGAGACGCGGGACGTCCCGATCCTGACCGACGACTACGCGCCGACCGACGTGCTCGCCGCGGCCGGCCGCTGACGCGGACCAACGAACGGAGGCACGCGCCGTGCCGGTGCTCAAGCTGGTCCTGGGAGACGTCGTCCACACGCGAAAGGCCCACCCGTGCGGGGACGACCGCTGGGAAATTGTCCGCCTCGGCGCCGACATCGGCATTCGATGCCTCGGCTGCGGCCGGTACGTGTTGATGCCGCGCGCCAAGCTGGAGCGCCGCATCAAGACGTTTGCGAAACGCGGCGCCGGCGCCGACGACAACACCCCCCAGATGCCGCCGCGTCCATGATCCTTGCCAACCGTCCGGGACCGCCATGTCTCTCACCTGCGGCCTGATCGGTCTCCCCAACGCGGGCAAGTCGACGCTCTTTCGAGCGATTACGTGCGCCCACGCGGAGATCGCCCCCTACCCGTTCACGACGATCGAGCCCAATGTAGGCGTCGTCCGCATTCCCGATGACCGGCTCACGGCCGTCGCGGCCGTGATGCACCCCGACCGCGTCGTCCCGGCGACGCTGGAGTTGGTGGACGTTGCGGGACTCGTGCGCAACGCCCACGCGGGCGAGGGCCTCGGGAACCAGTTCCTCGGGCACATCCGCGAGGTGGACGCGCTGCTCCACGTCGTCCGCTGCTTTGGCGGCCCGGTCGCCCACGTTGAGGGGAGCATCGATCCGGCGCGCGACATCGGCATCGTAGACACGGAGCTGCTGCTGGCGGATCTGGCCACGGTCCAGCGGGCCAGGGCCCAGGTGGTGCCGCGAGCGCGCATCGGGGACCGTGCGGCGCGCGAGGACGAGGCGATCCTCGGCGCCCTTGAAGCGCATCTCGACGCGGGCCGCCGGGCGCGATCCTTCGTCGCGCCGGAAACGCACGATATGGCTGCGCAGTTGATCGGCCGCCTCCATCTCTTGACCTCGCGGCCCGTGTTGTACGTCGCCAACCTCGACGATCAGGACACGGAGAGCCGGGTGGTCCTCGATGCGGTCGAGCGTTACGCTGCCCAGAACGGTGCACAGGCGTTGGGGCTCTTCGGTAAGCTCGAACTGGAACTCACCCAGTTGTCCGACGACGACGCCTCGCAGTTCCTGGCCGCCGTGGGCCTCGCGGAGCGCAGCCTGCCCAGGCTGGTGCGGGCATGCCAGTCGCTCCTCGGTTTGAGGACCTTCTTTTCGATCGCCTCGGCGGAGGTCCGGGCGTGGCATGTCGCCGCCGGCACCCGGGCGCCGCAGGCGGCGGGGCGCATTCACACCGATATGGAGCGCGGATTCATTCGGGCCGAGGTCATCGCATGGGAGGATCTCGTGGCCTGCGGCTCGATCGCCGCGGCTCGCGAGCGCGGACTCCTGCGGCTCGAGGGCAAGGAGTACGTGATCCGCGACGGCGACGTAGTCACGTTCAGGTTCGCGCCGTAGTCGCGTGCTGTCCCGAGCGTCCAGATCGCGCGGCACGCGCGGCAAGTTTGTTCTTGTGATCGCGGGTGGGCGCATGCTATAATGCTTTGCTGGTCGAGTGCCGTTTACAACTGCATAGCGGGCGGCCGCGTGTTCCGTCGGGCCGCTGCCTTCCTGCTCTGCCGGGCTTCGGCGCGCACGCGCCGAGGAGGTTCGGCACAGCCGCGGGATTGGACCAGACCCGAACGTCCGTAGGAAGGAGGGTGCCGTTTGAGCACCTATGAGATTGTGTCTATCGTTCGTCCAGATCTCGACGAGGACGCGCTGAACGCCGCCATCGAACGGATCCAGCAACGGATCTCCGAGAACGGGGGCGTCGTCAAGTCGACCGATCGCTGGGGCAAGCGCAGGCTTGCCTACCCCATCGGCAACCACCGCGACGGATTCTACGTGATGACGGTGTTCACCATGGATTCGGGGCGGGTAGCTCCGCTCCGGCAGATCCTCGGCCTCCACGAAGCCCTGTTGCGCTTCTCCGTCGGCACCCATCGGGCCCCGGCGGCGTCTGCTTCCACGACGGCACCGGCCCAGACCCCTGCCACGGCCGCCGCGCCCGACGCTCCGCCCCCACCTGCAACGCCGGCGGCAGCCCCGTCGACGGAAGAACAGCCCACGGGACCATCCTCGGGCGGTGGCTCCAATGTATAATCGCATCATCCTGATCGGCCGCCTCACCCGCGACCCCGAGTTGCGATACGTCCCGAGCGGGGCCCCGGTCGCGTCGTTCACCCTCGCGGTCGACCGCCCGTTCCGCGATCAGCAGGGCAACCGCGAAACCGATTTCATCGACGTCGTGGCATGGCGTAAGCTGGCGGAACAGGTCAGCCAGTACATGACGAAGGGCCGGATGGTCGCGGTGGAAGGGCGGCTGCAGATCCGATCCTACGAGACGCAGGACGGCCAAAAGCGCAAGGTCGCGGAGGTCGTGGCCGACGGGATTCGTTTCCTCGACCGCGGCGACCGCGCGCGGGGGGCGGGGACGGGTGAGGCCGGGGTGAGCGACGAGCCGGCACACGGCGGCCAGGACGAAGACGTTCCCTTCTAGTTCCTCTCTACGTTTCTCGAGGCCGCATTCACGACCGGCCCCATACCGAGTCGAGGCGTCCGCCAACATCGTCTGAGGAGGACCGCAATGCCCGAAGGCAAGGAGCGAGAGGCACGCCCGCGCCGGGATTACCGGCGTCGTCCAAAGCGCAAGGTCTGCTCTTTCTGCGCCGAGAAATCGACGTTCATCGATTATAAGGAAGTGAACCGGCTGCGGCGGTTTGTGACCGAGCGCGGGAAGATCTTGCCACGCCGCGTCTCCGGCAACTGCGCCAAGCACCAGCGCGCCCTAGCGGTCGCAATCAAGCGCGCACGAGAGTTGGCCCTCCTGCCCTACACTGGAGAGTGACCGGGGCGCCGACCGCACGCGCCCGGCCTCTTCGACCAGCGCCGCGATGGCCAAGGCAACGCACCGGCACCCTACGCGCGGACTAACCGAGGGCGCAATCCTCGCCGCCCTGACTGTGATCGTGGCGGCGGCAGGGCTGGTTGCGCCGTTCGTCGGCGTCCTGTTGGCACCGCTGCCGATCATGCTGCTTGTGATCCGGTGGGGACCGCGCATCGCCGTGCTCGCGGCTATCGTCGCCACCGCAGTTCTACTCGAGTTCGTCGGCCCGCTGAATGCGCTCTCCGCCGCCGCCATGTTTGCCCCGCTTGGGCTCGCGCTCGGATGGGGCGTGTGGCGAGGCGTTGGAGCCGAGGGCACGATCCTGATCGGAGCGGCCGCGTTTCTTCTGTCCGCTCTGGCCGCCCTCCTCGCCGTGACAAACCTGCTCCACCAGGACCTCATCGGGGAGCTCATCAAGAGCCAGATCGACGCGATGCAGATGACCATTGCGATACAGCAGAAGCTCGGCGCGCCACCGCAGCAGATCGATGCCTTGCGGGACGCCATCGCTCTCATGCCGCGGCTCTTCCATGCCGCGCTGCCGGTCATGCTCGCGTTCGGCGCTCTCCTCTGGTCGTATCTGTGCTACGTCGTATCGCGAGCCGTCCTCCGGCGAGTCGGCCACACCCTCCCGGGCGTCCGGCCCATGCTGACATGGAGGGTGCCCCCGATCCTCGCGACCGCGCTGTTGTGGATCGGCGGAGGTCTCTCGCTTGCGAGCCTGCGTGCGCCGTCTCTGGACACGCCCGCGCTCGACGCGATGCTGGCGGCACTCTTCGTCTTCGGGTTCCAAGGCGCTCTGGTTGGCATCAAATGGCTCTTGGCCCGCCAAGTTCCCCGGTTCGCCATCGTCATCGCCGGCGTGCTCCTGATCTCGGGCGGCTTGCTGCCGATGGTCGCGCTGGCAATGGTCGGCGTACTCGACACGTGGTTCGACTACCGCAGGCTGAGCGCGCCGGTCACACGAGGCGAACTGACCCCGGACGGCGGTGCGGACGGCGGGACGGCGCCCGAAACGCCGCGAGCAGACGAGTCTCGGCGCAGGAATCGCGCAAAGGCGGTGCATCCTCGATGAAGGTCATCCTGCTGAAAGACGTTCCATCGATCGGACACGCCGGGGAGGTTCGGGAAGTCAAGGACGGCTACGCGCGGAACTTCCTGTTGCCGCGCCACCTCGCCGCTCCCGCGACAGAGAGCAATTTGCAAAGCCTCACCCACACCCGGGAAGCCGCGAAGCAACGCGACAGCCGCATTCTCCTGGAGGCGGCGGGGTTGAAGAGCCGGCTCGAAGCACTTGTCGTCGAGGTGCACGCGCGCGCGGGCGAGGAAGGACGGCTATTCGGCTCGATCACCGCTCAGGACATCGCAGACGCGATCAACCGGAAAGGCTTCGAGATCACGAAGAAGCAGATCGAGTTGCCCGACCCGATCAAGGCGACGGGGTTCTACAAGGTCCAGGTGCGCCTCCACCACCAGCACGCGGCGATGGTCGAGATCAACGTCATCGGGGCAGGATGATCGGGAAGCTGACCTGACTCGCGTCACGCCGGTGGGGACGTGCGAGGGCTGTCCGAATGACGAGCGCGTGGCGGCTCCGGCGGCTTCTTCCACGATGATCTCCTGCTCCACCGGTTCTTCCGAGGGCGTAATCTACGAGGCCCCTCCACGCCGACGACCCTGAATTTCGCACACATATGCCGTCGGTGACGGAAAACACCGCGTCTCACCGCACCCCTCTGTACCCAGGTTATCCCCAACAACATCGCAGCAAGAACGCAGGCAGCGCACAAGGGAAGACACAGCGCGGCCTCGCATCTTGTCTTTGGTTCAACGTCCGAAAGGAGACCGATCGCCGCCACGCCGCCCCCCAGACGCCGACGGTAAGCGGGCTCGACTGCTGGACTGGATCGAACATATGTTCTATAATACGTGCAGACTCGGTACCGGAGGCTCGTCCGCGTGATGAGCATAGTACAGCAGTTGGAACGTGTCCCACCGCAGAACCTCGAGGCGGAGCAAGGCGTCCTCGGCTCCATGTTGCTCGATCGCGATGCCATCGCGCGCGTCCTCGAGGCACTCCGCTCGGAAGACTTCTACCGGGACGCGCATAGGACCATCTTTGCGGCAATGATCGACCTGTTCGAGCGCGGCGAGCCGGTGGATCTGATCACCGTGACGAACCGGCTCTCTGGGATGGGCAAGATCGAGGATATCGGCGGCGCCACCTATCTGGCATCGCTTCCAAACGTCGTGCCGACGGCCGCCAACGTCGACTACTACGCGGGCATCGTGCTCGAAAAGTCCATGCTCCGTTCGCTGATCAACGCCGGTACGCACATCGCCGCGCTCGGATATGATGGCGCCGACGATATCGCGGCGCTGATCGATCAAGCCGAGAGGCTCGTCTTCGGGATCGCAGCCCGCCGCAACGTCCAGGACTTCCAGGCGATCAAGGAGATCCTCAAGGAGAGCTTCGAGAAGATCGACAAGCGGTACCAGGAAAAGGGTACCGTCACCGGCGTCTCAACGAGCTTCACCGACCTGGACATGATGACATCCGGGCTCCAACCGTCGGACATGATCGTTGTGGCCGCGAGACCGTCCGTCGGGAAGTGTCTCAGCCGCGACACGGAGATCGTCCTGGCCGATGGCACTATGGCGACGATCGAGGACGTGTACCGGCGCAAGCAGGCTCATCTCCTCACGCTGGGTGCCGACTGGAAGCTCAGAATCACGGAGCCGTCTGCGTTTGTCGACGACGGTATCAAGCCCGTGTTCCGCGTCACGACGAGACTGGGGCGGACCGTCGAATGCACGGCGAGCCATCCGTTTTTGACGGTCGAAGGCTGGCTCCCGGTCGCCGCACTTCGCGCCGGCGAGTGGATCGCCGTGCCCAGGCGCGTCGGCGTATTCGGCAACAGGCCGATGCGAGAATGCGACGTCACGCTGCTGGCGTACATGGCCGGAGGCGTTTCTCCCACCCGTGCCTTCGCCCGCGCTCATCCGATCGCGGCCGACGACCTCTCCCGCGCAATCCGCGCGGCCCGCGCTCGCGGCAGGAGCGGCCGGGACCGGCTCATCTCCCGGCTCGGGCGCCGGGAGCTCCGGGACACAGGCCCGGCTAAGCGATGCCTCCCCGCGGGCGTCTTTACGCTTCCACGCCGTCAGCTCGCGCGGTTCTTGAGCCGGCTCTTCGCGGTTGGGGGCCGGGCGGTCGCACGGCCCGGCGATCAGTCGAAGGTCACGTACACGACCGACAGCGAACGGCTCGCCCGCCAGGTGCAGCACCTGCTGCTCCGCTTCGGGGTCCTTGGGGCGATCCGGCCGATGACGGTGGTCTCGCGGGACGTCCAGCGATCGACCTGGCAGGTCGAGATCTCCGACCCCGCCTCACTCTGGCTCTTCGCGAGCGAGATCGGCATCTTCGGCCGGCAGCCGCAGGTCGAGCGTGTGGTGGCAACGCTTACCGACCGCGCCCGCAGACCCAACACCGATATCCTCGCCTCGGGCATCTGGCAGTCCGTCGCTTCGGCCAGGAGTGCGGCCGCTTCCTGGGCGGCCGCGCGAACCGGCGGCCTCATATCCCCCTCCAGCGTCTCTACCGAACCGCGGGCGCTACCGAGGGGTCGCCTGCTTGCGGTCGCGCAGACGCTCGAGCCGGCCGCGCTGGCACAGATCGCCGAGAGCGACGTCTACTGGGACGAGATCGTCTCGATCGAGCCCGCGGGATCCAAGCAGGTGTACGACTTGACGATTCCGGTGACCCACAACTTCGTAGCGAACGACATCTGCGTGCACAACACCACGTTCTGCCTCAACATCGCCCAGCACGCCGCCTTGATGCAAAAGATTCCGGTCGCAATCTTCAGCCTGGAGACGAGCAAGGAACAGCTCGTCCAGCGCATCCTCTGCTCCGAGGCGCAGGTGGACAACACGAAGCTGCGCACCGGATTTCTCGCGGACGAGGATTGGCGCAAACTCGCCAGGGCGATGGGCGGCCTGAGTGAGGCACCGATCTTCATCGATGATTCTGCGACGCTTTCCGTGGTCGAGATGCGCGCGAAAGCGCGCAAACTCAAGGCCGAGTACGGCCTGGGCCTGATCGTCATCGACTACATCCAGCTCATCCAGTCGTTCAGACGCACGGAGAACCGCACCCAAGAGCTGAGCGAGATCGCCCGGAACATCAAATCGCTTGCGAAGGAGCTGGACGTCCCGATCATCGCGATCTCGCAGCTCAGTCGCGCCGTGGAGGCGCTCGGGCAGAAGCGCCCGATGCTGAGCCATTTGAGGGAATCCGGAGAAATCGAGCAAGTATCGGATCTCGTGCTGTTCCTCTACCGCGAGGACTACTACGATCAGGAGAAAGCGCAGAAGGAGAACAAGGAGAACATCTGCGAGATCATCATCGCCAAGCACCGCAACGGACCCATCGGGACCGTGGAGCTGTACTTCCACAAGGAGCACAGTCGCTTCGACAACCTTGCAAAGCAGCGATAACCGTATCGTTGGTTCTCGTTCTACTTGGCCATTTGCCGCGATACTTGGTCATAGTTCGCGGGGGATAGTCGGCCGGTTGTGGAAGGCACCGTCACCGTGAAGGCAGAATAGTAGGCGGTTTCCTACAGCGTCCTCAGGGTCCGAGCGATCCGATCCGGCCTTCGTCTCGAAAAAACGAACGAGTTCTTCTCGCAGGAACATCGCGAAGCAGATCGCTGCGGTTCTAGTCTAGTGGACCCTTCTTGATGACGGGATTACAGAATGCGCTTCCCCAGCGCCGAGGCAGCGAGACCTGCGGCAAGGCGGCCGGTCCGATTTGCCTGGTCCAGGATCGGATTGACCTCGACGATCTCTGCGGACACCAGGGCGCAGGTCTGACCGATCAGTTCCATCGCCAGGTGGGCTTCGCGGAAGCTGAGGCCGCCTTCAACGGGCGTGCCCACGCCGGGCGCGTAGACGGGGTCCACAACGTCCAGGTCCAGGCTCAGATGGAACGGGCGCCGCCCGCCGTCCGTCGTGATCCCCAGCGCCTGCCGCATCACTGCGGCGATACCGAGTTCGTCGATTTCCTTCATGGTGAAGATGGTCACCGCGGACTCCCGCAACGCGGTCCGTTCGATACCGTCAAGGTCGCGCGCACCGACAATGACCACGTGCGACTCCGGGACCTTCGGCCGATACCCGCCGAGCCCGACCAGAGCCGGTTCGCCGCGCCCGACCGCGACGGCGAGCGGCATGCCATGGATGTTGCCGCTGGGGCTGGTCTCGGGCGTGTTGAAGTCCCCGTGCGCGTCGAGCCACAAGAGACCTACCTCGGGATATCGACGGCATACGGCGGCCAGCGTGCCGAGCGCCAGACTGTGGTCGCCACCGAGGATCAGCGGGAAGCATCCCTCGTCCATCATCGCCGTGGTGGCCCGCGCGAGAGCATCGCAAACGGCGACGATCTCGTCGAGGTACCTGAGCGGGCCTTTCGTTTCCCCCTGGCCGGCGACAGGCACAGATAGGTTTCCGAACTCGTGAACGGTGTGGCCGGTTTGCGCCAGGATGTCCTGGAGTTGAGCGTAGCGGATGGCGCTCGGGCCCATGTCGGTCCCGCGCCGGCTTGCGCCGAGATCCAACGGTACCCCGAGCACGCCGATTCGCATCAAGCCACAGGATCACATGGGCTCACGGTCTTCATGCCGACTGGACTATTGGGTGTCGCAAAGAGGGAACCCTGCCTCCGCGCGCGGCCTCGGCTCGGGATGCACCCCCGGAATGATCCGGCCAGATGC
The DNA here is from genome assembly GCA_035622635.1 of bacterium. GTDB lineage: Bacteria > Sysuimicrobiota > Sysuimicrobiia > Sysuimicrobiales > Segetimicrobiaceae > JAJPIA01. The sequence continues at coordinate 6,409 of DASPUZ010000218.1, read as the reverse complement.
GTGCTTTGACGTCCTCGGAGTCTCGACCAGGGACGTAAAGATGGTGTGGGTAGTCTCTCATAGTTGAGAGTCCGCGTCGTGGAATGACCCAAGAGATGTGAGCAAGAACCGGACGCTGGTGCAAGCGCTCCTGTACCCCGGCGCCCCGGGGCGCGCGCGTTTCGTCAGATGTTCGCAGCGCGAATTCAAGCCCTGCGGGAAGAGCTTACCCGGTTGTCCGAAAGCGTCGCAGAGGCACATGATCGGCAGGAGCACCGACCCCGATCCCGAATGCCTCAACGCAGCCTGATCACTCCGCCTCTCTTTAGCGCAGTGGTTGCTCGACGCCATCTCGCATGAGATAGTGCCAAGTACTTACCGGTACGGAGTTCTCCGAACGCCTCGTCACGCCGAGGGGTTTCATGTCTAAGGAGGGTTTAGCGCTGAGCGACGCCGAGCCGGCAGACGGATGGCGGGAAGGCCCACCCGAACCTCGATCAAAGAACGGGCCCGAGACGACCTGTTTGCCCCGCTTGGCATCAGCGATATGGAATGGCGGCACTATCCGAATGGCGAGGTCGCTGCCGCTTCCGGTCTCCGGCTACGGCCACGCGATCTCGCCAAAATCGGCCAGATGGTGCTTGATCTTGGAACGTGGCGCAGCCGACGCATTGTTTCTGCATCGTGGATCGAGCAATCCAGTTCGCCGCAGATCCACGGAGAGGGTTTGTTTTTCTATGGGTTTCAGTGGTGGATCGGACGCTCGTTCTTTCGTGGCCGTGAGATCAACTGGTTTCAAGGCGCCGGGTATGGCGGGCAAGCCCTCATTATCGTCCCGAGTCTCGGAATCGTACCCGTGGTTACAACCGGTCGCTATCATAACCAGCCACCGTACAACGTCAACATCTTGATCCTCAACCGCTACATCCTGCCTGCTGTGCTCGATTAGGTGGCGGAAGCGCCGACGATGGCCCGAACTCCGTGCGGTCGCGTGCTCGCGGTATGCGTCGCGGGTATCGTCGTTGGAGCTGTGCCGAAGGACGCCACGTCCGGCGCCGTCATCCGGAAGCGCAGCCCGCACATATGGGCAGCGAGAGGTGAAGCGTCAGCGCTGAACCAACGGAGGACGACATGGCGAGAATCTTCGTCACCGGATCATCGGAAGGACTCGGCCTGATGACTGGCCGGCTTCTGGCGGAGCAGGGCCACGCGGTCGTACTTCACGCCCGCAACGAGGCGCGCGCGCGGGACGCGCAGGCCGCACTGCCGCGAGCCGAGGCGGTGCTGGTCGGCGATGTTTCGACGCTTGCGGTCATGCGCGACGTCGCCGACCAGGCCAACGAACTGGGCCGCTTCGACACGGTAGTCCATAACGTCGGCGTCGGCTATCGCGAGTCGCGCCGCGTCGAAACCGCCGACGGTCTGTCTCAGCTGTGGGCCGTGAACGTGCTCGCGCCTTATGTCCTCACCGCCCTGATGCCGAGGCCCGACCGGCTGGTGTACCTCAGCTCCGGCATGCACCTCAGTGGTGACCCGAGCCTCGACGACCTGCAGTGGTCCCGGCGTCGCTGGAACGGCAGCCAGGCCTATTCGGATACCAAACTTCACGACGTGCTGCTCGCGTTCGCCGTGGCGCGGCGCTGGCCGGACGTCCTGTCCAACGCGGTCGCGCCGGGTTGGGTGGCGACGCGGATGGGTGGCCCCGGCGCGCCCGACGACCTGAGCCAGGCCCACCTGACCCAAGCCTGGCTGGCGGTTAGCGACGACCCGGACGCGCGGGTGACCGGCGGCTTCTTCTATCACAAGCAGCCCGGTCGCTTAAGCCCCGCCGCGCGCGACCTTTCGCTGCAAGACCGCCTGCTCGATTACTGCCGCGACCTCTCCGGTGTCGCGCTTACCTGAAACGACTTTGCGCTGTTCACGCGCCATCCCAACCGGCCTCACATGAAAGCACGGCCGCTTTGGCAAGCGCTGGTACAAGCCACCGTCAACCATCGTGCACGCGGTTCGAGCTCACCGAGCGTAAGGCGGCGGCACGGAAGTCCCCGCTAGCCAAGTACCGAAGGCGGATGAACGGGATCGGTAGGCCGTCCCGAGTCCGGTCCCTGCTGTACCCCTATTCCGCCGCCACCGGTATGGCGATTGCGCTGCCACGATAGATTCGGTGGGTGGCCTTCACGAAGTCACGCGGCTCCGCAAAGAAGATGTTCGGCACAAATGTCTGCGGATTGCGATCGTACAGCGGAAACCAGCTCGACTGGATCTGGACCATGATGCGATGTCCCCGCAAGAAGACGTGGCTGACGCTGGGGAGGCGAAAGCGGTAGCGCAGCGGGGTGTCCGGCTCCAACGGTTGCGGGGACGAGACGTCCTCGCGATAACGTCCGCGAAAGATGTCGGCCGAGATCATCTGCTGATAGCCGCCCATCTCCGGCCTGGCGGGATAATCGTCGGGCCAGACGTCGATCAACTTGACGACCCAATCCGCGTCGCTGCCGCTGGTCGAGGCGATGAGATCGGCCCAGGGCTCTCCGGCGATGCGCAGCGGTGCCTCAAGCGGTGGGGTCTGATAGCTCAGGACGTCCGGCCGCGCCGCCGCATTGCGCTGGTCTTCCGTCAGCCACTGGCCCCAGCCGTCGCGATCGTCTCGCGGAATCGGACGGAGGCGATACGGGACGGGCTTGGCGGGATCGGAGACGTACTCTTCGAACCCCTCGGCCTCGGCCGGCGGGTCGAATCCAAGCCGACCATCGGCGAGGAGATACATCGGACGCAGCAGCTCGGCCGGCGGCCAGTTGTCGCAGCGCCGCCAGCAATCCGCGCCCGTCTCGTACAGCAGCACGCGCGACAACGCGGGGGCGGGCGCATCCCTCAGGTGATGATCGAGAAAGGGCTGCATAACGTGGCGCCGGAACCAGGTGCCCGTGTCGCCCTGGAACTCGATCCGGCCAACCGCTCGGCCGTCCGCGCGGGCACCGCCGTGGTTCCACGGGCCGAGCACGAGCAGCAGTCGCTCGCGCGCCGACTCCTGTGACTTCAACACCTTGAACAGTGCCGGACCGCCGTAAATGTCCTCTTGATCAAACAGGCCGGACACGATCATCAACGGCACGGTGAGCCGCTCGTCGGCGAACATGCGGTCCACCGCCTGACCCTGCCACCAGGTGTCATAGGCGGGGTGCTGACACAGCGTCTTCCACATCCCGAGTTCTTCGATGCCCTTGGCCCGCGCCACCGCGCCGGCCGATCCGGCCTCGAGGAACTCCGCGTAGGTGTCGTAGAAGCCGCTCCACCACTTCTCCTCGCCCTTGCGCGACGCTTCCTGCTGGTAGATGTAATCCAGCGCCATCCCCTGTCGGAACGCGCCGTGATGGAAGAAGTCGTCGCCGATCCAGCCGTCCACCATGGGCGCAAACGCCACCGCCGCCCTGAGGTTGGGATGAGGATGCATCGCCGACATCACGGTCGTAAAGCCCGCGTAGGACCCGCCGATCGTGCCGACCCGGCCGTTGCAACGCGCGAGATTGGTGACCAGCCACTCGATCGTGTCGTACGCGTCGGTCGCGTGGTCCACGGCTGTCGGGTTGAGCGGCCCGATCGGCGGCCGGGTCATCACGTACTCGCCCTCCGACCCGTACTTACCGCGCACATCCTGCACGGCGACGATGTAGCCGGCGTCCACCGCCGTGTCCAGCATCTGGGGCACGACGGACGCAAGATGCGGCGAGTTGAGGCGGGCGCTGACTTTCGCGGCGTCGTAGGGCGTCCTGCACAACAGAACCGGCGCTTTCGCGGCGCCCTTCGGCGTCAGGATGAGCGTCTTCAGCGCCACGCCGTCACGCATTTGCACCATCTCGACACGGCGTTCGAAATCCCACGACTCCATCCGAGGCTGGAACCGGGCCGGGATGTCGCCGGGGAAGTCGCGTGGAGTATCCATTGCTCCTCCCATCCGAGGAAGATGCGATTGCCGCAAGTTTTGGATTTCCGTTTCGGCGCCTGTGCTCCTTCTGCTCCAGGGGCCAATCCGGGTCTTTCCATCCCGATCCCTCCCCTTCGGTCCCCGAAGGCGCGTCGTCCCCGATGATCGTGTGCATGGTGAGTACGTCCCACAGGTGATGACAGAATTCTTCCGCGCGCTTCTTGAACCTGAGGGGGTCCATTGCGGAGTTGGTTGCCGGAGGGCGGGTGCGAGAGAAAGCCCGGGCGCGAAAGCGGATGCTACTTGTGGCCGTCTTGCACGCGTGCGCGGCGCCAGTGCCGAGAATTCCCGCGCGCTCGCGCGACAACTAACCCTCATCGTAGAAGGAGCCATCACGATGGCATTTGTGAGCGGCGACGGCGGGACCGCAATCAAGGCGGCCCGCAGACTGGCGCGCATCGCCTTGGGTGCCGCCGGCCCGGAGGGCGGATGATGGCGCACCGACGGTTCCTGATCTTGCACGGTGTAGAGAATTGGCGGCCCCGCGAGCACTGGCAGTGGTGGCTGGCGGACCAACTCCGACGCCACGGGGAACACGTTCTTTACCCGCAACTGCCTTCTCCGTCCTCGCCGGCGTTAGACGAGTGGCTCGCCGTTCTGCACGGCGAGCTTGCTCAACTGGGGGATGGGGAACGAGTCGTCGTAGCGCACAGCTGCAGCGTCCCGCTGTGGCTCCTCGCCGCGCCCGAAATCACGATCGAGGAACGCGTGACCCGCGTCGTCCTCGTGGCACCGCCGGGCCGGTCTGCATTTATGGCTCCGTACCGCGCCTTTCTTCCCCTGGGAATCGATTGGGTGGCAGTGGCCGGTGCTTCAAACCAGCTTCCCGTTGTCGTCACGAGCAACAACGACCCGTACTGTCCGGAGGGCCTCGAAGAATACAAGGCAATCTACACAGGCGCCCTGGGGCTCGACCACCACATCATCGACGGGGCGGGTCATCTCTCAATCGATGACGGGTACGGCCCCTGGCCCGCCATCCTTGAGTGGTGCCTCACTGCCGCGACGAACTGGTGATTAGTCACCGCAGAGCTTTCATGTGAGTAAGAGCCGCTTCGAGGAGCACGCCGGGCAAAAGTGCGCCTCCTGTGTGTCGCTTTGTGCAAGGACTCAACAAGTTCCACCCTGACGCCCACTTGGCACGAGTGGACAATGAGTAGTCTTCCAGTCGGAAGACGATGCGCACGCGTGGTGCAGACGACGCGGGACAGCAGCGGGTGCGATTGTCGATTAGCAACGGCTTCGGAAGCTCGCTGGCAAAATGGTACGACGATCGCCTCGACCGGAGCCGGCGGCGGAAAACAATCGCTGAACGTCGGGCGATCCTTAACGATGTCGGCCTTGTTGGTCCGTCCTGGTCCCTCGGTGACCCTTGAGTTTGATGTTCGGCCTCCGCAGTGGTCCGTGGTATTGACGGCGGAACCGAGCTTGGGAGGCGCGGACTCATGGGAGCCGAACTGTCTCAAGCGATCAGCATCGACGTACGCTTTGGCCCACTCGAACTCATTGACGTAACGCGGTATTGGTCCGATGTTGGCCGCTGCAGATCACGCAGGCGATTGCAGCCGGTAGCCGACGCCGATCTCCGTAAGGAGGTATCGGGGGCGGGCGGGATCCGGCTCAATCTTTTGGCGCAGTTTGTTGACGCTCACGCGCAGCAGATTGAGATCCTGATCGGAGCCGAAGCGGCGGCCCCACACCTCGCGGAAGAGGCGCCTATGAATGAGGACCGTGCCCGCTGAAACAGCAAGGGCCTTCAACAACGAGTACTCCACGGGCGTCAGCATGACTTCCCGGTCTGCCACGGTCACCCGGCGGCGCCTGACATCTACGGTAAGATCGCCTCTAACGATCACCGGGCGAGTCCGTGCGCAGACCGGGCGCCGCAGCGCCGCCCGGACACGAGCCAGGAGTTCGGCCATGCCGAACGGCCTGGTCAGGTAGTCGTCCGCCCCAGCATCGAGCACGGCGACCTTCTGCTCCTCCAGATCGCAGGCGGATATGACGAGGATCGGCGTGTCGGATCGTTCGCGCAGCCGCCCGATGACATCGAGGCTGGCGACATCGGGAAGCGCAAGGTCCAGGATGACGAGGTCGAGATGCCCCGCGCCGGCATTGGCCAATGCTTCCTGCCCGGTTGTGGCCTCGAAGACCCGATGGCCTTGGGAGGAAAGGGAGGTGCGTAGCAACTCTCGGCTTCGCTCCTGGTTATCGACGAGGAGAATACGGAACCCTCGCTCCTGCCACCTGCGTTCCATGCGGCGCGGCCGCGAACCCTGGACCGAGAGCGTGACGCTCACTTGACCTGGTCGAGCGCCCGGTTCAGCTCGAGCACGTTCACCCGAGGTTCACCGAGGATACCGAACTGACGGCCCTCCGTGTACTGGGTTACCAGATTGCGGACCGTCTCCACCGGCAGCTTGCGGACTCGCGCCACTCGCGGCACCT
>DASPUZ010000217.1:0-9801 GCA_035622635.1 bacterium | reverse complement strand
CTGCTACCGAAGGTGCTCGACGCGGCGAGCCGGTTCACGTCGGCGCCGGAGGCGGCGGCGATGCGCGACGAGGTAGCGCGGCTCGAGATGCTTCCCGTGTTCGTCTGAGGAGCCACGACAGCCCGAGATCAGACCTCGCGTCGTCCGGCCAGCCGCATCGTCACGACGACACCCGGCCGGCGCGAGGCGCTCGCAGTGGTGGACGCTGCCTCCTGACGTCTTGCCCGGACCCGACCCCGCGGGTGAGGGTGAGCGCGACCGTCAACGCGCGAGCAATCGCAGCCCCCGCAGTCGTACGCGCATGGCGCTCGGCGTGACGCCGAACTCCTGCGCGAGGGTGCGCACGATGTCGTCGGTGGACGCCTCTCCCGTTGGTCCGAAGCGGCCGCTCGCAGCCACCAGCCAGTAGCGACGCGTTTCGGCGAGCGGCATCAGGAGTTCGGCGGCAAATGCGCGAGCCTCCCGCTCGCAGACGACGCGGCGGTCCTCCAAGAGACCGTCCTGGAAGGCGCCGGGCTCGGTACTCTCCACGAGCTGGTGCTCCAGCAGCACGTGGCCCAGTTCCTCCGCCAGCACCCACCGCCGTTCGTTCTCCGACGAAAATCGCCAGTTGCGATTCAAGATGATGGCGCGCCGGCCGGCGACATCGCCGGTCGTGCCCCGGACTCCTTCGGGCAGGGCGTGCTCGACGACCGGCACACCGGTCCGCTCGATCACCGCCTCGACGTTCACGGGCAGGCGTCTCTGCGTAAAGGCCAACAAGATTCTGGCGCGGTTGCGAGCGACTGCGTAGCGAGGTCCCCTCGGCACCTCAGACGTAAGCACGGAATCCCCCCGTCGCGACGGCGTCGGTAGCTCAGACCGTGGGATCCGACCAGCATCGACCGGGGAGCGGAACGCTTCCCTCTGCCTGCGAGTGTGGTGGGATGGTGGAGTGACGATGTGCGATGATGGAATGTGCGCGGGTATTTCTCGGCGAATGCGCGTCCTCCCTGCCGGCGGGTCGGACGTACGCGGGCACTCCGTCCACGGTGCGGGGAGCGGCCCCCATATCTCGGCAATTCGAAGGAGCTCCTGGGCGGGTACAGAAGCTTCACCCCGGGAGGTCGTCTCTTGTGCAGCATTCGGAACTCTGGGATCACCGGTCGATGAAGGTCCTCGTCACCGGCGGGGCGGGTTTCATCGGGTCTCACCTGGTCGAGCGTCTGCTCGTGCTCGGACATGACGTGACGTGCCTCGACAACTTCGACCCGTACTACGATCCGCAGATCAAACGGCAGAACCTTGCGGTCGCCTCACGGTCGGCTCGGTTCCGCCTGATCGAGGGCGACTTCGGAGACGCGGCGCTGGCCGAGCGTGTCCTGGCCGGAGGGGTGGATGCCGTGGTGCACCTCGCGGCCCGCGCCGGCGTGCGTCCATCGCTCGCGGACCCCCTCCTGTACGAGCGCGTCAACGTCCACGGTACGATCGTGCTACTCGAGGCGTGCCGGCGCCATCCGGTGGAGCACTTTGTGTTCGCGTCCTCGTCGTCCGTGTACGGCCTGTCGCGGGATATTCCGTTTCACGAAGAGACGAGCCGCCTGCTCCCGGCGTCCCCGTACGGCGTCACCAAACTGGCAGGCGAGCATTTCTGCCGCGCCTATCATCTTCTCTATGGAATCCCGATCACGTGCCTCAGGTTTTTCACGGTCTATGGCCCGCGCCAGCGTCCCGACATGGCCATTCACCGCTTCGTGCAGCTGATCGAAGAGGGGAAGCCGATTCCCGTGTACGGGGACGGTACCGCGAGGCGAGACTTCACCTACGTCGACGACGTCGTCGACGGTGTCCTGCGCGCGATCGAGCGTCCGCAGGGATTCGAGATCTACAACCTCGGCACCCACGACACCGTCATGCTGCGCGACCTGGTTGCCGTGATCGAGCGCGCCCTCGGCAAGACGGCGACGATCCTGCGGCAACCGGATCAGCCCGGGGACGTCCCGGTCACCTACGCGGACGTGACCCGGGCCGGACGGGACCTGGGCTACGCCCCATCCACCCGCATCGACGCAGGCGTCAAGAAGTTCGTGGAGTGGTTCCGGGCGACTCGCTGACGGGCGCGCCAGCCGCCTGATTGCCGCAACGTCATCTATTCTGCGGGTGGCATGGCTCCCTCGCTCGCCCGGCCGCTGCAATCGACGGCGCGGCAGGCACTCCAGGAAAGCGGTCGACCGACCTCCAAACACTCCCGTAATGAAGGTCGGCTTTACCCAGGTACCCAGGTCCAATGCGATGGACACGGCATCAGCGGGCGGACGGTCAGTCACCGAGCCGAGCAGACTGGCCGACTTCGGAGGGGGGCAATTCCATGCCTGACAAGCGCAGGACGCAGGCGCCTACGGCCAAGCCTGCCAGGACGGTGAAGGAGGAAGCGACCATGCTCGTTTCGGAGGCCTCGCGGGAGGAACCGGCGTCCTTCAATGAGGTAACGGCGATCGCGCGGGAACGGGCGGCCGAGACGTCGGCAGAACGGGCCGCCCGGGAGAAGCGCGAGCAGCTAGCGCAGGGGGCCGCGGCGGGCGCGACGCCACAGACCATCATCGACAGCTTGAGCAAGACCCGCCTTGCGGTCAACGAGGCGCTCGATCGCATCGGTGGAGCACTCCTGGACCAGGCGAAGCAGCTGACCTCTCTTGAGGAGGCCGTTCGCCTGCGGCGGAGTGAGCTCGAAGAAGTCTACCGGATCGAGGTGGCGGCACGCACGCTCGAGGAGCTGGTCGCCCGCTATCACACGGAGCAGGAGCGCCTCGAACGCGAACGGGCGGAAGCCCGCGCTTCGGCCGAGGTTGAGCGGCGCCAATGGCGGCAGGCCTTCGAGGAAGAGCAGGCCGAAACCCGCAAGGCTTGGGAGCGCGCGGAGGAGGAGTACGACTACCGGAAGAGGACAGAGCGCGAGCGGGAGGAAGCGGAGTATCAGACAAAGAGAAAGGCGCTCTTCGCCGAGCAGGAGGAAGAGCGGGCCCGCCGCGAGCAGGAGTTGAAGATCCGGGAGGAAGCCCTGGCCGCGCGTGAGGTACGGCTCGCCGAGTTGGAGGCTCGGGTGCAGGCATTCCCGGCTGAACTGGAACAGGCGGTGGCGCGGGCGCAAGAGGCGGCCGTCGCCGCCGAGCGGGAGCGGACGCGCGTTTCATCCGAGCTGGCCGCGAAGGAGGCGCAGGCTGCGGAGGCGCTTCTCAAGCAGCGCGTCGCGGCTCTGGAGGAGCAGAACAGGGCTCAGAACTTGCGCATCGGCCAACTGGAGCGCGAGTTGCGCGAGGCCGTGGACCGAGTCCGGGACATTGCGCTCAAGGCCATAGAGGGCGCAAGCGGCGCCGCCGCGCTGCAGAGGGTCAGCGAGCTCGCGCTCCACCAAGCGCGGCAGCCGCGCGGCGAGGGGGGATGAGTCGGATTAAGTCGGTGAACGCGCGTCACAAGCCCCGGCATCAAACTTCTCCGTTCTCGAGGTACGAGCGATGCCACATCTGCAGGACGAAGAGGTTCCATAGTTTCTTGCGGTGGTCGTGCGTCCCCGCGAGGTGCTCCGAGAGGAGATGCGTGACCGTTTGCGGGTTGAGCAGGCCCTGGCGTGCGATTCGGTCGGGCGCGAGCACCTCGCGAAACAGGTCGTGCCAGGGGCCCCGGATCCACGCCCCCACCGGCACTCCAAATCCCTTCTTGCGCCGGTGGAGGATCCGGTCCGGCAGCAGCCCCCGAAGCGCGCGCTTGAGCAGAAACTTCGTGGTCAGGCGGCGAAGCTTCTGCCGCGCCGGGAGACGGCTCGCAAACTCGACCACCGCGGTGTCCAGAAACGGTGAGCGCACTTCGAGAGAGCAGGCCATGCTCGCGCGGTCGACCTTGACGAGCACGCCGTCTTGCAGGTAGAGCTTGGCGTCGAGGTACAGCAACGTGGCCAGCCAGTCGCGGTCTTCCGCCGCCCTGACGTAGCCGCGCATCTCGGAGAACAGATCGTCCGATTGAATCCGACGCCAGACGTCAGGGGCCAGCAGCACCGGCAGCTCGGCGGCCTCGAACGTGCCGAGCCAGGTGGTATGACGCATCTCGAGGGGCCGACCCAGGCCCGAGAGAAAACGGCGAATCTTGAAGTCCAGGCTGAAATCTCCGTAGGAGACCGGGAGGCGGGCGGCCAGCGCTCTGGCGCCAGCGACGACCGGCCGCGGGGTCCAGTCGAGCCTCCTCGCGACCTGATGCGCCTGGTACGTGGGATAACCCGCAAAGAGCTCATCCCCGCCGTCGCCTGAGAGTGCCACGGTCACGTGGCGCCTCGTGAACTGCGAGAGCAGGTACGTGGGCAGGATCGAGGCGTCCGCCAGCGGCTCGTCGAGGATCTCGCCGAGCTGCTCCGCCAGCCCGGCCATCGCGGCCGGCGCCACGATCTCCTCGTGATGGTCGGTGCCCAGGCACGCCGCCACCTCGCGCGCGTACCGGGACTCGTCGAACGACGGCTCGTCGAAGCCGATGCTGAACGTCTTCACCGGCGTGGAGGCGTGGCGCGTCATCAACGCGGTGACGGCCGACGAGTCGATCCCGCCGCTCAGGAAGGCGCCAAGCGGGACGTCGCTGATCAGGCGGCGCGCGGTCGCCGCGTCGAGCAGCTGAGCGAGATGCTCCGCCGCGTCCGAGCCGTCCGCGCCGTCGCCATCCGGCGCGGGGAGGTCCCAGTAGCGTCTCAGGTGCACGCGGCCGTCCTCGTGCACCAGCATGTGCCCCGGGGGCAGCTTTGCGACACCCTCGAAGATCGTCTGCGGCGCCGGCACGTAGTCGAACGTCAGGTAGCGCGCGAGCGCCGGCACCGAGAGGCTCCGCGCCACCGCGGGGTGGCGGAGCAGGGCCTTGAGCTCCGACGCGAAGACGAGCCCGGCGCCCATGCGCGCATAGTGGAGCGGCTTCTTGCCCATACGGTCACGGGCCAGGATCAGGCGGCGGCGGGCGTCATCCCAGATCGCGAACGCGAACATGCCATCGAGCAGCGAGACAAGGTCGGTTCCCCGGTCCTCGTAGAGATGGACGAGGACCTCCGTGTCCGAGCGCGTCCGCAGCCGGTGTCCGCGACGTTCCGCATCCGCGCGGAGGCCTTGGAAGTTGTAGATCTCACCGTTGAAGGCGACCCATACGGTACCGTCCTCGTTGCCGATGGGCTGGTGGCCCCCAGCGACGTCGATGATGCTGAGACGCCGCGCGCCGAGCACCGCGCCGGAGCCGGCGTAGTATCCTTCGTCGTCGGGCCCGCGGTGGCGGATCGCCCCGCACATCGCCCGGATGACGGCGTCCGCGCGGTCCGGGCCGAGCGTGTCAGCGGTGAATCCGGCGATGCCACACACGGTGTCCCGGAGTCCTCATCGACGAAGCTCGGATGCGGCTGGACGGTCGTGCTCCCCGGCGCCGCCGTGGTTGACGATCCGGCGCACCACGTAGATCGGCTTCGCCTGCGACTCGTGGTAGGTCCGGACGATGAGCTCGGCGAGGAGACCCATCAGGATGAACTGGAGCGCGGACACGAAGCAAAAGCCGGCGATCCACGCGAGAGGATTCTGATGGACCCATACGCCGTACGCCAGCTTCTGAACGGCCACGATGATCGTGACGACCACCCCGGCGGCGGCCAGGATGAAGCCGGCCCCACCGAAGACGTAGATCGGCTTGGTGAGGTAACCGCTGATAAATCGCACCGTCATCAGATCGAGGAGGACCTTGAGCGTGCGTACGAGACCGTACTTGGACTTGCCGAACCGGCGGGGGCGGTGGTTGATGGGGAGCTCGGCGATGCTCGCGCCGATGGAGGCCGCTAACCCCGGGATGAACCGGTGCATCTCACTGTACAGGTGAACGTGGTCCAGGATCTCCCGCCGGTAGGCCTTGAGCGTACACCCGTAGTCGTGAAGCCGCAGGCCGAGTACGGCGGAGATCGTGCGGTTTGCCGCGATCGACGGCAGGCGGCGGCTCAGGAACGGGTCCGTACGGTCCTTCCGCCACCCGCTCACGACGTCGTACCCTTCATCCAGCTTGTCGAGAAGGCGGGGGATATCCACGGGATCGTGTTGCAGGTCGGCGTCCAGCGGCACCACCACGCGCCCCCGCGAGTGGTCGATGCCGGCCGCGATGGCCGCCGTCTGGCCGAAGTTGCGCCGGAGTTGGATCGCGACGACGTGGGGGTCGCTTCGGGCGAGGTCCTCCAGGACGCGGTAGCTCTGGTCGGTGCTGCCGTCGTCGATGCAGATGAGCTCCCATGTTCGACCGAGCGGTTCCATGACCGCGGCGACCTCGGCGTGCAGCACGGGCAGGCTCTCCTCCTCGTTGTAGACCGGCACGACGATCGAGACGTCCACGGTGGCATCAAGAGAGGCCATCGTCGGCTCCTCCGTGCGCAGGGCGGGCGGCTGCCGTAGCGCGCGCCTCGGGCTCGGGCGCCCGCCACGCCGCGAACACGCCGGCGTAGTAGGCCTCCTGGAGCAGGTTCTTGTAGCATTCGTTGAGGATCAGCAGCCATCCGCGGCGCTCGCCGATGGAAACCAGCCGGTGGAGCAATGGCATCACGAGCGGCGTCCGGAACACGAGCCACTTGAACGGCAGCATCCACGGCTGGATCTCGAGGAACAGCCCGAGCCGCGGGGTCCGGCCGTGCTTCCTCCACACGTACACCGCGCACAGCCCGGCTTCGTACAACTTGCGCCGGACGCCGTCGAGCGTCTCCACGTGGTGGTGGAAGCCGCGTGCTTCCGGCTCGTACTCGAAGACGACGCCTCTTGCCGTCATCCTCAGCGCGAGATCCAAGTCCTCGTACCCGTACCCCGGGAACCCCTCGTCGAATCCGCCGGCCGCTTCCAGGTCGGCCCGGAGCATGGAGAAGTTCCGGGCGACGACGTGATACGGCGACATGCGGTGGCGGCTGCGGATCGTCAAGTCCGGGCTGATTTCCTTGACCCGCATGAACGGCGTGGTCAGGCTGTCCGGATGGATCATTGAGCGTCCCTGGACCGCGATGCCGGCTGCCCCCGGGAGGTAGTGGCCGTGGTGCGATGCCAGAAGATCGGGCTCGGCCCAAAAATCGGAGTCGACGAAGAGCACGATCCGGCCTCGGGCCTCCCGCCAGCCCACGTTTCGCACCGCCGAAGTGCCGGTGTGCGCGCGGGCGATGTACCGGAGCGGCACGGGGAAGACGAGCGACCGCACCATCTCGGCCGTTCCGTCCGTCGATCCGTCGTCCGCGACGACGACCTCGTACTGCTCGCGTGGGAACGCCTGGGCCGCCAGGTGCGCGAGCGTGTGGCGCAGTACCTCGCGGTTGTTGTACGTGGAGACGACGACGCTAATCTCCATCGGTCAGGGTTCCCCGCGGCTCCGCGCCGGGGGCGGGTACCGGCGACGGCGCGCAGCGCAGCGCCGCGAAGACACCGTCGTAGTAGGCCTCCCAGATCAACTCCGTGTAGCACTCATTAGCCACGAGCAGCCAGCCGCGTCGCTCGGCCCCCGGCAGGAGCCAGCGGAACAAGGGCATGAACAGCGGCGTGCGAAACACGAGCCACTTGAACGGGAGCATCGCGGGCAAAATCTCCAAAAAGAGGCCGAGCTGCACAGACCGGCCGTGCTTGCGCCAGAAATAGACCGCGCCCTCGCCGGCCTGTCGGAGCTTGCGCCGGATGCCGTCGAACGTCTCGACGTGGTAGTGGTAGGCGAGGGCGTCCGGCTCGTAGTCGAACCTGATGCCGAACGCCTGCATCCGCATCGCGAGCTCGATATCCTCCCAGCCGTAGCCGGTGAATCCCTCGTCGAACCCGCCGGCCTCCTCGAACTCGCGCCGGAACACGGAGAAGTTCCGCGTGATGATGTGAACGGGCGACAAGTTGTGCCGACGGCGGACCGAGAGATCCGGGGTGATCTCCCGGGCGCGCATGAACAGGGTGGTCCGGGCTTCCGGGTGTGTGAGGCTCCGCCCCTGGACGCCCAGCCTTTGGGTGCCCGGCGGATAGTGCGCGTGGTGAGACGCGAGCAGCGTTGGCGTGGCCCAGATGTCGGCGTCGAGGAACAGCAGCAGTCGGCCCCGCGCCGCGCGCGCCCCGCGGTTCCGCGCCGCGGACCGGCCGAGGTTGGCCTGGGCGACGTAGCGAATGGCGACCGGACCCCGCTGGGCGTCCGCGACCATCTCCGCGGTGCCGTCCGTCGAGCCGTCGTCTGCGATCACGATCTCGTACGCGTCCCTGGGGAACGTCTGGACCGCGAGCGCCTGGATCGTCCGGCGTAATACGTCCCGACTGTTGAACGTAGGAATAACGACGCTGATCTCCACCGGCGCTATTGTATCATCGCGCGGGAGCGGTGCCGGACGCGCCGATGGTGCGGGAGCGGGGCGTCATGGCCCGTTCGCCGCCCGCGCGTCGCTGTTCCCGCACGCCCACAGCTCCGCGAGGTATCGTTCGTTGAGCACGCCGGAGAGGAGAACCCGGCCGACCGCCGGGATCCCCCAGCGCCGCGTGCGCTCGACGAGCGACTCGACGTTGCGAGCGTGGACGAGCCCGAACCCGCGCTGGAGCAGGTTGAGCAGCAGGTGGAGAGGCGTGAGTTGCACGGCGAACCGCGCCTCGAGCGTCGGGTGCTTGGCGTAGAAGACCCGTGCCGTCCGCGCCCGTTCCTCCTCCTTGACGAGCATCGCGTCGAGCGTGCCGGGCGAGACCTCGGGACGGTAGTGATAGAGTGCCGCGTCGCGTCTGAATACCCGCCGCAGCCCCAGACTCCGGAGCCGGAATCCCAGATCCAGGCCCTCCCATCCGTACGGCGAAAACGCCTCGTCGAACAGCCCGGCCCGGAGCAGATCCTCGCGCCGTACGGAGCCGTTGTCGGTGTCGAAGTACGCGGTCGAGATATCCAGCACGCCGCCCCGTACGTCGAACGGGCGATCCAGCGACTGCGTGACAATGACCGGGCCGCGGCACACGATTGCGTCCCGGTGCGCGGTGTGGGCGTCGAGATGGGCGGCGAGAAACCCAGGGGGCGCCAGGGAGTCGTCGTCGACGAACACGACGATCTCGCCACGGGCGGCCAGGATCGCCGCGTTGCGGGCCGCGGGCACGCCGGAGCGGCGGTCCAGGCGGGAGAAGCGGATCGCGCAGCGGGCGCGGGCCTGCGCCGTCTCGACGACGGCGGGCGTACCGTCCGTCGAGGCGTCGTCCGCAACGAGGACCTCGTACCGGGACGGATCGAGCGTTTGCCCGTCGAGCGCTTCCAGGCAGCGGGCGAGCACGTGCGCGCGGTTGCGCGTCGCCGTGATGACGCTGACCGCGACCGTCATGGCGTCGGGGCCGGGGTCACCGCCCGGCCGCTCTCCTCGAGGAGTTGCCCTCGGACGAGGCGGCTGTAGACGCCGTCGCGGGTCGCGAGCTCGTCGTGGCTACCCGTCTCGACGATCCGCCCCTCGAGCATCACGACGATCCTGTGGGAGCTGCGGACGGTCGAGAGCCGGTGAGCCACGATGAAGGTCGTCCGGTCTTGCGTCAGCCGGGCCATCGCCTCCTGGATCGCTTCCTCCGACTCGCTGTCGAGCGCCGAGGTCGCCTCGTCCAGGATGAACACGGCCGGGTTATTGAGGACCGCGCGGGCGAGCGCAAGCCGCTGCCGCTGCCCCCCTGACAGCTCCATGCCGCCCTCGCCCAGCACCGTGTCGTAGCCTCGAGGCAGCGCGGAGACGAACGCATGGGCGCCGGCGACACGCGCCGCCGCCTCGATCTCCGTACGTGCGGCCCCCGGGCGGCCGTACGCGATGTTGTCGGCGAC